>NZ_JACDDD010000032.1 GCF_013817205.1 Polaromonas sp.
GGCCCTATCGGATATATACCTCCGGCAGAAGCTGAGGCAAACTACTACCGGCAACTCGCCAGTCAAGCCTCCACGGTGGAGGCATGACTTAAACCAAACAGCCTCCATGAAACCCGGGGCGATTCAAGCGCAGTTAATCAAGATACGGTTCACGCTTCCTCTCCTCTTGCTGGCTCTTTTTTCCCGCACACCATGCGAAACAGTCTTCTTTGGCGACTGCATGCGGAATGGCTTTGATCTTGCCAGCTGCGCGCGACTTCGTCGCCTTGACCCCTGTCAGAACTAACAGGGGTGCACCTCCTTTTTCTTTCAACCAGGGCAAAAAAACGACAATTTAGCTGCCGTTGATTCCGATGCGGCGAGGCTCAGAAGGAAGAAGTGGGGTTGGGGTCGATGTTGTTGTTTAATGCATGCGCCAGGGCAGAACAAGCCCCTGCGGCGCGCGATCATGCGGACTCGCGCTGTCTGCTGCGTGGGATGTGTTGGCAGCGGCGCACTATTGGGCTCAGCATCCGTCCGGCATCTGTTTTCGATCCGGCTGCCGCACGTTCCCCCAGAGCCGCGGCAAGGCGCAGGACTGACCGCGCCAGCGCGCGTGACTGGTTGCAGCAGCAGGCGCGCCTGCCTGATCTGATGCGCCGCGATGTGATGATGCAGGGCGGGATGGACGGCTTGGCGCTTGCGCAGTTTGCAAGAGCGCGGTTCCCGGCGCTGAAGATTGCCCTGATGACGGGATACGCCGAACAACTTGAGGCCATCTCAAGTCAGGACTACGAGATCACTCCAAAACCGTGCTCGCCCGTCACACTGACAGACGTGATTGCCCGGGTGACAACCTGAACCGTCTGCAACCTCGGAGACAGGCATCAAAAACGCCTGTAGCCCTCTACTTATAGGCGCCAGCAGCTATCAAATAGTGAGCAGCAGGGGTGCATGACTTCAGTTCGGCGCGATCGCCGGCAGGCGCACCGTGAACTCCGAGCCCCGCCCCTCGCCAGCGCTGCGGGCCTGCACACTGCCGCCATGCAGTTCGGCGATCTCTCGCACCATGGCTAGGCCAACGCCCAGGCCGCCAGGGACCATGTCACTGGCCGCACGCTCTTGTGTGAAGAGTTCGAAAATGCGCGGCAATACATCGGGCGCAATGCCGATGCCGGTGTCTTCAACACGGAACACGACGTCTGTGCCTTCCTGCACCACCTTGATCCAAATATTGCCCCCTTCCGGCGTGTATTTAATGGCATTGCCCAGCAGGTTCAGCACCAGCCGCTGCATCAGGCTTTCGTCCATGTCGATCTCCAGCGCACTGGCCGGGCGAAGCGTCACCAGCGTCAGGCTCCGGCCGGCTGCCGTCTCCTGCAGGCTGACCACCACGTCCTCCAAAAAACGGCACAGGTCCATGCGCTGGAGCTGGGGCTCGACCTTGCCGGTCTCCAGGCGCGTCACGTCCATCAGATCGTCGGCCAGACGAGTCAGCGCGGCGACCTGGCGCGCGATGATCTGCAGGGCGCCGTCAATGCGCGGATCGGGCGCAAGGCGCCGAATGATGTGGGTGGCGGTGCTCAGGGGCGCCAGTGGATTGCGTAATTCATGGCCCAGGGTCTTGAGAAACTGGTGCGTGCGCTCTCGCGATTCGCGCTGCGCGACAAGTGCAGTTTCAAGCGATTCAAGTTGAGTGCGCAGGTCGGTGCGGTCGCGCAGTATCTTGATGAAGCCGACCAACTTGCCGTCATCGTCACGCACCGACGACACGGCCCCGGTGGCCCAGATGCGGGTGCCGTCCTTGCGCAAATGCCAGCGGTCGTCCTCGGAGCGGCTATTGACGCTCGCCACTGCAAGTTCGTACTTGTCGAAGCCGCGCGCCTGGTCCTCGGGGGTGAAGATAGCTGCCAGGTTGTGGCCGATGACCTCTTCAGCGCGGTAACCCAGGATTTCCTCGGCAGCGCCCAACCAGGCGGTAATGATGCCGTCGACGTCCATGCAGATGAAGGCATGCTCGCGGTTGGCCAACAGCCAGCGACCAGTCAGGCCCAGGGTGCCCTCAGGAATGGTGCGGCTCACAGGATGGGAGGGTGCGCGCGGGTGGCGCTCAACATTGGGGGTAGTGGGAGTCAGCGCAGGCATGACCCACTGTCGCCTCCCCGCTGCACCCACGGTGTAGGACAGCATCGACAGCGCCGGTCACCGCCGCGCACGCGGCCCAGGCGGTCGATGTCTGTCGTCCAGTCTGGGGGCGGTGGGCCTGCAACACCTGCTGGCCATCGGCGGAGCTGGTTACTTCCGGCAAAAAGTGGTGCGCCTACACATCAAGCAAGGCCAGCTCCACCAGGTAGCCGGTGCACCCGAATTTTCATACGTGACCTGCGCGGTGTAAGCGGCCGCGGCCGACATGACAGTGCTGGCGCAGGCTGGCCGGGCTGTGCCATGCGGTCTCCGGCAGGACACAAGGCAGTCCAAGGCTCCGGGTAGAGGGCGGACCAGCGCATCAGACCTGAACAATGGCGCGATCACGCACTCTTCAGGCCTGCGGACCCGGGCTCTGACCCTGCGCTTGCGCAAGCAGCGACGGGAGTCAGCGCATCGGCCAGGCGTTGCTTCGCTAAACTCGCCCCATGGCTACTTCTTCCTCAGCCGCCCTCGCCCCCAAGGGCGCGCCCCGCTCACTCTCTGGCCTGCTGCCCTTTTTGCGTCCCTATCGCGGTCGGATTCTCGCAGCCGTGTTTTTCCTGGTCATGGCAGCTGTCGCCACGCTGGTGTTCCCTCTGGCGCTGCGCGGCCTGATTGACGGAGGCTTGAGCGCGTCGGAGCCGGGTCAGCAACTGATGGCGCTGCGCACCCACTTCTTCGAGCTGTTCGGCGTAGCTGCGGCGCTGGGTCTTTTTTCGGCCGGTCGCTTCTACATGGTCAGTTGGCTGGGAGAACGCGTGACGGCCGACCTGCGCAACGCGGTCTACGGCCATGTGGTGCGGCAGAGCCCGGAGTTTTTCGAGACCACCCAGACAGGTGAGGTGCTGTCGCGCCTGACCGGCGACACCACGCTGGTGCAGACCGTAGTGGGCTCGTCGCTGAGCATGGGCCTGCGCAATGCGGTCATGGGTGTGGGCGCTTTAGGCATGCTGATCTATACCAACCCTCGCCTGATGGTCCAGGTGCTGGGCGTGCTGGTGTTGATTGTGCTGCCTTCGGTCTGGTTTGGCCGGCGGGTGCGCAAGCTCTCCCGCGCCAGCCAGGACCGGGTGGCCGACTCCAGCGCGATTGCTGCCGAAGTGCTCAACGCGATTCCCGTCGTGCAGAGTTACACCGCCGAGGCACGCGAGTCGGCCCGTTTCGATGCGTCGACGCAGGAGGCCTTCGACACCGCAGTGCGCCGTACCCGTGCGCGCTCGGTACTGATCGCCTTCATCATCATCGCGACCTCGGGCGCGCTGCTGTGGGGGCTGTACCAGGGCACGCAGGCGGTGATGCGCGGCGACATCACAGCTGGCCATCTGGGCCAGACCGTGGTCTATGTGATCATCCTGGCCGGCGCGACGGCGGTGCTTGGCGAGGTCTATGGCGACCTGTTGCGCGCTGCCGGCGCCACCGAGCGGCTGATGGAGCTGCTGGAGACGCAATCCCCCGTCACTTCACCCTTAAATCCGGCTGCAGCCCCCGTGCTGCAAGCGGGTAGCGCTATCAAATTCGAAGCATTGGAGTTTCACTATCCGTCGCGCCCGTTGCAGGCCGCCCTCACCAATTTTTCGCTGGAGGTGGCACCCGGGGAAACCGTGGCCATCGTCGGGCCCAGTGGCGCCGGCAAAAGCACGGTGTTCCAGCTTCTGCTGCGTTTTTACGACCCGGCCTCGGGCCGCATCACGCTGGACGGCGTGGCGACCCGCGACTTGGCACTGGACGACCTGCGCCAGCGCATCGGCATCGTGCCACAGGACGCGGTGATTTTTTCGAGCAGCGCGCTGGAAAATATCCGTTACGGCAAACCCGGCGCCAGCGACGAGGAAACCAAAGCCGCTGCGCGCGCCGCGTTTGCGCACGAGTTCATCATGAATCTGCCCGAGGGTTACGACACCTTCCTCGGCGAGCGCGGCGTGCGCCTGTCGGGTGGGCAGCGCCAGCGCATCGCCATTGCGCGTGCCATGCTGAAAAACGCGCCGCTGCTGCTGTTGGACGAAGCCACCAGTGCCCTCGACGCAGAAAGTGAACGCATGGTGCAGGCCGCGCTGGAGTCGGCTATGAGGGGCCGCACCACCCTGGTCATTGCGCACAGGCTGGCAACAGTGCAGCAGGCAGACCGCATCGTCGTGCTGGACCACGGCAAGCTGGTCGAACAGGGCACCCATGCTGAATTGGTGATGCGCGGCGGCATTTATGCCCGGCTCGCCGCGCTGCAGTTCAACGCCTGAGCGAATACGGGAAGAGTAAGCCCTGGTTATGCGTTTAGTGCATGACAACCCATGAACCCGGCCTTGGACAGTTGAACGCGGCGCGCCTAAGCTGTGGCCATTGATCTTCCAACAGGAGTATTTGATGTCGCAAGCTTCCCCCGCCATCACCCCCACGCTGGCACACCCGCTTCCCTCTTACCTGCAGGCCGACAACCTTGGCCCCTGGGGCAACTACCTGCAGCAGGTGGACCGCGTGATCCCGCACCTGGGCAGCCTGGCGCGCTGGGCCGAAACACTGAAGCGCCCCAAGCGCGTTCTGATCGTCGATGTGCCCATCCACATGGACGACGGCACAGTGGCTCACTTTGAAGGCTACCGCGTGCAGCACAACGTCTCACGCGGGCCGGGCAAGGGTGGCGTGCGTTTTCACCAGGATGTGACCCTGTCCGAGGTGATGGCACTGTCGGCCTGGATGTCCATCAAGAACGCCGCCGTGAATGTTCCCTATGGCGGCGCCAAGGGCGGCATCCGCGTCGACCCGAAAAAGCTGTCACGCGGCGAACTGGAGCGTATGACGCGCCGCTACACCAGCGAGATCGGCATCATCATCGGCCCCAACAAGGACATACCCGCGCCCGACGTGAACACCAACGAGCAGATCATGGCCTGGATGATGGACACCTACTCGATGAACACCGGCTCGACCTCGACCGGTGTGGTCACCGGCAAACCGGTGGACTTGGGCGGCTCGCTGGGCCGGCGCGAAGCCACCGGCCGTGGTGTCTTCACCGTGGGTGTGGAAGCCGCCAAACACACAGGCTTGGACATCAGCACCGCACGTGTGGCGGTGCAGGGTTTCGGCAATGTGGGTGGCGTGGCCGGCAAGCTGTTTGCCGAGGCCGGCGCGCGCATCGTCGCGGTGCAGGACCATGGCGGCACGATTTACCGCGAGGCCGGCCTGGACGTGCCCTCGCTGCTCAAACATGTGGCCGAGACCGGCAGCGTTGGCGGTTTTGCGCAGGCCGAGACCCTGACCAACGACCAGTTCTGGGATGTGGACTGCGAGATCCTGATCCCTGCGGCGCTGGAGCAGCAAATTACCAAACACAACGCCGGGCGAATCAAGGCGCGCATGGTGATCGAGGGCGCCAACGGACCGACCACGCCCGAAGCCGACGACATCCTGCACGAACGCAACGTGCTGGTGCTGCCCGACGTGATCGCCAACGCCGGCGGCGTGACCGTCAGCTACTTCGAATGGGTGCAGGATTTTTCGAGCTTCTTCTGGGACGAAGCCGAAATCAATTCCCGTCTGGTGCGCATCATGAAAGAAGCCTTTGCCGCTGTCTGGCAAGTGGCACAAGACCACAAGGTCAGCCTGCGCACCGCGACGTTTATCGTGGCCTGCAAACGGATTTTGCACACGCGTGAGTTGCGGGGTTTGTACCCCTAACTACCTGCGCGCTCGCATCAGTATGAGAGGATATCTGCGGCTTTCATTTCAAGCATGGGCCGCGGAACCGGCTTTGCCGGGCCGCAGGCGTAGCGGCCCCCTCGGGGGCAGGGAGTTACACGCAGTGAGCGACCGTAGGGGCCTCAGTCATTGAAGTGTTTCCTTGGCGATTTCAGGCAGTGGCAAAGGCATCACTTCGATGCCCTCCTCGATCAGTTCAATCGCTTCGGCCCGGCTGGCCTGGCCGCGGATGCTGCGCTGCTCGGCATCGCCGTAATGCATGGCGCGTGCCTCGTCGGCAAATCGCTGGCCGACGTCTTCGGTGTTGGCCAGTACATGGCGCAAAGCCTTCAGAAAGCCGGCCTGCACGTCCGGCTCACCGGCCACGGCCACCACGTCCTGCGTTGGGCCGCCGGCCGACGCCGCTGCTGGCAGGGACAGGGCGCGTGAGCCAGAAGCTAGCGCCGGTTCAGACGCCGATGCGCCCAGATTCAGGCGCGGCGCACTGGGCATCTTCCGGATAGTGGGGTCACCGCACAACGGGCAGGTCACCAGACCCCGGCCCAGTTGGCTTTGAAAATCACCTTCCGATGCAAACCAGCCTTCAAAGGCATGCTGGTGCGAGCACTGGAGATCAAGGACTTTCATGCCCTGATTATCGGACAGTGTCGGCGCCAGCGCTGTCCTGCCAGTCGAGAACCCATGCGCCCGACAACACGTTTTGCAGCCAGAGCGCACCGGTCAGGGTCTTGCCATCGGTGACGCGGCCATCGCCGCACCATTGCAGCAGCTCGGCCGGGCTGGCGGTGAACACATCCAGGAACTCGCCAGCATCGAGCTGGCGCTCGCCAGCGCTCAACTCCCTGGCAAACCAGATGTCGATGAATTCGGTGGAATAGGAAATCACCGGATGCATCACGCCGGCTCGCGCCCAGCGGCTAGCGCTGTAGCCGGTTTCCTCCAGCAACTCGCGTTGCGCGCAGGCCAGCGATCCTTCGCCGGCGTCGAGCTTGCCGGCGGGGAATTCGACCATCACCGCCTGCACCGGATAGCGGTACTGGCGCTCCAGCACCAGTCGGCCGTCATCGAGCTGGGCAATGATCATGACGGCTCCGGGGTGGCGCACATATTCGCGCGTGGCCTCACGACCGTCCGGCAAGCGCACAGTGTCACGGAAGGCATGGAGGAAGTGACCCTTGATCAGCTCCCGGCACTCAAGGGTGTGTTCCTTGAGATGAGCGTCATCCGCAGAATCGGGAAGCGCTGAAGGCGTGTCGGCCGTCACCATGCTTACCGGTGTTTGAACAGGTAGCGGTGGACAAAGCCCGGGAAGGCAAAAGTGATGAACAGGGTCGCGGTGATCGCGTAGAACTCCCAGCCCTGCGGCGCGATTTGCCCGGCACGTTGCTCCAGAAGCAGGCCGATGCCGCCCACCACAAAGTACCAGAACACCATTTCAGCCAGGCGCACGGCCAGCAGCTTGGGCCGCGACAGGGGAAACACCGCGAGCAGGCGGTTGCTGATAAACGGCAGGTTGGCTGCCACAAGGGCCAGCACCACCACCAACCATACCGACGCAGTCTGGGTCATGTCCCCAGTGACTTCACGACGCTGGCAATCGCTTGGGTGCACAGGGTCATCAGACCGCCGGGCATGATGCCGAGCAACAGCACCAGCGCACCGTTGATGGACAGAACCACACGGGCGTCTGCAGGCGCATGGATGGCGGTGGGCATACCGGTATTCGGCGCATCAAAGTACATCACCTTGACCACACGCAGGTAATAGAAGGCGCCGACCAGCGACATCATCACGGCAAACACGGCCAGCACGATGTAAGCGGTGTGCTGCGAGGAAACCAGCGCCTGCAGCACGCCCAGCTTGGCGTAGAAGCCAACCACCGGTGGCACGCCAGCAAGAGAGAACATGCAGACCGCCATGACACCGGCGAACAGCGGGCTGCGCTGGTTCAAACCGGCCAGGTCGGAGATTTCTTCAGACTCGTGGCCTGCACGCGCCAGCAACAAAATGATGCCGAACACCGCCAATGTGGTCAGGACATACGTGACGGCGTAGAACATGGCCGCACCGTAGGCAAACTCCGCGTTGAGCTTGTTGCCGTTGACCACACCGGCCAGCAAGGCCAGCAGCAAAAATCCCATCTGCGAGATCGTCGAAAACGCCAGCATGCGCTTGAGGTTGCTCTGCGCGATGGCTGCAAGGTTGCCCACCAGCAGTGAACCGATCGCCAGGACGGCCAGCATCTGCTGCCAGTCGATGGCCAGCGGCAACATACCCTGCACCAGCAGGCGAATGCAGATGGCAAAGGCCGCGAGCTGTGGCGCCGCCCCGATCAACAGAGTGATAGCCGTGGGCGCGCCCTGGTAGACGTCCGGCAACCACATGTGAAAAGGCACGGCGCCGAGCTTGAAAGCCAGGCCGGCCACGATGAACACTAGGCCGAACACCAGCACCGCGTGTTTCACCTCGCGACTGGCTATTTTCTGGTAGACCTCGCTGATGTCCAGTGAACCCGTGGCCCCGTACATCATGGACAGGCCATACAGTAAAAAGCCCGACGCCAGGGCGCCGAGAACAAAGTACTTCATGGCCGCCTCGGTGGCCGTGGCGTTGTCGCGGCGCAGTGCCACCAGCGCGTAGCTGGACAGCGTCATCAACTCCAGGCCCATGTAGATCACCAGGAAGTTGTGACCGGAAATCATCACGAACATGCCCAGCAAGGCAAACATGGCCAGGGTGAACAACTCGCCGCCACGCAGCATCTGGCGGTCTGCGGCATAAGGCCGGGCATACACCAGTGTGACCATCATGGCAATCGATGCGAAGCACTTCAGCCAGTTGGCCATGGGGTCGCTTACCACCATGTTGCCAAACCCGTAAACCGTGTTGCCACCGATGGCGTAGGCTGCCGTCAGCGCAGCCACCACGGCCAGCGTGAGCAGGGTCAACACATAGGTCAGCGTGCGCTGCGGGCTCTTGACGCCGAGATCCACCAGCAAGATGACACAGGCCATCGTCAACAGAACGATTTCCGGGTAAATCGCGATCCAACTGAGTTTGTCAATCATCTGAAATTCTTTGAATGGTTGCTTATTGCAGTTTGGAGATCGCCACGTGCTTAAGCAGGCCGGCTACCGAGCTGTCCATCACGTCGGTGAAGGGCTTGGGATAAATACCCATGAACATCACCGCAATCGCCAGCAGGGACAGCATCAAAAACTCGCGGTCGTTGATATCGGTCAGCCCCTTGACGTCCTCATTGGCGACAGGCCCGAGGTACACCCGCTTGAACATCCACAGCGTGTAGGCCGCCCCGAAGATGAGCGCGGTCGATGCGGCCAAGCCGATCCAGAAGTTGAACTTGATGGCGCCCAGAATGACCATCCACTCGCCGACAAAACCGGCGGTGGCCGGCAAGCCGCAATTGGCCATGGCAAACAGCAGGGCAAAGGCGGTGAACTTGGGCATGGTGTTGACCACGCCACCGTAACTGGCGATCTCGCGCGAATGTACCCTGTCATACAACACGCCGATGCACAGGAACATGGCGCCCGAGACAAAACCGTGCGCAATCATCTGCACGATGCCGCCCGACACGCCGAGATCGTTGAAGATGAAAAAGCCCAGCGTCACGAAACCCATGTGTGCCACCGACGAATAGGCCACCAGTTTTTTCATGTCCTGTTGGACCATGGCGACCAAGCCCACGTAGATCACTGCGATCAGGGACAGTGCGATCATCAGCCAGGCCCATTCACGCGCCGCATCCGGTGCAATCGGCATCGAAAAACGCAGAAAGCCATAGGCGCCCAGCTTGAGCATGATGGCGGCCAGCACGGCGGAGCCGCCGGTCGGCGCTTCCACGTGCACGTCAGGCAACCAGGTATGCACCGGCCACATCGGCACCTTGACGGCGAAGGCGGCAAAAAACGCAAAAAACAGAAAGGTCTGCGCCGTGCTGCTCAGAGGCAGGGTGTACCAGGTCGCCAGGTCAAAGCTGCCACCGGACTTGACGTAGAGGAAGATCAGCGCGATCAGCATCAGCAGCGAGCCGAGCAGCGTGTAGAGGAAGAACTTGAAGGCCGCATAAATCTTGCGCGGTCCACCCCAGATGCCGATGATGAGGTACATCGGGATCAGCGTCGCCTCGAAAAACACGTAAAACAACATCCCGTCGAGCGCGGTGAATACCCCAATCATCAGCCCGCTGAGGATCAGGAAAGACGCCATGTACTGGTTGACGCGGGTGGTGATGGATTCCCAACTGGCGATGATCACGACCACATTGATGAAGGCCGTCAGCAGTACAAACCACAAGGAGATGCCGTCCACGCCAAGGTGGTAATTGATGTTGAAACGATCAATCCATGCCGCCTTTTCGACGAACTGTATGGCGGTCGTACCCACTTCAAAACCGCTGTACAGCGGCAGGGTCACCAGAAAACTGACCAACGCGCCAATCAGCGCAATCCAGCGCACGCTGCGCGCCTGGTCGTCACGGCCCAACGCCAGCAGAACGACGCCGAAAAAAATCGGCGTCCAGATGGCAAGACTCAACAATCCCATTTTTATATTCCTATTTGCCGAGCAGTTCTTTGAACATCGGCCAGGTCACGAAATAGCTGATCAGGATGAAAATGCCCATGATCATGGCCAGAGCGTAGTGGTAGATGTAGCCGGTCTGAACCTTGCGTACGACGCTGGATACCCAGCCCACCAGTTTCCAGGACCCGTTGACCAGCGCCCCATCGATCATCTTTTCGTCACCGCCCTTCCAGAGACCCACGCCCAGCCCCCGTGCGCCGCGAGCCAACACGTTTTCATTGAACCAGTCCATGTAGTACTTGTTCTCGAGCAGCGTGTAGATCGGTTCCACCCTCCGCTTGATGGCAGCCGGCAATGCGGGATTCACCATGTACATGTAGTAGGCCGCGGCCACCCCCGCCAGGGCCAGCCAGAATGGAGCGGTTTGCAGCCCGTGCAGCGCCATCTGGGCCGGGCCGTGGAATATTTTGGCCAGCTCGGCCATGGCCGGATGTTTGTCCGCGTTGACGAAAATCGCATCCTTGAGGAAGTCGCCGAATAACATGGCGTCTATGGTCAGGAAACCGATGACCACCGACGGAACCGCCAGCAACAGCAGTGGTGCGGTCACCACCCAGGGCGACTCATGCGGCGCATGGTGCGCGTCGTGGTGGTCATGTCCATGATCATCATGGTGGGCATCGGGGTTCTGGTCAAAGCGCTCCTTGCCATGAAACACGAGGAAGTACATGCGGAAGGAATAAAACGCCGTGACGAAGACACCGGTGAGAACCGCGAAGTAAGCGAAACCGGCACCGGGCAGGTTGCTGAAATGCACCGCCTCGATGATGCTGTCCTTGGAATAAAAGCCCGCGAACAGGGGGGTGCCAATCAAGGCCAATGACCCGAGCAAGGCGGTGATCCAGGTGATGGGCATGTATTTGCGCAGACCGCCCATCCAGCGGATGTCCTGGTTGTGGTGCACACCCATGATGACGGAACCGGCTGCCAGAAACAGCAGTGCCTTGAAGAATGCGTGCGTCATCAGGTGGAACACGGCTACCGAGTATGCAGACGCCCCCAACGCTACGGTCATGTAACCAAGCTGCGACAGGGTCGAATACGCAACCACCCGCTTGATGTCGTTCTGGATGATGCCCAGGAATCCCATGAACAGCGCCGTGATCGCGCCTATCACCATGATGAAACTCAGGGCCGTGTCGCTCAATTCGAACAACGGTGACATGCGTGCCACCATGAAGATGCCGGCGGTCACCATGGTGGCCGCGTGGATCAGCGCCGAAATCGGTGTCGGGCCTTCCATCGAATCGGGCAGCCAGACATGCAGCGGAAACTGTGCCGACTTGCCCATGGCGCCGATGAACAGGCAAATGCAGATCACGGTGATCAGCATCCAGTCCGTACCCGGCAGGGTGAGCGCAGCAATCTCGCCCGACTTGGCAAAGACTTCGATGTAGTTGAGAGTACCTGCGTAAGCGGCGAGCAGGCCAATGCCAAGAATGAAGCCGAAGTCGCCGACGCGGTTGACCAGAAAGGCCTTCATGTTGGCGAAGATCGCGGTTGGCTTGTTGAACCAGAAACCAATCAACAGGTAGGACACCAGGCCCACCGCTTCCCAGCCGAAGAACAGCTGCAGCATGTTGTTGCTCATGACCAGCATCAACATCGAGAAGGTGAACAGCGAGATGTAGGCGAAGAAGCGGTTGTAGCCTTCGTCTTCCTCCATGTAGCCGATGGTGTAGATGTGCACCATCAGAGAGACGAACGTCACCACACACATCATCATGGCGGTCAGGCCATCGACCAGGAAGCCGACTTCCATCTTCAGGCCGCCGACCACCATCCAGGTGTAAAGCGTCTCGTTGAACCTCGCGCCGTCGACTGCTACGCTTTTGAGCGTCATGGCGGAGATCACAAACGCCACCAGCACACCAAGAATGGTCAGCGTGTGCGACAGCCGGCGTCCTATCCAATTGCCGCCGAAGGTGGTACCGAAAATACCGGCAAGCAAGGCACCCGCCAAGGGAGCAAGCGGAACCGCCAGCAGCGTGGCAGCCGAAAGGGTTTGGCTCATGGTTTAACCGCCTGCAGGGCTGCTGTGATAACAGATGCGCCCCTAACGTCGTTAAAGGGGCAGCGTGCCGAAGGCTCGAAGTGAGAAGCGTGGGGGCTCATTTCTTATCCCTTGAGCGTGTTGAGTTCGTCGACGTTGATGCTGGACTTGTTGCGGAACAGCAGCACGAGGATGGCCAGGCCAATCGCGGATTCGGCTGCCGCGACGGTCAGGATGAAAAACACGAAAATCTGCCCGGCCATGTCGCTGAGGTAATACGAGAAAGCAACGAAATTCATGTTGACGGCCAGCAGCATCAGCTCAATGGCCATCAGCAGCACGATCAGGTTCTTCCGGTTCAGGAAGATGCCGATCACCGACAGGGCAAACAGGATGGCGCCCAGCGTCAGGAAGTGTCCCAGCGTGACCATCATGCTTTTTCCTCTGTGGGTGCAACCACCGGTGCGGCCACCGTCGGCTGGATTTTCACCAGCCTGACCCGGTCAGCGCTCTTGACACGAATCTGGTCTGCCGGGTTGATGTATTTGGAGTCCTTGCGCTGACGCAGCGTCAGCGCAATCGCGGCGATGATTGCCACGAGCAGGATCACTGCCGCAATCTCCAGCGGATAGAGATACTCGGAGTACAGCACCTTGCCGAGCTCCTTGGTGTTGGAGAACTGCTCCACCGCCTGGCCGGCCACGGCCAGCGCTGCCTTGGGCTCCTGGCTGGGGCGGAAGCCACCGATTAACACGGCTGCCATCTCGAGGGCGATCAACGTGCCGACGGTGGCGGCGAGCGGAAAGTGCTTCCAGAAATTTTTCCGGACACCGTCCATGTTGACGTCCAGCATCATCACGACGAACAGGAAGAGCACCATCACCGCACCGACATACACCAGCACCAGCGTGATCGCCAGAAACTCGGCTTTCAGCAGTATCCAGACCGCAGCAGCCTGGAAGAAAGCCAGTACCAGATACAGAGCGGCATGCACCGGGTTACGCGCGGTGATCACCTTGAATGCTGCGAACAGCAGCACAAAAGCGAAGACATAAAAGAGACCTGTTCTAGCGTCCATGTTCTGCAAATCTTTCTTGAGCCAGCATCTATCTGGATTGTTCAGCGGTACTTGGCATCCGCGGCGCGGTTGGCTGCGATTTCTTTTTCGTAACGGTCGCCTACGGCCAACAGCATGTCCTTGGTGAAGTACAGGTCGCCGCGTTTTTCGCCGTGGTATTCGAAGATGTGGGTTTCGACGATGGAGTCGACCGGGCAACTCTCCTCGCAGAAGCCGCAGAAGATGCACTTGGTCAGGTCAATGTCATAACGCGAGGTACGCCGGCTGCCGTCGTCGCGAACGTCGGATTCGATGGTGATGGCCATCGCCGGACACACGGCTTCACACAACTTGCAGGCGATGCAGCGTTCTTCACCGTTGTCGTAACGGCGCAGTGCGTGCAGGCCGCGAAAGCGGGGGCTCAGCGGTGTTTTTTCTTCCGGAAACTGGATCGTGATCTTGCGGCTGAACATGTACTTGCCGGTCAGGGCCATGCCCTTGAACAGCTCGGTCAACATGAAGCTGGAGACAAAATCTTTAACGGAGGCTACGGCACTCATGATGATTTCCTGCGCAACTGAGGCATATAGGCGATTCTTTTCAAGCAGGGGCCGCGGAACCGGCTTAGCCGGGCCGCAGGCGCAGCGGCCCCCTCCGGGGGCAGCGCATTACACGAAGTGAAAAGCGTGGGGGCCATATTCACTTCCAGATGTTGTAAGGGGTCTGCATCCAGGCCCCCACCACGACCAGCCAGACAAGCGTGACGGGAATGAAAATTTTCCAGCCCAAACGCATGATCTGGTCGTAACGGAAGCGCGGGAAAGTCGCGCGCACCCACAGGAACATGGTCACGACCACAAAGGTCTTGGCGCCCAGCCAGATCCAGCCCGGAATAAAGGACAGGAACTCGAAGGGGGGCAGCCAACCGCCCAGGAACAGGATGACGGCCAGAATGGCCACCAGCCACATGTTCGCGTATTCGGCCAGGAAGAACATGGCAAAAGACATGCCCGAATATTCAACCATGTGGCCGGCGACGATTTCAGACTCACCCTCCACCACGTCGAACGGGTGGCGGTTGGTCTCGGCCAAGCCCGAGATGAAATACACGACAAAAATGGGCAGCAAGGGCAACCAGTTCCACGACAGGAAATTCATTCCGTAACCTACGCCCATGCCTTTGGCCTGGCTCATCACGATGTCGGTCATGTTCAGGCTGGCCGACACCATGAGAACCACCACCAGACAAAAGCCCATGGCGATCTCGTAGCTCACCATCTGCGCCGAAGCACGCATTGCGCCCAGGAAGGCGTACTTCGAATTGGAGGCCCAGCCCGCGATAATCACGCCGTACACCTCAAGCGAGGTGACCGCCATCAGGAACAGCAAGCCCGCGTTGATGTTGGCCAGCGCCACATCGGGACCGAAAGGAATCACTACCCAGGCCACAAGTGCGGGCATGATGGTCATGATGGGGCCCAGCACAAACAGCCCCTTGCTGGCCGCTGTCGGAATGATGATCTCCTTGGTCAGCAGCTTGAGGGCATCGGCAATCGGCTGCAGCAAACCAAAAGGCCCGATGCGGTTCGGGCCAAGGCGTATCTGGGTGAAGCCAATCGCCTTGCGTTCCCACAGGGTGAGGTAGGCCACACAACCCATCAGGGGCGCCACCACACAAACAATCTTGATCAGGGTCCAGATCACCGGCCACACCGTGCCGGGCCAGATACCGCCCATCAGTCCCTGTCCAGCATTGAAGAAAGTGTCAATCATGCGGCGACTCCTTCAACAACACCTTGCCGGGCGTCGGCGGTCAACTGCAGCGAGCTTGCGCGACGCACCAAGCTGTCGAGCTGGTAAATGCTGGCTACGGCTGGAACGCCCTCCCCTGCGGTCAACTGAATCGCCGATGTGCTGCTGTTGTCCAGCCGCTCGGCCGGCACCTGCGCAGACTGTGCGCCCTGGACCTGCTTGAGCACATCCTGCGAAGACTCGAAATCAAAACCGGGCAGTTCGAGCAGGTTGGCCAGCACGCGTAACACTTTCCACGCCGGGCGAGTTTCACCGAGTGGCTTGACTACGGCATGAAAGCTCTGCACGCGCCCTTCCGCGTTGACAAAGGTGCCAGGGGTTTCGGTGAATGGCGAAATCGGCAACAGCACATCGCTGATGTCCATGTTGGCCTTGAAGGGGCTCAGTGTCACGACCATCTGCGCGGCATTGAGCGCCGCTTTGGCCTCAGCACCGGCCGCCGAATCAAATTCGGGCTCGGTATTGAGCAACAGCACCGCCTTGAGCTTGCCCGCCAGCATTTGCCCGGCGTCCATGCCCTCGCCAGAGGGGAGCGCGCCGACGAGCTGCGCGCCCACGGTGTTGGCGGCTTCGGTCAGGTAACCGACACTGGCGCCGGTTTGCGCAGCGATCCAGTTGGCCAGTGCGAGCAGGCTGCCCGCGTTGGCGTGATGGGCGGCGGCGTTGCCCAGCAAAATAGCCTTGCGTTCGCCACCCATCAGCGACTTGGCGATGGCTTTCGCAGCGTCTGTGGCTTGGCCTGCAGCAGGAGCGGCCACACCCTTTTCTGCAGCAATCGCGATCGCCACATCGGCCAGCGCCTGAGCCCAGGCGGACGGTTCAGCCAGCACGTTGTTGGCCACAGGCATGGCCCAGGCATGCGCAGAGGCCAGTTCCGCTACGGAATTAATAGCACTGAGGGCACAGCCCTTGCGGACGGACTGACGAATTCGTTGCGCAAACAGCGGGTGGTCCTTGCGCAGGTTGGAACCCACCACCAGCACCCGCTGCAGTTGCGACAAGGACGCAATCGAAGTACCCAGCCAGCGCACGCCGGCTTGTGAAGAAAATTCGGCATTGCGCAAACGGTAATCGATGTTGTCGCTCCCGAGAGCGCGCATCAGCAATCCCGCCAGGTACAACTCTTCGAGCGTGCTGTGCGGACTGGCCAATGTGCCTATGCTCGCGGCGCCGTGGTCGGTCTTGATCTGTTTCAGGCCATTCGCGACGTATTCGAGCGCGGTCTGCCAGTCCACCGTTTTCCACTGGCCGCCCTGCTTGATCATCGGGCTTTTCAGACGCTCGTCGCTGCCCAGCGCTTCGTAGGAAAAGCGATCCCGGTCGGCAATCCAGCACTCGTTGATATCTTCGTTTTCCAGTGGCACGACACGCATGACCTGGTTGTTCTTGACCTGGACGATCAGGTTGGCGCCGGTGGAATCGTGCGGGCTTACCGACTTGCGGCGCGACAGCTCCCACGTCCGCGCGCTGTAACGGAAGGGTTTGCTGGTCAGTGCGCCCACTGGGCAGATATCGATCATGTTGCCGGACAGTTCGGAGTCCACCGACATGCCGACAAAAGTCTCGATCTCTGCGTGTTCGCCGCGGTGCGACATACCGAGCTCCATCACGCCGGCGACTTCCTGGCCAAAACGCACGCAGCGTGTGCAGTGGATGCAGCGGCTCATTTCCTCCATGGAGATCAGCGGGCCGACATTCTTGTGGAATACCACGCGCTTTTCTTCTTCGTAACGCGAACCGCTTCCGCCATAGCCAACGGCCAGATCCTGCAACTGGCATTCACCGCCCTGGTCGCAGATCGGGCAATCGAGCGGATGGTTGATCAGCAGAAACTCCATCACGCCCTTCTGGGCCTTGATGGCTTTGTCGCTCTTGGTGTGCACGATCATGCCCTGCGTCACGGGCGTGGCGCAGGCTGGCATGGGCTTGGGCGCCTTCTCGACGTCGACCAGGCACATGCGGCAATTGGCAGCAATGCTGAGTTTTTTGTGATAACAGAAATGCGGAATGTAGGTGCCGGCCTTTTCAGCAGCATGCATCACCGTGCTGCCTTCAAGCACTTCCACTTTCTGGCCGTCGAGTTCTATTTCAACCATATGTATTTCTTTCCGCAATCAGGCTTGCAGGGAAGCCTGAGCCACGGCGGGGGAAGCGGGAGGGAGTTGCGGCTTGATCATGACCTCAAACTCGTGGCGAAAATGCTTGATCATGGCGCGCACCGGCATGGCCGCAGCATCACCCAGCGCGCAGATGGTGCGGCCCTGAATGTTGTCGGCCACCGAGTTCAGCAGGTCCAGATCCGTCTGTCGGCCCTGCCCCTTGTGGATGCGGTCCACCATGCGCCATAGCCAGCCTGTGCCTTCGCGGCATGGCGTACACTGGCCGCAGGACTCGTGCATGTAGAAGTAGGACAGGCGTTTGAGCGACTCGACCATGCAGCGGCTGTCGTCCATGACAATCACAGCGCCCGAACCCAGCATGGAGCCAGCCTTGGCGATGGAGTCGTAATCCATGGTGCATTCCATCATGATGGAAGCCGGCAACACCGGGGCAGAAGATCCACCCGGGATCACGGCCTTGAGCGTGCGCCCCTTGCGCACGCCGCCGGCCAGCTCCAGCAGCTTGCTGAAGGGTGTGCCCATGGGTACTTCGTAGTTGCCGGGCAGCTCGACATCGCCGGACACCGAATAAATCTTGGTCCCGCCGTTGTTGGGCTTGCCGCATTCGAGGTAGGCTTGGCCGCCGTTGCGGATGATCCAGGGCACGGCCGCAAAAGTCTCGGTGTTGTTGATGGTGGTCGGCTTGCCGTACAGGCCAAAACTTGCAGGGAACGGCGGCTTGAACCGTGGCTGGCCTTTTTTGCCTTCCAGCGACTCGAGCAAGGCGGTTTCCTCGCCGCAGATGTAGGCGCCGAAACCATGCGATGCATGCAGCTGGAAGCTGAACGCGCTGCCCAGGATCTTGTCGCCGAGCAGACCGGCGGCGCGGGCTTCTTCCAAGGCTTCTTCAAAACGCTGGTAGGTTGCGAAGATTTCGCCGTGGATATAGTTGTAGCCCACGCTGATGCCCATGGCATAGGCAGCAATCGCCATGCCCTCGATCACGCTGTGCGGGTTGTACTGCATGATGTCGCGGTCTTTGCAAGTACCCGGCTCGCCTTCGTCCGAATTGCAGACCAGGTACTTCTGGCCCGGGAACTGACGCGGCATGAAGCTCCACTTGAGCCCGGTCGGGAAACCGGCGCCGCCGCGGCCACGCAGGCTGCCGGCCTTGACCTCGGCAATCACCTGATCCGGCGTCATGCCTTGACCTTCACCTTGCGCCAGGATCTTGCGCAACGCCTGGTAGCCACCGCGTGCTTCGTAATCTTTCAGGCGCCAGTTGTTGCCGTCGAGATCGGCCAGAATTTGCGGATTGATGTGGCGGCCGTGAAAACAGGTCTGCACGCCGGTGGCGACAAACTGCGACAGCACGTTCTGGGCGGCCGGGTTCACGGAGTTCGCGGAAAGCGTCATGGTTTACTTCGCCTCTGCAGATTTGAGACCATCGATCAACTGGTCCAGCTTGTCATTGCTCATGAAGCTGCACATGGTCAGGTCGTTAACCAGCATCACCGGAGAGTCGGCGCAGGCGCCCAGGCATTCGGACTGCTGCAGGGTGAACAGGCCGTCGGCCGTGCTCTCGCCCATGGAGATTCCAAGCTTGTGCTCGAGGTGTTTGAGCGCCTTGGCCCCATCGCGCAACTGGCACGGCAGGTTGGTACAGACATTGAGCTTGTATTTGCCCACCGGGCGCTGGTTGTACATGTTGTAGAAGGTCGTGACCTCGTGCACGGCAATCGGCGCCATGCCCAGATAATCGGCCACGATTTTTTCGCTCTCGGCGCTGACAAAACCCAGCTCTTCCTGGACGATGGTCAGGCAGGCCATGACGGCACTCTGCTTCTGGTCGGCTGGGTATTTGCCTACTTCACGCGCAAATCGCACGAAAGCCTGCTCGGACAATGAAGCTGCCTGCGCTTGTGTGTGTGCTGGAATCATGGTGAAACTCATGCGGTTTTAGCGGTCAATCTCGCCGAACACAATGTCCATGGTGCCGATCACGGCAACGGCGTCGGCAATCATGTGCCCGCGTGACATTTCGTCCATGGCGGCAAGGTGCGGAAAGCCCGGTGGGCGGATCTTCAGGCGGTAGGGCTTGTTCGCGCCGTCGCTGACGATGTAGATACCGAACTCGCCTTTCGGGTGCTCCACCGCAGCATAAGCCTCGCCCTCGGGCACGTGGAAGCCTTCGGTGAACAGCTTGAAGTGGTGGATCAGCTCTTCCATGTTGGACTTCATGGACTCGCGGTCGGGTGCAGCCACCTTGTGGTTGCTGGTGATCACCGGGCCGGGGTTGACGCGCAGCCAGTCCACACACTGCTTGATGATGCGGTTGGACTGGCGCATTTCCTCGACGCGCACCAGGTAACGGTCGTAGCAGTCACCGGTCTTGCCGACGGGCACGTCAAAGTCCATCTGGCTGTAGACTTCATAAGGCTGTTGCTTGCGCAGGTCCCAGGCGAAACCGGAGCCGCGCAACATGGGGCCTGTGAAGCCGAGGTTGAGCGCGCGTTCGGGCGACACCACACCAACACCGACAGTGCGCTGCTTCCAGATGCGGTTGTCGGTCAGCAGGGTTTCGTATTCGTCGACCAGCTTGGGGAACTTGGCGGTGAAGTCCTCGATGAAATCCAGCAGCGAACCCTGGCGGTTTTCATTGAGCGCTTCAATGGCCTTGGCGTTCTTGATCTTGCTGACCTTGTACTGCGACATGGTTTCCGGCAGGTCGCGGTAGACGCCACCCGGACGGAAATAAGCCGCGTGCATGCGCGCGCCGGAAACGGCCTCGTACATGTCAAACAGGGCCTCGCGCTCGCGGAAGCAATAAATCAGGATGTTCATCGCGCCGCAGTCGAAACCGTGCGCGCCCAGCCAAAGCAGGTGATTCAGCAGTCGCGTGATTTCCGAGAACATCACGCGGATGTACTGCGCACGCACCGGAACATCCACGCCGATGAGTTTTTCGATGGCCAGGCAGTAAGCATGCTCGTTGGACATCATGGACACGTAATCGAGACGGTCCATGTAGGGCAAGGACTGGATGTAGGTCTTGCTTTCGGCCAGTTTTTCGGTGGCGCGGTGCAACAGTCCGATGTGTGGATCGGCGCGCTGAATGACCTCGCCATCGAGCTCAAGCACCAGGCGCAGCACACCATGCGCAGCCGGATGCTGGGGTCCGAAATTAAGCGTGTAGTTTTTGATTTCAGCCATGTAGGTATGTCCTGCCGGCGCCGCTTACTGGAGGCCGCCGTAGTTGTCTTCGCGGATCACGCGCGGCGTGATTTCGCGCGGCTCAATGGTGACCGGCTGATAGATCACGCGTTTCTGTTCGGGGTCATAACGCATCTCGACGTGACCCGTGGTCGGAAAATCCTTGCGAAAAGGATGGCCAATGAAACCGTAGTCCGTCAGGATGCGGCGCAGGTCGTTGTGCCCCTCGAAAATAATGCCGAACAGGTCAAAGGCTTCGCGTTCGAACCAGTTGGCAGAATTCCACACACTGTTCAGCGAGGCCACCACCGGGAAATCGTCGTCATCGCAAAACACCTTAAGCCGCACACGCTGGTTCAAGCTGACCGACAACAAATGTGTGGCAACGCAAAAGCGCCGGCCGTCATAGCGGCCGTCGGCATACTCCGAGTAATCGATACCACATAGATCAATCAACTGCTCAAACTGGCAGCCCGGCGCATCGCGAAGAATCAGAGCGGCAGCGGTGTAATCGGAAGCACTCACCACCACAGTGACCTCGCCAAGGGCAACCGTCACGCGCCTGGCTTTGTCACCCAGGGCAGCGCCGAGAGTGGCTGCCAGTTGTTCAGCAGTAGCTGGATGCAAAGGCCCCATCAAGCCCTCGCTATCGTGTTGGTGCGGCGGATTTTCTGCTGCAGTTGGATGATGCCGTACAGAAGTGCCTCGGCCGTGGGCGGGCAGCCCGGAACATAGACATCCACCGGCACGATGCGGTCGCAACCCCTGACCACCGAATAACTGTAGTGATAGTAGCCGCCTCCATTGGCGCACGATCCCATGGACAACACCCAGCGCGGCTCGGACATCTGGTCGTACACCTTGCGCAGGGCCGGGCCCATCTTGTTGCAAAGCGTGCCGGCCACGATCATCAGGTCGGACTGACGCGGGCTGGGGCGAAACAACATGCCAAAACGATCAATGTCGTAACGCGCAGCGCCGGCGTGCATCATCTCGACCGCGCAGCAAGCCAGACCGAAGGTCATGGGCCACAGCGATCCGGTTTTGGCCCAGTTGACCACCGAGTCGTAACTCGTGGTCATGAAGCCTTCGTTGAAAACACCTTCAAGTGACATAGCCGTGCCTTATTCGTGGAGCGCTGCGAACCCGTCGCGACAGACCTTCGGACTTCTTTATTCCCAGTCCAGGGCGCCTTTTTTCCACTCGTAGACAAAGCCCACGACCAGAAGGCCCAGGAAAACCATCATCGACCAGAAGCCCACCGCGCCGATTTCCTTGAGCGCCACGGCCCAGGGGAACAGGAAGGCAATTTCAAGATCGAAAAGAATGAACAGGATGGCGACGAGGTAGTAACGCACGTCGAATTTCATGCGGGCGTCTTCGAAAGCCTCGAAGCCGCATTCGTAGGGGGAATTTTTTTCGCTGTCGGGCTTGTTGGGTCCAAGCAGTCGGCCCAGCACCTGGGGAAGCACACCGACAGCCACGCCGACCAGAACAAACAACAGGACGGGAAGGTATTGGTCGAGGTTCATCGTCAATTCAACTTCTGCAAGCCGCTTTGCCTTGTGCCAGTGTGCTGTTCAAGGTGATCAGCCTGACTCGCGCAGTCCTGATCATTGCCTGTATGTGGTGCGGACGGCGAGACTCGAACTCGCACAGCTTTCGCCACTACCCCCTCAAGATAGCGTGTCTACCAATTTCACCACGTCCGCGGTTTTTTTGTGCCCGGATGGCATGAGGAACCTTGCGGTTTTGGCTTTCCGGGCAGTCTCAGAGTTTACCCTGAAATTGCGCCGCTCCCTGTGCAAAGCAGCCCGTCGCCAACTCTATTTCGTGGGAATTTGACCCGAGCCAGGAACACCGGGGGCAGGCGGGACAGAAGTGGTGGCCGGGGCAGCGGGCGGTGACGTTGTGCCAGGAATCTGGGCAGCGCCCGAAGCGGGTGTTGCGGGCGCTGGTGCCGTGACGGCGGAGCCTTCGAGCACGCTGGACCCAGTCCGCGGACCGGCGTTGCTGAAATAGGCCAGCGCCAGAGTACACGCAAAGAACACAGCCGCCAGGACCGCGGTGGTGCGCGAAAGAAAATTGGCGCTGCCGCTGGCGCCAAACAGACTGCCCGAGCCACCGCTTCCGAAGGCCGCACCCATGTCGGCCCCCTTGCCATGCTGCACCAGGATCAGGCCAATCATGCCCAAGGCAGTAATCATCTGGAGCGCCAGAACAGCTTTCAACAATACATTTTCCATATCAACTCCTAATTTGATAGCACACTTTCCCCGTCAAATGGGGGCTGCAGCAATTATTTTCAAGAAATCCGGGGCTTTCAGCGAAGCGCCGCCTATCAACCCGCCATCGATGTCGGCCTGCGCCAGCAGCGAAGCGGCATTGGCAGCGTTCATGCTCCCGCCGTACAAAATCTTCACGCGTGTCGCCTGGTCAGTTGCCGCCTTGAGCTGCGTCCGCAGCACCGCATGCACCGCCTGCGCTTCCTCCGGCGTCGCGGTCTTGCCGGTGCCTATGGCCCACACCGGCTCGTAGGCCACGACGATCTCGCTGATGCAATGGCCATTGGTGTGGATCACGGCGGCCAGCTGGCGTTTCACCACCTGCTCGGTCTGCCCGGCCTCGCGTTCGGCCAGGGTTTCACCGACACACACAATCGGCGTGACGCCGGCAGCCAGCGCAGCCTTGGCCTTGTCGGCCACCAGTGCGTCAGTCTCACTATGGTACTGGCGGCGCTCGGAATGGCCCACAATCACATAACGACAACCGAGCTCCCGCAGCATGGAGGCACTGACTTCGCCAGTGAAGGCACCGGAGGCCTGGCTCGATACATCCTGCGCGCCCAGCGCCACGGCCGGCGTATCTGCAAGCAGTGTATGAACCTGAGCCAGGTATGGCGCAGGCACACACACGGCAATGGCGCAAGCGGGCTGCGAGGGCAAGCCGGCCGCTATCTCTCGCAGCAAGGCCTCATTGGCGGCCAGGCTGCCATTCATCTTCCAGTTGCCTGCAATCAATTTTTTCATGATCAGGTGCCCTGCCACGTCAATACGATTTTGCCGATGTGTTGATTGGATTCCATCAGCGCATGCGCCTGGGCCGCATCAGCCGCCGCGAAAGTGCTGTGGATCACGGGTTTGATCACGCCACCGACAAGCAGCGGCCAGACTTTCTCTTTCAAGGTCGCAGCAATCGCCGCCTTGAACTCGACAGAACGCGGGCGCAGCGTGGAACCAGTGATGCTCAAGCGCTTGCGCAGCACCAGACCGGCGTTGAATTCAGCTTTGGTTCCGCCCTGCACGGCGATGAAGACCAGGCGGCCATCTTCGGCCAGGCAGCCGATCTCACGCTCCACATAACTGCCGGCGACCATGTCCAGAATCACGTTCACGCCCCTGCCGGCGGTTATCGTCTTGACCTCTTCCGAAAAATCGGCCGTCTTGTAATTGATGGCGTGGTCGGCACCGAGCTTCAGGCAGGCGGCGCATTTGTCGTCGCTGCCGGCTGTCACGATCACGGTCGCGCCCATGGCCTTGGCGATCTGGATCGCTGTCACACCGATGCCGCTGGAGCCGCCCTGGATCAGCAGCGTTTCACCCTTCTGCAGCCGTGCGCGGTCGAACACATTGCTCCAGACCGTGAAAAAGGTTTCGGGCAGGGAAGCGGCTTCGGTGTCGCTGAACCCCTCCGGAACCGGCAGGCACTGGCCGACCGGCGCAACACACAGCTCGGCATAACCGCCGCCAGCCACCAAGGCGCAGATGCGGTCTCCAAGCTTCAGGTTCGCCTGCGCCATCGCTGCGGCGTCGCCACCAATGATGATGCCAGCAACTTCCAGCCCTGGAATATCGGAAGCGCCCGGCGGAACCGGATAGTTGCCGGTTCGCTGCAGAACGTCCGGCCGGTTCACGCCGGAGGCCGCCACACGAATCAGCAACTCACCCGCGCCGGCGACCGGATCGGGACGCTCGCCCAGGCGCAGCACATCCGGCGCGCCATAGGAGGTGATTTCAACTGCTTTCATGGATTATTTAAGTGTTTTATGGCTGCAGCCCCCGGCTGGCGGGCACTAGCAGCTACAAAATCAATAGCAAATCAGCCTTGATCCTGGCCTTGCGCAGGACGGTCCAGCAAGGCCTTCATGGACAGCTTGACGCGGCCCTTCTCGTCGGTTTCCATCACTTTGACCTTGATGACCTGGCCTTCTTTCAGGTAGTCGGTTACCCGCTCGACGCGCTCATGGGCGATCTGGCTGATGTGCAGCAGGCCGTCCTTGCCGGGCAGCAGATTGACCAGTGCGCCGAAGTCGAGGATCTTGGTGATCGCGCCTTCGTACACCTTGCCGATTTCGACTTCAGCGGTGATCTCGGCGATGCGGCGTTTGGCTTCGTCGGCCTTGGCGCTGTCGTTGGAGGCGATGGTGATGGTGCCGTCTTCCTCGATGTTGATCTGCGTGCCGGTTTCTTCGGTCAGCGCGCGAATGACAGCGCCGCCTTTACCGATCACGTCACGGATTTTCTCGGGGTTGATCTTCATCACGTACAGGCGCGGTGCAAAGTCAGAAACTTCGGCCTTGGCTTCGCCCATGGCTTCCTGCATCTTGCCCAGAATGTGCATGCGGGCTTCCTTGGCCTGAGCCAATGCGACCTGCATGATTTCTTTCGTGATGCCCTGGATTTTGATGTCCATCTGCAGCGCGGTGATACCGGCAGTGGTACCGGCGACTTTGAAGTCCATGTCGCCCAGATGATCTTCGTCACCCAGAATGTCGGTCAACACCGCAAAGCGGTTGTCTTCCTTGATCAGGCCCATGGCGATACCAGCCACGTGGGCTTTCATCGGCACACCGGCGTCCATCAGCGACAGGCAGCCGCCGCAGACCGAAGCCATCGACGAAGAGCCGTTGGACTCGGTGATCTCGCTGACCACACGCATGGTGTACGGGAATTCTTCTTTGGTGGGCAACACGGCGATCAGCGCACGCTTGGCCAGACGGCCGTGACCAATCTCGCGGCGTTTTGGGCTACCGACACGGCCGGTTTCGCCAGTGGCGAACGGAGGCATGTTGTAGTGCAGCATGAAACGGTCTTCGTAGTCGCCCGACAGTGCGTCGATACGCTGCGCATCGCGCTCGGTGCCCAGCGTGGTCACAACCAGCGCCTGGGTTTCGCCACGCGTGAACAGGGCCGAACCGTGGGTACGGGGCAGCACACTGTTGCGGATTTCGATGGCGCGCACGGTGCGGGTGTCGCGGCCGTCAATACGCGGCTCGCCAGACAAAATCTGGCTGCGGACGATTTTGGCTTCGATGTCGAACAACATGCCTTCAACAGCCACGCCGTCGAATGCGGTGCCGTCCGCCTTGAGGGCGGCCATGACCTCCGAAGTCACGACGCGGCAAGCCTGGGTACGGGCTTGCTTGGCGCGGATCTGGTAGGCAGCTTGCAACTTGGCAGCGGCCAGCTCGCTGACCTTGGCGATCAGCGGCTCGTCCTTGGCAGGCGCTTGCCATGCCCAGACCGGCTTGCCGGCGTCACGAACGAGTTCGTGAATCGCGTTGATGGCGATGTTGCCCTGCTCATGGCCAAACACGATGGCGGCCAGCATGATTTCTTCAGACAGTTGCTTGGCTTCGGACTCCACCATCAACACCGCGGCTTCGGTACCAGCCACCACCAGATCCATTGTGGAATCCTTGAGCTGCGTCTTGCCCGGGTTCAACACGTACTGGCCGTCGATGTACGCAACGCGGGCCGCGCCGATGGGGCCATTGAACGGAATGCCGGAAATCGCGAGTGCTGCGCTTGAGGCAATCAATGCAGGAATGTCGCCTTCAACTTCGGGGTTGAGGGACAAGACGTGAATCACGACCTGCACTTCGTTGAAGAAGCCTTCGGGGAACAGCGGGCGAATCGGGCGATCGATCAGGCGGGATGTCAGGGTTTCGAACTCGCTGGGGCGGCCTTCACGCTTGAAGAAGCTGCCGGGAATGCGGCCAGCGGCGTAGGTTTTTTCGAGGTAGTCAACGGTCAGCGGAAAGAAGTCCTGGCCTGGCTTGGCTTCGGTCTTGGCGACCACGGTGGCCAGCACGACAGTGCCGTCCATGTCCAGCAGCACAGCGCCGCCGGACTGGCGTGCGACTTCGCCGGTTTCCATGGTGACCTTGTGTTGGCCCCACTGGAAGGTCTTGGTAACTTTATTGAAAATGCTCATGTTTTAACTCCACTAGTTTTCAAGCACTTGAGGCAGTGCAGAAGGCCCGGAGTGGTGGCTGGCAGAACACGATGCCATTCCACAAAATGCCTGTGATTTCAGGGCTTTTTTTGTGGAATGACACAGCGCGTGATCGTTTTGCCTTGCTCCGAAGTAAAAAACGCCTGAGCTAGTTAACTAACTCAGGCGTTTTGCAGTCGTATCAGCGATTATTTACGCAGGCCAAGCTTGGCAATCAACGCAACATAACGGGCCGCGTCTTTGGACTTCAGGTAGTCCAGCAGCTTGCGGCGACGGCTCACCATGCGCAGCAGACCACGGCGACCGTGGTGATCCTTGGCATGGGTTTTGAAATGGGGCATCAGTTCATTGATGCGGCCGGTCAAGAGACCGACCTGAACTTCAGGGCTACCTGTGTCGTTGGCAGCGCGTTGGTTGGCCTGAACGATGTCGGCCTTGATGGATTTCGCGATCATGACTATTCCTTGTTTACTTGCGAGCGGCCCAGTGTTCCCAAAAGTGGGAGTTGACCGGTTCCGTCGTGTTCTGCAGCATTGCTCCCAGAAGAAGCGCCCGCTTTTTTTTCGCAGAGCCTTGGATTATAGCCCAGAAGCCGGGCGCATCACTCCCGCGCCAGCCAGCCCCTCAGGCGGCCAACGCCTTCGCGCAGGCGGGCCAAGTCATGGCTGGCAAAACACCAGCGCAGCCAGCCCTGCATCGCCGGCGAACGGTCGGCGCTGAAGGCATCGCCTGGCGCCAGCCCGAGTCCGGCCTCGAGCACCAGGCGTTTGGCGGTCTCGAAAGCGTCGCCCTGCCCGGCCAGCCTGAAAAACGCATACATACCGCCCGGCGCGGCCGCCAATTCGACCCCGGGCACGGCCTGGAGCAACGGCACCAGCGTATCGCGGCACTTCTTCAGATGGGCCACCACCTGGGGCGTGACCTCGTCCGTGCGCTGCAGCGCCACCACACCTGCACGCTGGATGAATACCGGCGCGCAGGAAGTGTTGAACTCGATCAGCTTGCCCATGTGGGTGGTGAACGCCGCCGGCATCACCAGCCAACCGAGCCGCCAGCCGGTCATCAGAAAACTTTTGGAGAAGCTGTGCGCGACCATCAGCCGGTCGTCCGGCAAGGCAATATCGAGAAAACTGGGTGCGCAAACATGATCCCCCCCCCGGGGGGCTGCGCCCCTCCCCCACCAGGGGAGCGCCCGGCTTGGGGCGGCCCTGCGCCGGGCCATTGGGAGAAGCCTCGTAATACAGCCGCTCGTAAACCTCGTCAGCAAGGATCCAGGTGCCCGTCTTGCGGCAGTGCGCCAGCAAGACCTCCTGCTCGGCGCGGCTCAGGGTCCAGCCGGTCGGGTTGTTGGGTGAGTTGACGATCAGCAAGCGGGTAGCGGATGTCACAGCCGCCAGCAATTCGTCCATGTCAAGTTGCCAGCGGCCCGCCACCGGCTTGAGGCTGACGCAGCGCACCCGCGCGCCCATGATCGCCGGCTGCGCGGTCAGATTGGGCCAGACCGGGGTGACGGCGACCACCTCGTCGCCGGCATCCACCACCGCCTGCACCGCAAGCATGAGCGCATTGACGCCGCCCGAGGTGACCGCAATCCTGTCGGCACCGACCGGCGCAGCGCCCTTGCAGCGCAAGCCGGTGCAATAGTCGGCAATCGCTTCGCGCAACTCGGGGAGCCCAAGGTTGTGGGCGTAAAACGTCTCCCCTTCGCTGAGCGAGCGCGCCGCCGCTTCACGGATGAAGGCCGGCGTGACCTCGTCGCTTTCGCCAAACCAGAACTTGAGCACATCGCTGCGGCCCATGCCGGCGTTGGCGACTTGCCGGATCAGGGACTCCTCGAGATCGAGAACAACCTGTCGCATGTTGACTCCTCAGGGACGTGTCATCTTGCAGCTGTGCGGCTGCTCGGCGCGTGCCGCCGCAATACTCTTGATCACGCGAAAGCCGTAACCGGAGCCCTCAACGTCGAAGCGCACTCCCGACGTGCCCTGTTTGTCCATCACGGCGACCAGCAGGGGTTGCTGGAACTGGTGGTCGGCGCTGCGCATGACACCCTTGTGGCCTGCAAACAGCACCTCGGCTTTTTCGAGTTGGGCGGCCAGCGCCCCGGCTTCCGTCGTGCCAGCCTTTTCGATGCTCTGCACCAGCCCCTCAACCATCAGTTGCATGCGCATGTGCACATAGTCGTCCTGCGGCTTGGGGAAACGCTGCCGGAAGGACTGGTAGAAGGCCTCGGACTGCGCACCAGCTGCATTCGGAAACCAGTCGGCGACCGCGATCACCTTGCCCACACCTGCATCGCCCAGGGCCGCCGGCACACCCAGAGCGTTGCCGTAGAAGGTGTAGAACTTGCCCTCGAAACCAGCCTCCCTGGCGGCCTTGACCAGCAGGGTCAGGTCATTACCCCAGTTGCCCGTCAGCACCGCCTGCGCGCCGCTGGCCTTGATCTTGGCTACATAAGGCAGGAAGTCCTTGACCCGGCCCATGGGATGCAGTTCGTCACCGGCGATCTGCACATCCGGGCGCTGCAAGCCCAGTTGCTTGCGCGCCTCGCGCAACACGGCCTGGCCGAAGCTGTAGTCCTGGCCAATCAGGTAGATGCTTTTGAGCGCCAGGTCGTCCTTGAGCACCTCCATCAAGGCCGCCATGCGCATGTCGGCATGGGCGTCAAAACGGAAGTGCCAGTAGCTGCACTTCTCGTTGGTCAGCACCGGATCCACCGCCGAGTAGTTCATGAACAGCGCGCGGCGCGCGGGCTCCCGATCGTTGTGCTTGTTGATGGCATCGATCAGCGCGGCGGCGGTGGAAGACGAATTACCCTGGGTCACCAGGGTGATGCCATCGTCCAGGGCCGAGCGCAGCGCGGACAGCGCTTCTTCGTTCTGGCCCTTGCTGTCGTAACGCTCGAAGACCAGCGGACGGTTTCCGCCGGGCAGCTTGATGCCGCCGCGCGCATTGACGCGTTCTGCCGCCCAGGCCAGGTTGCGAAACACGGCTTCACCGGTGTTGGCAAACGGTCCGGACAGGCTTTCGATCAAGGCCACGCGCACCGGCTGCGGGCTTGCCGTCGCAGGCTGGGCCCACACGGCTGAAGGCGACAGGCAGGCGGCTGACGCTAGGGCCAGCGCCATATGTTTCAAGAGGCGGAGTTTAAAAAAATTCATTCAACAATTTCCTTGAAATACTTGCCGGGGCGCCTACCTGCAATGCATGCGGCGATCACGGTGAGAGCCGCGAAGTGTAGGGGAATTTTCCCTGTCCCAACTTCAGGAGTGTTCCATGTTTTATTCGCTCGCCACCCGCCCCGCCTCCCGCTTCCAGCGCCATACCCCGCGCTGACCAACAACGGCGCCCTCGACAAATTCTTGGACGACACCCTCGGCTCACTGTCGGGTGCCCGAAGCACCCACGCTGCCACCGTCGAAGACGGCGATCAGGCCTACACGCTGCAGCTCGACGTACCGGGCCTGGCCAAAGAGCAGCTGGACATCGGCATCGAAGGCGATGTGGTGCGGATCGCCAGCAAAGCAGAAGCCCCGCGTACCGTGAAGGCCGCCTGGCGTTTTCCGCTGGAGATCGACGCTGCAGCCAGCGCAGCGAAACTGGAAAATGGCGTGTTGACCCTGACGCTGGCCAAGAAGATTCCGGTCAGCAATGTCACCCAGCTCACCATCGATTGATGGCGCCGGCGGCGTGAGTCGCTGATAGGTTCTTCCGACAAGACCGCCCCCAAAAGGCGGTCTTGTGCCGGGTGGCGCAGCCACACCCCGGCAAAAAGATCCCGGCCACCGCACAATCAGGCATGACCCGTCTTCGCCGTGCCGTTTTTCCTGCCCTCTGCGCCGGGCTCCTTCTCCTGTCTGGTTGCAGCTTTCTGCGCCCGGCCACAGTACCGCTGAGCACTGTGAAGGCCCAGGCGTCCTGCAGTACAAAGACCGACACCCTGCTGGTGTTCCTGCCCGGCGCGTCGTCAGCGATTGACGAATTCGTGCGCGAGGGTTTCGTGCAGGAAGTGCGGGAGCGGCGCATTGCGGTCGACATCGTGATGGCCGACGCACACATCGCCTACTACAACAATCGCAGCGTGACTGACCGCCTGGAAGCCGATGTGCTGGCGCCCGCGCGTACCGCCGGCTACCGGGCGATCTGGCTGGTCGGCATATCGGTCGGTGGATTCGGCGCCATGATTCACGAAGAGCAGATGCCTGGCGGAATCACTGGCATCGTCGCGCTGGCCCCTTATCTCGGCGAGCGCGAACTGAGCCGGGAGATTGCGGCGGCCGGAGGCCTGCTGGCATGGCAAGCGCCTGCCGGCCCTTTGCCGCTGGAGCAGATGGAAACGCGGCTCTGGCGCTGGCTGCAGGCGCAAGCGAGGTTGCCGTCAGGCAGCAGATCGCCGGCGCTTTACCTGGCCTATGGCACGGAAGACCGTTTTGCGGCCAGCCACCGCCTGCTGGCCGCAGCCTTGCCGCCGCAGCGTGTGTTCACCACACCCGGCGGGCATGACTGGGCGCCCTGGCGGCGGCTCTGGCAGCAGATGCTGGCGGTGCTGCCGCTGCCGGTCTGCCCCTGAGGCTCAGGCTGCCAGCAGCCCCAGCGGCCAGCGCGGCTTGACGTCAAAGCTATACGCCGTGTTGATCTGCGCCATACCGGCCTGCAGCCGCATGCCAGCGGCAAGAGCGATCATCGCCCCGTTGTCGGTGCACAGGTGCAGCTCCGGATAGTGCACACGAATCCCGCGTTTCTGGCAAGCGTCATTGAGCTGTTCGCGCAATAGCGTGTTGGCCCCCACCCCACCAGCGACGACCAGACGTTTCAGGCCGGTTTGCTCCAGCGCCTTCAATGACTTTTTCACCAGCACCTCGACAATCGCCGCCTGCGTGGAGGCGGCCAGATCGGCCTTGTTCTTGTCGCTCATGACTTCGCCCAGTTTCCTGGCCTGAGTCAGCACTGCAGTTTTCAGGCCCGAGAAGGAAAAGTCCAGATCGCCGCTGTGCAGCAGTGGCCGCGGCAGTTTGAAGGCCAGTGCGTCGCCTTGCAGGGCCAATTTGGCGAGCGCAGGGCCACCCGGATAAGGCAGGCCCAGCAACTTGGCGGATTTGTCGAAGGCCTCTCCGGCGGCATCATCAATCGTCTCGCCAAGCAATTCATAACTGCCGACCCGGTCTACCCGCATCAACTGGGTATGACCACCCGACACCAGCAGTGCCACAAATGCAAATTCTGGCGGATCAGCGCTCAGAAACGGCGACAGCAGGTGGCCTTCCAGGTGGTGCACACCCACCACCGGCTTGCCGAGCGCTGCAGCCAGCGCGCAGGCCACGCCCGCGCCCACCAGCAAAGCGCCGGCCAGCCCGGGCCCGCGTGTGTAGGCGACCACGTCCACCTGCGCCAGCGTACGCTGCGCACGCGCTGCCACCTCCTCAATCAGCGGCAACACGCGGCGGATGTGGTCACGGCTGGCCAATTCGGGCACCACACCGCCATAAGCCTGATGCATGTCGATCTGGCTGTGCAAGGCGTGTGACAGCAGCACAGGCACGCCCTGCCCCGACGCATCCACCAGCGCCACACCCGTTTCATCGCAACTCGATTCGATTCCAATAACCAGCATTGAACAAGTGTAGCCACCCCTTCCAGGCTACACGCAGTGACAAGCGCGGGGACCCAAGATGGCTCGAATCTTGCACCAGTCACATCATGACGCCATCCCAGTCCCTGCGCCTTGTCATCATCGCTCCAGACCTGCTGGACGGTGTGTCGCTGGACGTCCATGCCCGGCAGCAGGCCGAGCGCTCGCGTCAGCTGCGTATTGGCCTGCTGGAAAACGGCTACAACGTGGTCGCGGTATTGCCGGCCGACACCTTTCTGTATGAGCGGCTGGCGCAGCTCCAGCCCGACATGATCATTGTCGATGCCGAAAGCGAAGCACGCGACTCGCTCGAACACGTGGTGATGGCCACCCGCGGCGCGCGCCGTCCTATCGTGCTGTTCACCAACGACAACGACACCAGCCATGTGAAAGATGCGGTGGCCGCGGGTGTGTCTGCTTACATCGTGGCAGGCCTGTCGCCCGAACGCATACGCCCCATCCTGGACGTGGCGATGGCGCGCTTTGAACATGAGCAGGGCTTGCGCCAGGAACTGGCCGACGCCAGAACCGAGCTACAGGACCGCAAGGTGATAGACCGCGCCAAAGGCTTGTTGATGCAACGCCAGAACCTCAATGAACAGGCGGCCTACGAAAGACTGCGCAAGGCCGCGATGGACAAGGGCCTGCGTCTGGGTGAAGTGGCGCAACGCATGCTGGACGCCGCCGACCTGCTGGGTTGAGTCCCGAACCAGCCGGCTCCGCACCACACCCGAATGGTGCAGCGCACAAATACAGTGCAAGCTCCTGAACGTACGCTGTCCTGCTTGAGCTCTCATCAATTCGCTATATATTTTATAGCACTCTACACCCATTCGGCGCGGGCTGAAAGCAATTTAGGTCAACAAACTCCTTCCAGCAAACACCCGTACATTCTGCTGGCACAGCTTTTGCTGAGAAGGTAGCACCAGGTATTCCGCTTCAACGGCGAAGCAGAAGATCTTCAGAACAAAGGCGTTCGCACCCGCATTCACATTTCTTGTGTCTGCACGGGTCGAGCGCCTTTTTTGTTTTTTGCATTTATTTTCACTACTGGAGTCCCGACCATGACCGAACTGCTGAAATCTTCATTGACGCGCCGCAACGTATTACAAGCCGCCGCCGTTGGCGCTGTGGGCATCAGCCCGGCGCTGCGCGCTGTTGTTTATGCCCAGGGCTCCGATGCCCCCGAGAAGAAGGAAGTCAAGATCGGCTTCATCCCGCTGACCGACTGCGCGTCCGTGGTCATGGCCTCGGTGCTGGGCATAGACAAGAAATACGGCGTGACCATCATCCCGACCAAGGAAGCCAGCTGGGCCGGGGTGCGCGACAAGCTGGTCAGCGGTGAGCTGGACATGGCGCACTCGCTGTACGGCCTGATTTACGGCGTGCACCTGGGCACCTCCGGTCCCAAGAAAGACATGGCGGTACTGATGACGCTGAACCAGAACGGTCAAGCCATCACGCTGAGCAAGAAACTCGCCGACAAGGGTGCGGTGGACGCCGCGTCGCTGGCCAAGGTGATGGCAGCGGAAAAGCGCGAATACACCTACGCCCAGACCTTCCCGACCGGCACGCACGCCATGTGGCTGTATTACTGGCTGGCCAGCGTCGGCGTCAACCCGATGAAAGACGTGAAAGTCATCACCGTGCCACCGCCGCAAATGGTGGCCAATATGCGGGTCGGCAACATGGACGGCTATTGCGTCGGCGAGCCCTGGGGCCACCGCGCCATTGCCGACGGCATCGGCATCACAGCTGTCACCACCCAGGACATCTGGAAAGACCATCCTGAAAAAGTGCTCGGCACCACCGCCGATTTCGTCAAGAAGAACCCAAACACCGCGCGCGCCGTCACCGCCGCCATCATCGAAGCCGGCAAGTGGATAGACGCCAGCCTGGGCAACAAGAACAAGATGGCCGAGACCGTGGCCGACAAGTCCTACGTGAACACCAGCGTCGACGTCATCAACCAGCGCATTCTGGGCCGCTACCAAAATGGCCTGGGCAAGACCTGGGACGACCCGAACCACATGAAGTTTTACAACGACGGTGCGGTGAGCTTCCCCTACCTGTCGGACGGCATGTGGTTTTTGACCCAGCACAAGCGTTGGGGTCTGCTCAAGGAGCATCCGGACTACCTGGCCGTGGCCAAGCAGATCAACCAGATCGACATCTACAAACAGGCCGCCACCGCCGCCAAGGCCCACGTGCCGAAAGAAGTCATGCGCAGCAGCAAGATGATCGACGGCGTGGTCTGGGACGGCAAGGACCCGCAGAAATACGCCGACGGTTTCAAGATCAAAGTTTGAGCGGGAGAACACACCATGGTCAGTGCCATTTTTCATTCCCCGCTGGAGCCTCTGGTGGCTCCGGTTTCCCCTTCTGGTGCAAGCCCGGCGAGAGCACAAGCGGCCACGCAAGAGGCTAGCATTCCAGCGCCAGCAGACACCCCCACGCCAGCCCGGCAGGAGAAAGACAAAACGCCTGTTGACTGGCGCGGCGTCTGGATGGCTTTTCTGCCGCCTGTGCTGGGGCTTGGCTTGCTGGTGGGCTTATGGGAGATGGTGTCTGTCGGGACGGCCCGCAGCATCCCCTCGCCGCTGGACACCTGGAAACAGGCGGTGGTGCTGTTCAGCGACCCGTTCTACAGCAAGGGGCCCAACGACCAGGGCGTAGGCTGGAACGTGCTGAGTTCCCTCCAGCGGGTCGCCTTCGGCTTTGGCATGGCAGCCGCGGTGGGCATTCCGGTGGGTTTCATGATTGGCCGCTTCGAGTTCCTGTCGCGCATGTTCAATCCGCTCATCAGCCTGATGCGGCCCGTGTCGCCGCTGGCCTGGCTGCCTATCGGCCTGCTGGTCTTCAAGGGCGCAAACCCTGCCGCGATCTGGACGATTTTCATCTGCTCTATCTGGCCCATGATCATCAACACCGCCGTGGGCGTGCAGCGCGTGCCACAGGACTACATGAATGTGGCGCGGGTGCTCAATCTAAGCGAATGGAAGATCGTCACCAAAATTCTGTTCCCCGCCGTGCTGCCCTACATGCTGACCGGTGTGCGCCTGGCTGTTGGCACTGCATGGCTGGTGATCGTCGCGGCTGAAATGCTCACCGGCGGCGTCGGCATCGGCTTCTGGGTCTGGGACGAGTGGAACAACCTCAACGTCAAGAACATCATCATCGCGATTTTTGTGATTGGCATTGTCGGCCTGGTGCTGGAGTTCGCACTGATCAAGCTGGCCACAGCCTTCACGTTTGAAGACGTCAAAAATTAAGGAGTGAGTCATGAGTGCCTCTTTCACCACCAAGTACATCGAAATCCAGGGTGTCGAGCAGACCTTCAAGACCAAGAAGGGCCCGTTCTGCGCGCTGCAGAACATCAACCTCACGGTTGCTAAAGGAGAGTTTGTTGCCTTGATCGGCCATTCGGGTTGCGGCAAATCGACCCTGCTCAACCTGCTGGCCGGGCTGACCACGCCCACCCAGGGCAGCTTGCTCTGCGCCAACCGCGAAATCGCGGGGCCGGGGCCGGATCGTGCAGTGGTGTTCCAGAACCACTCACTGTTGCCCTGGCTCACCTGCCACGAAAACGTTTACCTGGCAGTCGAACGCGTTTTCGGCGCTACTGAGACCCGGGCCCAACTGAAGGCCCGCACCGAAGCAGCCCTGGCCATGGTTGGCCTGACCCCCGCAGCGCAAAAACGCCCCGGCGAAATTTCCGGCGGCATGAAACAGCGCGTCGGCATTGCGCGCGCGTTGTGTATGGAGCCCAAGGTCTTGCTGCTCGACGAACCCTTCGGCGCACTCGACGCGCTGACCCGCGCCAAGCTGCAAGACGAGTTGCTGCAGATCGTCGCCACCACTCAAAGCACAGTGGTCATGGTGACGCACGATGTGGACGAGGCCGTGCTGCTGTCGGACCGCATTGTCATGATGACCAACGGCCCGGCTGCGACCATCGGCGAGGTCCTCAAAGTTGATCTGCCACGGCCGCGTTCCCGCGTGGGGCTGGCGGAAGACATCCGTTACCTCGGTTACCGCAAGGCCGTGATCGATTTTCTCTACACCCGCCAGGGCCATGTGGAAAAACTGACAGCCTGATGAGGAATTCTCGCGGCCCATCCGCGAAGCAGAAAGTTTTCCTGACAACGCGGCACCCGGCAAGCGGGTGATACCGCGGGGATGCCCAACGAACTTTTCACAGGAGCCCGCCATGTCCGCCGTTCTACCTACCGCCGATACTCTGGTACCCGCCCCACCCAGGCCCGTAGGCCAACGTAGCAACACGGCACGCAAGGCGGGCCTGGCCTCATTCGGGAAATACCGCGAGATCATCATTGCGGTAGCCCTCTTCCTGCTGTTCGACCTGGGCGTGCTGGTCCTGAACTTCTACACCTCTTTCCAGATTGCGGAAGACGCGCTGGGCGTCAACCTTTCGGGGCGGCAGCGCATGTTGTCACAGCGCACGGCGAAGTCACTGCTTGCGGTAGATGCAGCGCGCAGCAAGGGGCTGCCCGCCGACAAGGAGCTGGAAGAGCTCAAAGGCGCGGTCAAGCTGTTTGATGTTTCCCTCAAGGGCTTTCAGAGCGGCGCCATCGTACCCGGCGGCGACAGCAAGCCGGTTTTCCTGCGGGCAGCCGAAGGCGACAAGGCATTGGGCATCCTGCAAAAGGCACAGGGCATCTGGACGCCCTACCAGGAAAAACTGGTGCCGGTGCTTGCCGGCAACGCCACCGACCAGCAGTTGCAGGAGGCGGTGGACTACGCCAAGGCCAACAACCTGAAACTGCTGGGCCTGATGAACGAGCTGACCACCGCACTGGAGGCCGTGGCATCTGACCGTGCAACCGCACTGCGCATGGTGCAGACCGTTGGCATTGTTCTGGCGCTGCTGAACTTCGCCTTCATTCTTTTCAAGTTCCTGCGCAGACTGAACACCTCGGACGCTGCCATCGAAGCGGCGACCGAAGAGAACCGGGAGATTCTCGCCAGCGTTCGCGAAGGTCTTTTTCTTCTCACGCCCGGGCACCAACTCGGTTCGCAGTTGTCTCGCTCGACCCACGAGCTTTTCGGCAAGACCCTGATTCCCGGGCAGAATTTCTTCGACGTGCTGTCCACGCTGGTGTCGGCCAAGGCCCTCACCGACGCGCGTGATTATGTTGAATTGCTGTTTTCCCCGCACGTCAAGGAGCAACTGGTCCAGGGCATCAACCCCTTGGCCGAAGTGGAGCTGACCGTCAGGAACCGGCTGGGCCAAGACAGCATGCGCTACCTGTCCTTCCATTTCAACCGGGTCTATGAAGCCGGCTCGGTGCGGCACCTGCTCGTCACGGTGCAGGACATCACGCAAAAGGTGGAGCTGCAGGCCCGGCTGACCGGCGAACGCCAGCGTTCGCAAAAAGAACTGTCGATGATGCTCAAGGCTTTTGAGACCGACCCGGCGATGATGCGCGGCTTTGTTGAACGCGCCGAGGCCTCCCTGCTCGAAGTCAATGACCTGCTGCGCAGCACCTCCTCCGCCGCATCAGAGGCCCAGGTGCTCAAGGCGGTGG
>NZ_JACDDD010000033.1 GCF_013817205.1 Polaromonas sp.
CTCGATCACCTCACCATCGTCGGCGCTGACAAAACCGGCCGGTCCGAACAGATTGGCCTGGCGCAGGCGGCGCCGCGTCATCTCGGGCGTGTCGTCGGCAAAGCCGAAATGGGTCCAGACAAAATCGAACTCGCCTTGCCCGCGCGGCACGATGTGACGCGTGCTCAGCGAGTTGACCTGCTGCTGGATGATCAGGCTGGGAAACAGCGTGATCATGGTCACGGTCGGCGTGATGGGCGTATCGGGATTGGAAGGATCACCAATCGTCCACCAGGGCTCGGGCACCACGTCGAGCAGGCGGTCGTCGTTCAAGGCCATGTTGGCCTTGAACGATGTCACGCCCTCGGTCACAGCGGCGTTTTGACCGCCCTCGTTGCGGCGCGAGATCATCACGGCATGCCGGCCTTGTGCGTCCATCACCATGCGGCTTTTCTGGTCGGCACGCCACAGGCCGAAGGTGACAAACCAAGTGTGAAGCAGGCCCGGATGGTAAGGGTCCTTGATGTTTTCCATCATCAGCTTCCAGTTGCCCGGGATGCGCTGGCGGTTGTACCCCAGCAGGGTCAGTTGCCGTCCCTTGAAGATGCGGTCCAGCCAGGGCATCACGTTGGAACCCAGGTAATCTTCCAGCGGCTCGACCGCTTCGCTGAAAGTGGCAAACACCAGGCCATGCAGCACGGCGACCCGCAGCTTGGTCAGTCCGTGGTCTTTCAGCTCAAAGCCTTCGGGCATGCCGCCGTTGACGCAATCGCCGTCCTTCACGCCGTCCTTGAACGGCAAGCCGGCCAGGTCGCCGTTGAGTTTGTAGGTCCACTGGTGGTAAGGGCAGACAAACCTGCGCGCATTACCCTGCAGATTCTGGCAAAACCGCACGCCACGGTGGGCGCAGCGGTTTTCCACCACACGAACGCCGTGATCGGTATCCCGGTCTTTCGGTGCCACGCGGTCGCGCACCATCACCACCTGGCGCTCGCCGACATGGCTTAGCTTGAAGTCACCCAGGTTGGGAATCTCGACCGCCAGCCCGACATAACACCAGTGCGGTCCATAGAAGATTTTGTCCAACTCGCGCTGGTACAGCTGGGCGTCGGTGTAGGCCCAGAAAGGCACGCGGCTGGAGCCGGGTTTGGTCCAGCGGGACAGGGGTTGCGCTGCGTTCATCTGAAGTGTCTCCGTATCCCGTTGCGCCGTGCGCACCAGGCTAAACAAATAATACGCTCACTTAGCAATTCACGACAATGCCCGTCATGCTAGCGCGGCTTGGGCCTGCATCCGTGTTTCCCACACTGTTCCTAGCGGTGGCGACTGCTAGCATCGGGCGATGAAACACGCCCTCAGTCTCTGTCTGGCCGTCACCGCAACAGTGCTCGCTGGTTGCGCCGCCTCTCCCGCCGTGTTGGCCCCACCGCCCCAATCGCAGGCCTGCCCGGCCGAGGTTCCGGTCGGTGCCCGCTGTTACAACGGCGAGGATGGACATGGCGCGTTTTACCGTATCGCCATCCCCTCCAACTGGGACAAACAAGTGCTGGTCATGCATGCCCACGGCGGCCCCGCTGACACCGGCCCGGCCCAATCCTCCCGCAGCGAGGAAGACCTCAAGCGCTGGGCCGTGACCGTCAAGGCCGGTTACGCGTGGGCCGGCTCCAGTTACCGCCGCGGCGGTTACGGGGTAACCATGGCCGCGGAAGATACTGAACGCCTGCGACAGATTTTTGTGCAGCATTTCGGATCGGCCCGCCGCACGCTGCTGCACGGGCAAAGTTATGGCGGCGGCGTGGCTTCCAAGGCGGCAGAAATTTACGCCGCCGTGGCGGGCCGGCGCGGCCCCTACGACGGCGTGCTGCTGACCAACAGCGTACTGGGCGGCGGCCAGCTCGCCCACACCTTCCGCCTCGACCTGCGTGGCGTCTACCAGTACGTTTGCAAGAACCACCCGAAGCCGGACGAAGTGCCCTACCCGCTTTGGCAAGGCTTGCCGATGGATTCAACCCTGACCCGCGCAGAGCTGCTGAACAGAATTGACGACTGCACCGGCGTACGCAAGCCTGCAGCCCAACGCAGCGCGCAGCAGGCTGCCAATCTCGCCACCATCGTCAATGTGCTGAAGATCCGCGAACAATCACTGGCCGGCCACATGAACTTTGCGACCTGGTTGTTTCGCGATCTGACCCAACTGCGTCTGGACAAGCGCAATCCTTTTGACAACTCAACGGCGGTTTACAGCGGCTCGGCCAACGACGCCGCGCTCAACGCCGGGGTGTTGCGCTACAAGGCCGATCCGCAGGCCGTGGCTGAACTGGCCAAAGACAGCGCGCCCGATGGCCGTGTCAACGTACCGACCTTGAGCATTCATGCCGCCAACGATCCGACCGCGTTTGTCGAGCTGGAGTCCGCCTACCGCGAAGTGCGCGAGCGGGCCGGGTCGGCGCAGCTCCTAGTGCAAACCTTCAGCGACGAGTCCGACCACAGCTACCTCGCTGAAGCGCAATACCCGGCGCTTTTCACTGCGCTGCTGGACTGGGTCAACAAAGGCGACAAACCGACGCCGCAAGCAGTTCTGGCCTTGTGCCGGGGCTACGAAGCCACCTACGGCAAGGGTTGCCGCATCCAGCCCGACTACCGCAGCCCGCCGTTGTCGAGCCGCGTTACGCCACGTTAGGTTTGATGCGGCTGGCCTTCCACGCGCCATACAGCACGATCAGGCCCGGAATCAGGATCATGCCCCAGATGATCTTGCTCAGATTGGCCTGCACCCAGGCCAGGTTGCCGAACAGGTAGCCAGCGACTGTCAGCCCCACCACCCAGATCAACGCGCCGATGACGTTGTAGGCGCTGAACTTGCCACGGCTCATCTCGGCGACCCCCGCCACAAACGGCGCAAAGGTGCGCAAAAAGGGCATGAAACGCGCCAGGATGATCGTGATGCCCCCGTAACGTTCGTAGAAATCATGGGCCTGGTTGAAGGCACGCTTGTTGAAAAACTTCGACTGCTCCCACTGGAACACCTTGGGTCCGAAATAACGGCCTATGGAATAGTTGCACTGGTCGCCCAGAATCGCAGCCACCACCAGCAGCCCCATGGCCAGCGGCAGGCTCAACAGTCCAACGCCGCACAGGGCGCCGACCACAAACAGCAGCGAATCCCCAGGCAGGAAGGGCATGACCACCACGCCGGTCTCGACAAAAATTATCAAAAACAGCAGGGCGTAGACCCACATGCCGTAGCTGCGCGTGAAAGCCTCCAGGTGTTTGTCCACGTGGAGGATGAAGTCGATCAGAAAGGAGATGATTTCCATGGGGAGATTTTGACATGTCGCCACCTCCGGGGTCGCCACCGGCCCGCTGCAGCGCTTCCTGATGAGTTTGGCGCAATTGTTCAAGACAGCCCAGCGCTACTGGCCAGACACTGCGGGTCTCATCAAGGAGCCTGCCTGTGAATATCCTGATCAACGGCGTCCGCCGCGACGCTGCCCCTGCCTGGAAAGACGACACACTTTTGTCCGTGCTGCGCGAACACCTGGGCCTGTGCGGAAGCAAATTCGGCTGCGGCATGGGCCTGTGCGGCGCCTGCACTGTGTTGCTCGACGGCCAGCCACAACGCGCCTGCCTGGTGCCGGTCGCAGACATTGGCAAGCGCCCTGTCACGACCATTGAGGGCCTTGCACAGGGCGACAAGCTGCACCCGGTGCAGCAGGCCTGGCTGGATGAAACCGTGTCTCAATGCGGTTATTGTCAGGCGGGCCAGATCATGGCGGCGGTTGCCCTGCTCCAGACCACTCCGCGCCCCACCGACGCGCAAGTTGACACCGCACTGGCCGGGCATCTTTGCCGCTGCGGCACGCAGCAGCGGGTGCGCGCCGCCATCCATCGCGCCGCAGCGCAAATGGCCCGGAGCCCCGCATGAGGCGCCGGGCATTTGTCGCCGCCAGCGCGGCCACGCTCACGGTCACGCTGCTGCCGGGTTGCGCTTTGGTACCGGTCATTCCAAAACGACCGGCACCGACCCTGTCGGACGCGGCGGGCTGGGTGCGCCACGCCAGCGGCCGCTACACCGTGCACCTGCCACGCGCAGAGATGGGGCAAAACATTGCCACCGCGTTCAAGCAGATTGCCTGCGATGAACTGGGCGCGGCATGGGACTCTGTGGAAGTGCAGCTCATGGCGACAACGACCATAGCCCGCGTCAAAGCGACCGTCGGCAGTGACTCAGTCAAGGATTACGCCTTGCCGCTGGCGCAGGCCTGCGCCACCTTGCGCCTGGCGCTGGAAGCCGGCAGCCGCGACGCCGTGCTGCAGGCGCAAGACTTGCCACCAACGGCCCTGCGCGCCTTCTCCAGAAATGCCACGTGGGTCGGGAGGGCCGCGCCGCAGGTGCAGGGCCGGGAGATCGTGACTGGCCAGCCCCTGTATGCCGCCGACATCCGACGCCCCGGCATGCTTTTTGGCCGGGTGCTGCGCGCGCCGGCGTCACCCGAAACGCCGTCGCGCCCCGGCCACTTCAACGAGGCCGCCGGCCACGCGGTGCCGGGCTTCGTGGCCGTGGTGACCGACAAGCGCCTGGCGCAATCCAACGCACAAGGCCTGGGTATCGTGGCGCATACCCCCGGTGCGCTGGACCGGATCGAAGCGGCGCTGGCTGTGGACTGGTTGATTGATCCGGTGGCCGACACGCGCAGTCCGGCACTACAGATTGATCTCGCCCCGCGGCTGGAGCGCGGACAGCTCGCGCACGTGGCGCGCAAGGGCCAACTGGAAGAGGCCGCGCCCTGGACCGTCGATATGCAACTGGAAGTCCCGCTGGCCGCACACAGCGCTATCGAGCCGCGCGCGGCGGTGGCTGAACCGCGCGGCAAGCAGATGGCCCTGTGGGTAGGCGGGCAAGACCCGTTTTACCAACGCGACGTGGTGGCCCGGGCCCTCGGCCTCAACGTAGATGATGTGCATGTTCAGGCCATGCGCATAGGCGGTGCGTTTGGCGGCAAAACCCTGTGCACGGTGGAGCTCGAAGCCGCCGTGCTGGCGCACACACTGCGCGCACCCGTCAAGGTGCAATGGACCCGCAAGCAGGAGCTGGCCCAGGCCTTTCACCGTCCGCCTTCCAGCCACCGCGTGCGCGCCCGCTTGCGCGACGGCAAACTGACCGACTGGTGGCACGCCTTTTCGACCAGCCACATCCTGTTCACCGGCGCCGCCATGCCGCCGTGGATGCAGCTGGCGGCAGATTTTCTGGGCGACGCGGGGGTGGCACGTGGCAGCACGCTGCCGTATGACTGCACCAACCAGCGTGTGGAGTACGACCTGACCCGGCTGACAGCCCTGACCGGACCGTGGCGCGGCTTGGGTGCCGCACCCAACCTGCTGGCTGTCGAAAGCGCCATCGACGAATGCGCCCGCGCCTCGGGCATGGACGCGCTGGCCTTTCGCCTGAAGCATTTATCCCAACCACGCCTGAAGGCGGTGCTGGAACGCGTCGCACGCGACGCGCGCTGGGGCAGCCCGCTGCTGCGTCAGGAAAACCATCTGCTACGGGGACGCGGCCTGGCCTGTGGCATTTACAAAGGCATGAGTTACGCAGCGGCGGTGGCAGACGTGGAAATCGATTCCCGCACCGGCGCTGCGCGGGTCGCACGGCTGTGGTGTGCCCACGATTGCGGCCGCATGATCAACCCGGACCAGGTGCGCGCCCAGACCGAGGGCAACCTGGTCTGGTGCATCGGCATGATGCTGGTAGAAGAGTTGCCGTTCGCCAATGGCCGGGTGCAGGCCAGCAGTTTTGCCGATGCACCGATACCGCGCATCGCCGACATCGGCGCCATGGAAATCACCCTGATCGACAGCCCGGAGCCGTCCACTGGCGCTGGCGAGACCGCCATGGTGGCAGGCGCCGGTGCGATTGCCAACGCGCTGCGCGACGCAGCCGGCCACCGCTTCAACCGGGTGCCCGTACGCGCCAGCGACATCCTTCAGGCACTGCGGCGCTGAAGCTCAGGGATACTTCGACCATGAGCGACTTTGCCAGCGCCGTGATGATCCGCATTCTTGCCGGGGGCATGCGCCTGCAAGGCCTGACGCCGCCGCCTCTGCCTGCTGCCGGAGCGCGCGTGGCGCTGGAACACAAGCGCCGACTGGTCGCCAGCGCCCTGGCGCAAGGCGGCTGGGCCTGCCTGCCGCTCCTGGGCAGTGGGGTCGCGGCCATCCGGGGCGACCCGGTCCATCAGGCCCTGACTGATTGCGCCACAGCCACCGAATTTTTCGACCGCTGGTGCCGACTGGAACGGTATATCCACTCACGGCACCGTATCCAGGTTGAGGCCACCCCGGGCTGCGGGCTGCGGGTGACCCACCTGTCACTGCGTCCGGTCGAACCGCCCTTGCCCGCCGAGAACCTGATCGTTCTTGGCGTGCTCGCCGCCGCCATGGAGGAAGCGGGAATCCAGGAAGTGCGCGTCACGGTGGCTGGGGCACCGGTATACCCGCAGGTGGACCCTGCAGCGCTGGAAGCCCTGGTGGCCTCCGCGCAAACCGCCGAGTGGCACTTCACCTGGCGGGAGGCAGCCGTTTCTCTGCCGCGCCAGCCGGTCAGCGCCGGCTTGGCCGAGGACCTCACCGGTCCTCCGCTAGCACGCCAGTTGGGCCGGCTGGCCTTGAACGACCTGATGGATGTGCCCCCGCTCGCACAGGCCGCGCGCCAGCTCGGCATGGCGCCGCGCAGCCTGCAACGGCAGCTCGCCGACAGCGGTTTGTCTTATTCCGGCGTCGTGACGCAGACCCGGTGCCGCGCCGCCGCCTGGCACCTTCTGCGCTCGACCGAAGGCTCCGCTGCAACCGGCTTCATCTGCGGCTTCTCTGACCAGGCCCACTTCACCCGGGTGTTCCACCGGGAGGTCGGCGTACCCCCGTCGCGCTACCGCAAGGAATTCGGACAAGATTGAACGGGCAGACCGCTGCGGAAGAGCCTCAAATACTTCCACCTAGAATCGCAAGGTGACCTTTGGCCCGCCCCCCTCCCCCCGCCGCCCCATCCGCGAACTGCCTGACGACCTGATCAGCCAGATCGCCGCCGGCGAGGTCGTGGAGCGCCCGGCCTCGGTGGTGCGTGAGCTGGTGGACAACGCGCTGGACGCCGGCGCCACGCAGGTGACCTTGCGGCTCCAGGCCGGCGGGGTGCGTCTGATTTGTGTGGAGGACGATGGCTCCGGCATTCCGCAGGGCGAGCTGGCGGTCGCCCTCAGGCGCCATGCCACCAGCAAGATCTCGTCGCTGCGCGACCTCGAGTCCGTCGGCACCATGGGTTTCCGTGGGGAAGCGCTGGCCGCCATCAATTCGATTGCCGACATGAGCCTGCTGTCGCGGACCGAGAGCGACAGCCACGCCTGGCAGCTCGACGGCCGCTCTGGCGAGCTCAAGCCGGTGGCGCGCAGCCGCGGTACCACGGTCGAGGTGCGCGAGTTGTTTTACGCCACCCCGGCACGCCGCAAGTTTTTGAAGACTGACGCCACAGAACTGGCGCACTGCATCGAGGCCGTGCGTCGCCATGCGCTGGTGCGACCGGACGTGGGTTTTGCGATCTGGCACGACGGCAAGCTGGTCGAACAATGGCGCGCCAGTGTCGACACTGCAGACCACAGCGCGCATGACCAGCGTCTGGCCGACGTCCTGGGCAGTGAGTTGCTGGCGCAGAGTGTGGCCGTGGACTACAGCGCGGGCGCACTGCGTGTGACCGGTCGCGCCGGCATTCCGGATGCGGCGCGCGCCCGGGCCGACCAGCAGTTTGCCTATGTCAACGGCCGTTATGTGCGCGACAAGGTGCTGACGCACGCCGCACGCAGCGCCTACGAAGACGTGCTGCACGGCCACCGCCAGCCGGTATATGCGCTGTATGTGACCATGGACCCGGCGCGGGTGGACGTCAATGTGCACCCGACCAAAATCGAGGTGCGTTTTCGCGACAGTCGCGAGGTGCACCAGGCCGTGCGCCACGCCGTAGAGAACGCACTGGCTGCACCGCGGGCGGCGGCAGCGGCGTTGGCGGCACCGAACGGTATTATCCCCGGTAGTTTTGAATCAAATCGGGCCTCAGCCCCCGCCCCATGGGCGCAACCAGCTATCAATTTCGGAGCATTTCAGCCCTTGCGACAGGACACGCGGGTGTCCGACTTTGAGGCCATGTGGCCATCTGCAGTCCCTTCAACCGTTCGTCTTGAGCCTGTCGAGGGGCACTATGCCGCAGAGGCTTTGACGAGCTCAGCCCGAACGGAAAATACCGATCTGCCACCCGGCGACTGGCCGTTGGGCCGCGCGATTGCTCAACTGCAGGGCATTTACGTGCTGGCCGAAAACACCCAGGGCCTGGTGATCGTGGACATGCACGCTGCACACGAACGCATTGTGTATGAGCGCCTGAAAAGTCAGCTCGACAGCACTGCCGCGATCAGCAGCCAACCGTTGCTGATCCCCGCCACCTTTGCCGCCACACCGCAAGAGGTGGCAACCGCCGAAGCCAGCGAACACACGCTCAAGGCGCTGGGCCTGGAAATCACACCGTTTTCGCCGCGCACCCTGGCCGTCCGCGCGGTACCGACCAGTCTGGTTCAAGGTGATGCGGTGGAGCTGGCGCGCAGCGTGCTGGCCGAACTGGCGCAACATGAGGCCAGCACCGTGATCCAGCGCGCACAAAACGAGTTGCTGTCCACCATGGCCTGCCACGGTGCCGTGCGCGCCAACCGCAAGCTGACGATCGACGAGATGAACGGCCTGCTGCGCCAGATGGAAGCCACCGAACGCTCCGACCAGTGCAACCACGGCCGGCCCACCTGGCGCCAGGTCACGGTGAAAGAGCTGGACAGCCTGTTTCTACGCGGGCGCTAGCCCCCTCAGACTGCTCAGCCGGTGATCGGCGCTGCTTGCGCCTCCTCCAGTCCCATGGCTTGCATCTGCGCAAGATAGCCACGCAAGCGCTGCGTGTCGCAATGCACCTCCATCGAGCGGATCTTTCCCCACGCAATTCGAAACGCGTGCACACCCTGGTTGTTGCCCGGTGAGCCGTCAGGCAAGGTGAAGCTGTCCTTCCAGCTCACCAGGGCATGGGTGTCCCAGGGCCAGCCGCTCACGGCGATGGAGTCCAGCTGAAACTGCAAGCCCGGCAGCAGGCGCTGCAAGCGTGCGTACCAGCGCGCCGTGGCTGCCGGCGAGTGCCGCTCACCGGCCAGCGCATGTTGCCCCACCATCAGGTGGCGGTGCGGCCCGGCAAACTGCGCCACGATGGCTTCGTAACGCCCGGCGTTGAGATCTGCAAATGAACGCCGGATCTTTTGGGAAACGATGAAGTGATACATGACGGCCTTCGCTGGGTTGAACGCACACAATCTAGACACAAGAAAGATACTGGAATATACGGAGCAAACTTTCTCATGTCAAGATTGCAGCCATGACCGCAAAAACCTACCACCACGGCAACCTGAGCGAGGCCTTGCTGGACGCTGCCGAGCAACTGCTGCCAACGCGCGGCGCCGAAGCGCTGACCTTGCGCGAAGTGGCGCGTGAGGCCGGCGTGTCGCATGGCGCGCCCTACCACCACTTCGGCAGCCGCGAGGCCTTGCTGGCTGCCATTGCGGAGCGCGGCTTTGAGGGTCTGACAGCTGTAATGCTGGGGGCAAACGGCGCCACACCACGTGACCAGCTGATTGGCATTTGCGAGGCCTATGTGGCTTTTGCCATGCAGCACCCGACCCGCTTTCGCCTGATGTTCGGCCCGCTGTTGGCGCAAAAAGAGTCCTACCCCGAACTACAGAAATCCGGCCAAGCCAGCTTCGCGGTTTTGCTGCAGGCCGCCGAAAAAGTCAATCACGCCGAAGCGCTGCCGCTGGCGCTGGCCGGTTGGAGTCTGGCCCATGGCCTGGCGCATTTGGCGATTTATGCGGTGCTGGACAGCTTGCCGATGACGGTCCCGCCCGGTGAGGTGTTGGCCCGGCAACTGGCGCACTGGCTGCTGGACAGCAAGGCAGCAGCACCGGATAAAACACCCAAAGCGCGACGCCCCAGCTCGAAATTGCTTGCAACCAGTCGAGCAAAGAAAAAAGCACCGCTCGCCCTTTAAATTCGGGCGAAGAGTGCTCTTTTTTTGATAGCTAGCGAATCGCAGGTGTCAACCCGGCAGCGCCGTGACACTCACGCCGGGGAAGCTTTTTCAGCGCCCTCGCGCCGCAACAGCGGTATCCGGAAAGTCACTGAACACGCCGTCGACACCCATCTCAAAGAACTTGCGGTATTCGGCTGCCGGGTCACTGCGAAAATCAGATGCCAGGCGCTTGGCTTCGTTGCGAAAGGTGAAGGCATGCACAAAAAGGCCCGCAGAATGCGCGTCACGCACCACCGATGTCGGCGGCAGTTGCACGCGGTCACGCTCGTCGATCACGCCGTCACCGTTGAGGTCATCAGGCTTGCCGTCATTGTTGGCGTCAATCTGACGGGCGGGTATCAGATAGGGTTTCCAGGGGCCAATACCGTCGGCATAGGTCTTGATCTCGCGCAAGCCGGCGGGAGTCAGCAAGTCCGGGAACGAGCGGCTGTCTTTGGCAACCGTAAAGTCATAAGGCCTGTCCGAAGGAGCAGCCAGCGTCACGCGGCCCTGGGCATCCACGCCGTCGCCGTCAATCAGCTGCACCAGACGAAGCTGGGTTTTGCTGCGCAGGTACTTGAGGTTGCCCACCTCAAACGACTGCACGATGACGGGCGAGTTTTTGGCGGTGTAGCCGTACTCGGCCAGCAGCCTGAGCAGGCGGTCTTCCAGCATCAATCCGGCATTCACGTGGTAAGTCGGGTGTTTGGTTTCGGGATAAACACCAATGCTGCGGCCTGTCCGGGCACTTTCGCTGCGGGCCAGGTCCAGCACTTCGCGCAGGGTCGGGACGGCGTACCTGCCGTTGTGCGACTGGTCGCGCTCAGCCATGGGCTGTGTCGCGCGCAGTGTTTTCAACTCGACAAGCGTCATGTCGGTGGTAAACCAGCCTGTCTCGGAAATGCCGTCCACCATGCGGGTTGTTTTGCGGCTGGCAAACTCTGGCCGTGTCGAGACGTCCGTGGTGGCCGTGATGTTGGGCTCGTGCCGCACCACCAGTTCACCGTCTTTGGTCGCCACGACGTCCGGCTCAATGAAGTCCGCACCCTGCTCGATGGCGCGTTTGTAGGCTTCGATCGTGTGCTCCGGCAAATAGCCGCTGGCTCCGCGGTGCCCAATCACCAGCGGGGCTTTGCCGTCCAGAGTCGGGTAGCGGCTCGATGGTGCGGGCGACCCGCCCGCACAGGCAGCCAGGCCCACCATGCCGGTGACTGCCAGACCGGCCGCCAGGATACGCAATGAATACATGAAACTCCTCCGTTGTGGAATGAGGCACTATGGTGCATGCAGGTGACAATTTGATGAAGAGCTGTTGCAAGCGCTTACCCTTCACCCGCCCGGCAGAAGCCTAATCCCACACTGGCTAGATCAAAGCCGCTGGTAAACCCTGTAAATGCGACGAACTTTCTGAAGCCTTGCTACGCACCGGCCCCACTACATCTTTGGGCACTCTCTAGTCGGGCCGATTGCCATTCATCTTGCGCCCGAGCTTGCTGATGAAAGCGGCACGATTGTCGAAGGAACCGTCACCTCGATTGCCGACGTGATCGGCACGACCAAATGGAGTTGGGCTCCGATCTCCCTGCTGATCACCCAGCGTTTTGAGGTACGCAAGGTGGACAAAATTGGCTCACCACTGTTGGTGGTGCACGGCGGCGCAGACCGGCTGATCGCGCCCAGTCTGGGCACAAACTGTATGAAGCTGCCGCGCAGCCCAAGCTGTTCATGCTGGTTGAAGGCGGCTCGCACCACAACACCAACTCGGTCGGCCAGTCGCGGTACCGGCAGGCACTGGCGCAGCTTTTCAGCCTGCGTTAAACATCTGGCCCTGCCCGGTCTCACCGTCGCACGGCTTCGGCCAGTGCCGCCCAGGCCTTCAGCGTCAGCGGGTGTGTAAAGCCCGCCCCGGCCACGGGATGTGACGACAGCTTGACCACCACCATCTCGGCCGCCGGATTGATGCGCACCATCTGACCATGCACGCCCGACGCTTCGTAGGCACCATCGGCGTTGTGCAGCATCCACCACTGGTTGCGGTAGCTGTAGCCGGCCCTGAACGCCATCCCCGAGGCCTTGAATTTCTCGCGGTCACCGCCCTTGACGGTGTCTTCGATCACGGCCTTGTCGAGTATGCGCTGACCATTGAACTCGCCACCCCGGCGCAGCATTTCACCGAAGCGCGCCAGGTCACGCGCGGTGGCGTTCAGACCGGCGCCCTGCAGCGGTGTGCCTACCGAATCCACCAAGACGTAGGCGTCTTCTTCCATACCCAGCTTGCTCCAGATGCGCTCGCTCATCACCTCGGCGAAGTGCTTGCCAGTCACGCGCGAGACGATCCAGCCCAGCACTTCGGAATGCACTGTGCGGTAGACAAAACCAGCGCCGTGTTCACCCTCTTTCTTTAACGTTTTCAGAAAACTGTAGATGTCCCGGGGACCGGCATAGTTGGGCGGGGGCGGCAGCATCGCGCTGGCATACAGGTAAGGAAAGATTTCGGTCGAGGGGTCGGTATACACCTCGCGAAACTTCACCGCGCCTGTCATGTCCATCACCTCGCGCACTTTCATGTCGCCCCAGGCGCTGTCCGCGAGCTCGGGGACGTATTGGGTGACCATGGCGTTGGGGTCGATCTTGCCCTCATGGGCCAGCTGCGCGGCGATCAGGCCGGTGAACGATTTGGTCACAGAAAACAGCAGGTGCGGCGTCTCGGGCCTGGTGTTGCGGTAACGCTCGTACACGATGCGGCCGCGATGCAGCACCACCAGGGCGTCGGTATACGTGTCGCGCTGCCAGTCGGCGACCGTGGTGCGGGCACCCTTTTCGTCGGCAAATGCCCATTCGTCCAGGTTCTTCTCCGAACGCGGCAACTCTGAAGGCGCCCTGGCACCGCGCCGGATATTGTGGGTGGGCAGCAGCTGGCGCGTGTTCTGGAGCGCCCAGCTCATCTGCGGGTATTTGATGCGGTTGCTCTGGTCCACCTGCTTGTCAGAGGTCGGGGGAAAGCTGCGCATGTAGCCCAGCTTGTCAAGCAGCACCGAATCCGGTGGCGGCAACTGAGGCGCTTGAGCGTGAGCCAGCACGCAGCTCAAGGCCCACACAGCCGGCACAAGGCGGCGGGCGGATACAAGGCGAAAGAGAGTCAAGGGATTCAAAGGTTTCATGGCAAATCGTCTCCTGGTTGTTGTGAGGACACCTTGGGGCAAACCTGATGTCGCAGTGCGCAACTTACCTGCACAATCAAATGCAATCTTGATGAAAAAATGATGATGCGTCACCTCGCAGACAGCCCGCCGCTCATCGGCAGTCCGGGTCAGCATGGCTACACAGCGCGCGATGACGGCTTTGTCTGCCTTCACGGCATACCGCTTCACTTGCCACCCAAAGAGCGCGCCGTGCTCCATTTGCTGCTGTCGCGCTGGCCAGACGTGGTGCCGAAAGAAGAATTTGCCAGCCGGGTCTGGCGCAGCCCCCTCATGTCTGACGAAAGCTTGGCGCGCTGCGTCGCCCAGCTGCGACCGGCGCTGGAAACACACGGCGGCATCAGCATTCGTTCGGTTTACCGCACCGGCTACCGCCTGACGGTGCAGGCCAGCGAAGCCGGTGCAAACGGCCCTGGCGGCGCCAGCGTCGCTACCACCCTGCGTCCCCTGTCAAGGCTGGTCCATGAGGCCATGGCCCAGCCCCGGCAAGTGGCAACCCTGGTACACGCGCGGCAGTTGAGCAACCAGCGCACCCGGGCCAGCATGGCGCGCGCGGAACTGCTGCTGCGCGAGCTGGTTGCGCAGGCACCCGACTACCTGTCGGCCAAACTGGGCCTGGCCGAGTGTGTGGCTGGCGCCGTGAGTTGCGGCCTCACGGTCCCCAGAAGCAGCCTGATCGAGTCACTGACACAGCTGCGACTGATAGAAGAACAGGCTCCGCACCTGCCGGGGCTGCACGCCGAGATGGCGCATCTGCACGACTGCCTGTGGCAATTCACCGAAGCCGGGCATTTGCACAACCAGGCAGCCAGCGCCGCGGTTCAGGACGACCAGATCCACCATTACCGTGCATGGCATCAGTGGGGCACCGGACAAGCCCGGGCAGCAGCCGAGTCACTGCAGAGGGCGCTTGAGCTCAATCCGTTTTCGGTGCCCCTGGCCGTGATGCGCGCCCGCTGTCTGGCGGCCGGCGGGGAGCTGGCTGCGGGACTGACGCAGGCGAGGCAACTGGCGGACAGCGCGCCGGACAGCGCCGCCGCGCAGATTTATCTGCTGGGCTACCGGGCTTTTGTGGAACCGCGCGCCGAGCTGATTGGCGAAGCCGAACACATTACCCTCGGGCCGGGGAGTTGGGCCTTTGCCGCGTCAACACTGGCCTATGTTTTTGCCCGCTGCGGAGCGCGTGAACAGGCACTCAGCCTGATGCGCCGGTCTACAGACGATGGCGCCAATATGCGCGCCAACTACATCGGCCCTTTGCTCTGCCTGGACAAGGGCGACGAAGCCATGGCGCTGGCCATGGCCGCAGCGCAACTGGGCTGCGGCCAGTTGCCCCTGATTGTCAACGCGGCTGAGAACAGCCGGCTGCGGTCGCACCCCGGCTTTTCGGATTTGCGCGCACGCATGGACAAGCCCTGAAGAGCCGCCGCACGGCCGCAACAGGATGGTCAATCTGATACGCTCAGATCAATGCCTGCCACCCCCACCCCCGCTCTCGTGTCTGCTTCTGCTTCTCCCACCCAGCCCCCCCTCATGTCGCCCACCCTGGTGGTGCTGGTACTGACCTTGCTGCTGGGCATTCAGCCCATCACGACCGACCTCTACCTGCCGGCGCTGCCGGCCCTGACCAGCGGCTTCGGCGCCAACATGGCGCAGGCCCAGCTCACCCTGACGGCGCTGCTGCTGGCCTTTGGTGTTTCCCAGCTGTTCTGGGGCCCGCTGTCCGACCGATTCGGCCGGCGGCCCATCCTGCTGCTCGGTTTGAGCGCTTACGTGGTGGCGGCCATCGGCAGCGCTTTTGCGCCCTCCATGGCTCTGTTGATCATCTGGCGCATGGTGCAGGGCGCGGCCATGGGGGCAGCCGTGATGTGTGCGCGGGCCATTGTGCGGGACCTGTACACGCCGATGGCCGGGGCCCGGGCCATGTCGCGCGGCCTGACCGGGCTGGGTGTCATCGCCTGTCTGAGCGCGCCTCTTGGCGGCCTGCTGTCGGACGTCTTCAACTGGCGCATCGCGCTGCTGGCACTGGCCGTCTTCGGCGCCGGGGCGCTGACGCTGATCGCGCTGCGTTTCAGGGAAAGCGTGGCGCAAAAAAACCCGCAGGCGCTGCAACCCCGCATGCTGCTGCAGACCTGGTGGACCATATTGCGCAACCCGACCTTTGTTGCCTTTTCGGCCCTGTCTACCGCCTCTTACGGCGGGCTCTTTACTTTTTTGGCCGCCTCGTCATTTGTGTTCATCGGGGTGCTGGGCCTGTCCAAAACGGAGTACGGCCTGGTGATGTTTTCCATGTCGCTGGTGTATGTGTGTGGCACCTTCTGGTGCCGTCGCCTGCTGCCGCGCTTCGGCGTGCGCCGTTCGGTGTCCATCGCCGCCGTTCTGACACTCAGCGGCGGGCTGCTGATTGGCGTGTTGGCCTGGGCGGGTCTGCACAATGTGTGGGCCCTGCTGCTGCCCTGCTACCTGTTCATCTTTGCGCATGGCGTGCACCAGCCCTGCAGCCAGAGTGGCGCCATCGGTCCTTTTCCCGGCGCGGCAGGTGCCGCCTCGGCCCTAAATGGTTTCCTGATGATGCTCGCCGCCTTCGCCATGGGCGGCTGGCTGGGCAGCCATCTGGACGGCACAGTGTTCCCGCTGGCTTATGGGGTGATGTTCTGGAGCATCTGCATTGCACTGATCGCCTGGACCCTGGTGCGCCGTCATGGCGATCCGGCCATCGTGGCCGCGTCCGCGCCGCTATGAAGCTGCTGCCCTGGATCGGTCTGGCGGGGCCCACGGCCGCGGGCAAAACCGCAGCGGCGCTGGCCATCGCCAGTCGCCATGCGGTAGAAATCATCAGCGTCGATTCAGCCCTGGTTTACCGCGGCATGGACATCGGCACGGCCAAACCCACAGCCGCAGAACTGGCAGCTGCGCCGCACCACCTGATCAATATTCGCGACCCGCTGCAGGCCTACAGCGCCGCCGAATTCATCACCGACGCCACGCGGCTGATCGGCGAGATCAGCGCGCGTGGCAAGCTGCCGCTGCTGGTCGGCGGCACCATGCTTTACTTCAAGGCGTTGCGCGACGGCCTCGACGCCATGCCGACCGCCGACCCTGCGACCCGCGCCGCACTCGAAGCCGAGGCGCAGGCCAAAGGCTGGCCGGCGCTGCATACCGAGCTGGCGGCTGTGGATGCGGTCACAGCCGCCCGGCTGGCGCCGAACGACTCGCAGCGCATCTCGCGCGCGCTCGAGGTATTTCGCGTGTCGGGCCAGCCGCTGTCTGTTTTCCAAAAGCGCAATGCTATCGAAAAAGGAGCTTCTCACGTCCAAACGGCGAGGGCTGGCGCCATTATTTCCCTTGAACCTCAGGATAGGGCCTGGCTGCATGAGCGCATCGCGCAGCGTTTCGACAGCATGCTTGCTGGCGGCTTCATCGATGAGGTAACAGCCTTGCGCGCACGCGGCGACCTGCACCCCGACCTGCCGTCCATGCGCTGTGTGGGTTACCGCCAGGCCTGGGAGGCCCTCAGCGGCAACTGGCCGATGGCCGAACTGCGCGAGCGCGGCATCGCCGCCACCCGCCAGTTGGCCAAGCGCCAAATCACCTGGCTGCGCTCCATGCCGGACCGGCACATCGTGGCCTGCGACGCGCCCGATGCGCTGCCGCAGGTGCTCAAGCTGGCGGGTTCCCTGTCATGAACCTGCGCCTGCGACAACTCGGCAAACACTACGGCGATGTTCCGGTGTTCACCAACGTGTCTTTGGACGTCGCACCCGGCGAGTTTGTCGCCATCGTTGGCGAGTCCGGCGTTGGCAAGTCGACGCTGCTCAACTGCATGGCTGGACTCGACAACTGGGACAGCGGCGCCGTGGAACTGGACGGTGTGGACATCGGTGCATTGAGCGAGGACCAGCGCGCCTTGCTGCGGCGCGAAAAGGTCGGCTTTGTGTTTCAGGCCTTTCATGTGTTGCCGCATCTCGATGTGGCGCAAAACATCGCCCTGCCGCTGCTGCTGCTGGGCCAGCACGACGACGCGCGGGTGCTGGCCATGCTGGCTGCCGTCGGACTGGACGGCCTGGGCACACGCTTGCCGCAGCAGCTCTCGGGCGGGCAGTTGCAGCGCGTGGCGATTGCACGCGCGCTGATCCACCGCCCCACCCTGCTGCTGGCCGACGAACCGACCGGCAACCTCGACCCGACCACTGCGGCCAAAGTCATGGACGCGCTGGTGGCGCAAACCCGTGAACACGGCGCCTCACTGGTGCTGGTCACCCATTCGGAAACCGCCGCCGCGCGCGCCGACCGCGTGCTGCACCTGAGCAGCGAAGGCATACGCGCATGAGCCCGACCTTCGACAGCCTGGAACTGCTGCCAGCCACGCCAGCGCGACAACTGTTTGTGCTGCTGCATGACGTCGGTGATTCGGCCGTGGACATGATGGATTTCGCAGGGCTGCTTGGCGACGCCTTCCCCGAAGCTGCCATCGTGATGCCCGAGGGCGCGGAGTCCATCCACCTTGGCAAGACCGAGCGGCAGTGGTTCCCGACCTTTGATCTGACCGATGCCAACCACCCGGAACGCGTGGGCCGGGCGGTCCCTTCCCTGGCCGCTTTCATTCGCCAGCAACAAGAGCGGTTCGGCATCCTGCAGTCCGATACCGCCCTGGCCGGCTTTTCACAGGGTGCGACACTGGCGCTGGCGCTCTGCGACCAGCACGACGGTCTGGTCGGCCGGGTTCTGGCGTTTTCCGGCGCATATGCCGCGCTGCCCGACAAGTCGCCGGCACTGACGACGCTGCACCTGCTGCACGGCCAGCGCGACACCCTCGTGCCGGCCAGGCTGACGCAACTCGCCTACGAACACCTGATGGAGCTCGGCGCCGACGCCACCTGCGACATCGCCTCAAACATCGGCCACGAGCTGCATCCTGCGCTGATGGACCAGGCCATTCACCGCCTGCAGACCTGCGTGCCCCTGCGTTTCTGGCGCTCGGCCTGAGCCCCGGGGGTCAGCATGCGCGCCTTGCTCTCCACCTTTTCCTGGGAGGAGCTGCTGCACCATCGCTGGCGCAATGCGGCCGCCGTGGCAGCGGTGATGCTGGGCGTCGCGTTAGCGTTTTCTGTGCAGCTGATCAATGCCTCGGCGCTCAGCGAGTTTTCGCAGGCGGTGCGTTCGGTCAACGGGCAGCCTGACCTTGAACTGCGTGCGCTGCGCGGTAGTTTTGACGAAACCCTCTATGCCCGCGTGGCGGCCCACCCGCAGCTTGCCGCCGTCAGCCCGATGCTGGAACTTGGCACCTATGCGGTTGGCAGCGATGGCAAGCGCGTGGCTTTGCGCGTGGTGGGTGTCGATGCACTGGTGGTGGCCGGGTTGGCCCCGGCGCTGATGCCACAACCGAGCGCCGATGCGGCCCGCATGGCGCTGTTCACGCCGGGCACTGTCTTCCTCAACCCGGCCGCGCGGCAGGCGCTGGCGGGTGAGCGCCTGCGCCTGCAAAGCGGCCTGCAATTGCTCGAGGTGCAGGTAGCAGGCAGCGTAGCCGCCGGTGGAGCGCCGCTGGCGGTGATGGACATTGGCGCGGCACAGGAGCTGTTCGGTCGCCTCGGGCAGATCTCGCGCATTGATCTGCGCCTGCTGCCAGGAACAGGTCGCGCCGCTTTCATCACCAGCTTGCAGTTGCCGGCCGGCATCACCGCCACGGAGCCCGGCGACGACGCGCAGCGCGTCAGCAATCTGTCGCGCGCCTACCGCGTCAACCTCACGGTGCTGGCGCTGGTGGCGCTGTTCACCGGGGCCTTCCTGGTGTTTTCGGTGCTGTCGCTGAGTGTGGCCAAACGCGCGCAACAGTTTGCGCTGCTGGGCGTGCTGGGCCTGACCGGCCGTGAACGCCTGCGCCTGGTGCTGTGGGAATCGGCGCTGTTGGGAACCATCGGCAGCGTGGCCGGTATCGCGCTGGGTACGGCGCTGGCGGCACTGGCGCTGCGCCTGCTGGGCGGTGACCTCGGTGGTGGCTATTTCTCTGGTGTGGCGCCAACGCTGCAATGGGACGCTGGCGCGGCGCTGGTCTACGGCGGTCTGGGTGTGGCCGCCGCACTGGTCGGCGGCTGGTGGCCGGCGCGTGCGGCGCAGAAGCTGCCACCGGCGCAAACCCTCAAAGGCCTGGGCGCGCCACCGGCCGGCGGCACACCGTACCGGCTCAGCCTGCTGCTGATGGCCGCTGCTGGCCTGCTGGCCTTCACGCCGCCGGTTTTTGGCATCGCGCTCGGCGCCTACCTGTCGGTCGGCCTGCTGCTGGTCGGCGGCATCAGCGCCCTGCCCTGGTTGATTGCGCTGCTCTATGACCGCATCGCGCCGCGCGTGGGCCGGCGCCTGCTGCCTATGCTGGCAGTTGAGCGCGCCCGCCGTGTGCGCGGCAGCGCGGCGGTGGCCGTCAGCGGCGTGGTGGCGTCGCTGAGCCTGGCCGTGGCGCTGACGGTCATGGTGGCGAGTTTCCGCGACTCGGTCACGCAGTGGCTGGACGTGGTGCTGCCCGCCGACCTGTATGCGCGCACCGCCAGCAATACCTCCGCCAGCGACACGGTCTATTTCTCGCCGGACTTTGTGCAGGCGCTTGCCCAACTGCCCGGCGTGGAACGTAGCGGCAGCCTGCGCGTGACGCAACTGTTGCTCGATGCCGGCCAGCCCGCCGTAGCGCTGATCGCCCGTGATCTGCAAGACCCGGCCAGCAGCCTGCCGCTGGTGGGCGAGCCGCTGCCGGTGCCGCCGGGCCATGTCGCGATTTATGTCAGCGAGCCCATGGTGGATTTGTACGGCGCGCAGCCCGGCCGGGTTTTTGCCCCGCTTTCAGAGCCTTTTCGGGCTCTGGCCCCCGCCAGTCATGCGTTAGAAGCTATCAATTCAGGAGCAAGTTCGGCAGCGAGTGAGACGGCATCAAGGTTTTATGTAGCCGGCGTCTGGCGCGATTACGCACGTCAGTTCGGCGCCATCGCCATGGACCAGCGCGACTTCGAGCGCCTCACCGGTGACCGGCGCGTCAACGACATCGCGCTGTGGCTGGTGCCGGGCGCCGACCAGGCGCAGGTGCAGCAGGCCGTGCGCACACTGGCGCAGGCGCAGGCGCAGGCCCAGGCGCCGGGCGCCGGCGAACTGATTGAATTTGCCTCCAGCAGCCAAATACGCGCCACCTCGCTGCGCATCTTTGACCGCAGTTTTGCCGTGACCTACTGGCTGCAGGCGGTGGCGATTGCCATCGGCCTGTTCGGTGTGGCGGCCAGCTTCAGCGCCCAGGTGCTGGCACGGCGCAAGGAGTTCGGCCTGCTGGCGCATCTGGGCCTGACGCGCCGGCAAATCCTCACACTGGTTGCCGGTGAAGGCGCGGCCTGGACGCTGGCTGGCGCGCTGGCCGGTCTGGGTCTGGGCCTGGCGGTGTCGCTGGTGCTGGTGCATGTGGTGAACCCGCAGAGTTTTCACTGGACCATGGACCTGGCCCTGCCCTGGGACCGGCTCTTGGGCCTGTGCGCCGCAGTGGTGCTGGCCGGCACCGTCACCGCCTGGCTGGCGGGGCGTGCCGCGGCCGGCAAGGATGCGGTGCTGGCGGTCAAGGAAGACTGGTAAGCGCCAAGGTGGCACTATCGAGCCGCGCCGGCCGATGCGCGCTTTCGTTTGCTTACGAACTACCTGGCAAGGATGGTGAAAGTTTGTGAATTGTCATGACTTCGTCGCAACACGCGCGCATTATGAGTTCCTCACACGAGGAGATTCACACCATGGCATCCGCTCAATTTCGCATTGAATGCAGAGGCCCCTTGCGGGGCAGCCTGCTGCCGCCGGCTTCGCTCAGGCAGACCTACAGTGACCAGTCACTGGCAGTGGCGGTGGCGGTGAAAAGTCTGACTGACCCCACGCGGCAGGACATTCGCGTCGTGCACATTCCCAGCGGCGAGGTTGTTTTTCAGACCTCGCAGCATTAATCAGCCTGCACCCCCTATCCTGCGCCGCCTCCCTGGCGGAACTGCTCCAGCGTCAGCAGCAGGTTGCGCGTGGCACCGTCCACCGCTTCCAGCGGCCTGTGCACCACGGCGGTATGCCGCGTCAGTAGCGGCCTCAGTGGAACCACCTGTACGCCCTGGTGCACCAGCGACTCCGCAGGCTGCTCCAGCGGCAGCACCGCCGCGCCATAGCCGGCGGCCACTAGGCTTTTCATCGCTTCGTTGTAGTTGAGCTCAATGCGCGTACGCGGGCTCAAGCCCGCATTGGCAAACCACTCCATGGTCAGGTGGTACATGTGCGTGGTCGAATCGTTGAAGATCAGCGGCCGCGCAGCCAGCCATTGCGGCGTGATGCGTTTGGGCACCGTCCAGTGCCCGGGTACAAAACCCATCATCGGGTCGCTGCGCCAGTGCGTCATGACGACGCCGGGCCGGGGAAGCTGGGGCGCGGCGACCAACCCGACGTCCAGCGTGCCCTGGCTGAGCCGTTCCATGGCCTCGCTGGAGCCAAGGATGCTGACCTCGACATCAATGTCGGGGTGTGTTCGTTCCATGGCCTTGAGCACTTCGGGCAGCAGATACACCAGCACGCCGGTAGAGCTGCCAAGCCGCACACGGCCGATGCGGCCCTCAACGTGGCGCTGCACCGCGTCGACCGCGTCATCAGCATCACGCAACAGGCGCCTGGCGCGCTGCACCAGCACCGCACCGGCTGCCGTGGGCTCCACCTTTCTGCCGCCGCGCAACACCAGGGGCGCACCCAGCCGGCTCTCCAGTTCGCTGACATGCAGGCTGACGGTAGGCTGGGCCAGGTGCAGCGCGCGTGCCGCCGCTGAAAAAGTTCCCAGATCGGCAATGGCGACCAGGGTGCGCAGTTGGTCAAGATTCAGTTCACGCATCAGTAATCCTGATAGTTTGGATCAGAAAATTCAACTTCCACAATACCATGATAAATCGCACCATTGGCAGCTTCACCCCAGGAGCACCGCCATGCCGTACAACATCGTTGATTTTCCTTTTCTTGCGCTCGCACGCCGACTCACGCAAATGACGCGTGTGTTGCCGTCGTGGCCAGCACAGGACAAGAGACTGCGCCGCAACCGGCACGAACTGGCGCAGATGAGCACACGGGAGCTGAACGACCTGGGCATAGGCAGGGGCGACATTCCCGCTTTGCTTGACGACGCGGTGGCCTGGCGCAGGGACAGGGACAGGTGTAAGCCCCCTGCCTGAAGGGCTAGAAAACAGTGCATTGCCCCATCAACCGGCGTGGCATGACGGCGACACTTCTTTCTCAAGTGTTTCCCGGAGGTGCTGCATCATGAACATCGTATTGCTGCCATTGCTGAGCGTGCAACTCGGCAGTCTGTCCCAGTGCGCTAGAGCCCGACACCGTTTTCAGAGCGATCAAACCGGCGCAGCGTCTGCGCGCCGGCAAACACGGCAGCAAACGGCACACCGCGCTGCCGCCCCAGGCGCGGGGGACGTTAGTCAGCCCGCTGAAGCGCTGCGCTCAGTGGGTGATAACCACCAGCACACTGCAGGGTGCTTGTTCAATCAGTGACTTGGACACCGAGCCGCGCCACCAGCGCGCCGCCCAGCCGTCCAGATGCCGATGGCCCACCACGATCAGGTCGGCGGACATCTTGCTGGCGTATTTGGCAATTTCATCGACCGTCTCGCCCAGCAGCACCTCGCCCTTGGCCTGATGGCCGGCAGCGGCGAGCTGGCTCAGGCCTTCGTCAAGAATGTTTTTGTACTTGTCCTTCTCGGCCTCGGCCAGACTGCGGTCATACACGCCGCCTTCGACACCAATCAGGTCCATATAGAGCGGCGTGATGGCAACCAGCGTCAGTGACGCCTGGCTCCACTGCGCCAGGTCGCGGCAGTCAAGCAGGGCCTTCTGGCCGGATTTGGACCCGTCGTAAGCCAGCAATATGTTCTTGTACATGGTGTGCGCTCCTGGGTGGCAGGGTGGAGCTTAAAAGGATAGACGCTCCATGGCCTGTGTGCAATGCGCAATCACCCTTGCTGCGAGAATCAGTCCCATGCATGCCTTGCCCCCTGCCCTTCGCCGCCGCCTGCTGCTGGCCGGCGGCGTGGCGGGCCTGGCAGGCATGTCTGGTGGCGCACTGGCCCTGCCTGCCAAGACGCTGCAGTTTCCGCGCGACTTTGGTGCCCACCCGGACTTCAAGACCGAGTGGTGGTACATCACCGGCCATGCAAGATCCGGCGCGCGCGAATTTGGTTTCCAGCTCACCTTCTTCCGATCGCGTGTAGACGGCACCCAGGCCATGGCCTCAAAGTTTGCAGCCAAACAACTGGTTTTTGCGCACGCGGCCATCACCGACGTGCAAGGCAACAAACTCTGGCACGACCAGCGCATCGCACGCGAGGGTTTTGACATCGCCAGCGCCAGCACCCAGGGCATGGCCCTGACGCTGCGCAACTGGACGCTGCAAAGCCAGCGCAACACCCACAGCGCAAAACTTCCTGCCACCGACTTCAGCCTGGACCTGCAGTTCACCGAAACCCAGCCGCTGCTGCTGCAGGGTGACAAGGGCCTGTCACGCAAGGGGCCTGAGGCAAAACAAGCCAGTTATTACTACAGCCTGCCGCAACTGACGGCGCTCGGCGCGCTGACCATCAAGGGCAAGAAGTTCGATGTGACCGGCAAGGCCTGGCTGGACCATGAGTGGAGCGAAGAAATCCTGCACCCCGATGCCACAGGCTGGGACTGGATGGGCATGAACCTCGACGACGGCAGCGCCCTCACCGCCTTCCGCCTGCGAGACAAGGCCGGAAATACGCTGTGGGACGGCGGGTCTTATCGCTCAGCCGCAGGCGCATTAAACAGCTTCAGTCGCGGCGAGGTGATCTTCAAGCCGATGCGCCGCTGGACCAGCCCGCTGAGCCAAGCCAGCTACCCGGTCGAATGGCTGGTGCGCACACCGGCCGACACCTACGCCGTGCGCGCCGTCATCGACAACCAGGAGCTCGACAGCCGCCAGTCCACCGGGGCGATTTACTGGGAAGGCCTGAGCGAGCTGATCGACAGCAACGGCAAGCTGGTCGGGCGCGGCTACCTGGAGATGACGGGTTACGCATCGCCGCTGCGGCTATAAAGCGCAGAGGGCAATCCCCCAGATCTGCACATCCGCCTGCACCCTTCAGAGAGCCGAATTATCAGGGCTTCAACGCAGGTACCGCTTTGGTCTTCCTGACGCGCGGCGCCAGCTCGCCCGCCACCGCCGCGCGCAGCAGGCGCTGAAAGGTCGGGCACTCGGCGTGGCTGGGCGCGGGGCACACCGCTGCGTGCCTGAGCCCGTTGCGCATGGCCTTCAGGCGCCGGATCGTCTGGTCCAGATCGTCGGCCTTGGCCGATAGCGACTGCCGGTTGATGCTCGCCTTGCCGTCCGGCGAAAACATGGCGCCGATGTCGTCCAGCGAAAACCCCGCCGCTTGCCCCAGCGCAATCAAGGCCAGCTGGTCCAGCACGCCGGGTAAAAACGTGCGGCGCAAGCCTTGCCGGCCCACCGAGGTGATCAGGCCTTTTTCTTCGTAATAACGCAGCGCAGACGCGGGCAGGCCCGACTTTCTGGCGACTTCGGCGATGTCCATCAAAAACCTCTTGACTTCAAGTTGACTTGAACTTGTAGAGTGACAGCAACTTCACTTTTCGTCAACAAGGAATTCACATGAACACATGGACAACAGGCGCAGCGCAGACCGTGCTGGTGGGCGTGGGCGCCACCGCCGTCATGGACATCTGGTTGCTGCTGCTTCAGCGCCTGGGTGTGCCCACGCTCAACTTCACGATGATCGGCCGCTGGGCCGGCCACTGGCGCCACGGCACCTGGAAACACAACGCGATTGCCAAGGCAGCGCCGGTGCAAGGCGAACTTGCCCTGGGCTGGCTGCTGCACTACGCGACGGGCGTTGCCTTCGCGGGCCTGCTGGTCGGCATCGCTGGCCTGCCTTGGTTGACCAACCCGACGCTGCTGCCGGCGCTGGGCGTGGGCATCGCCACGGTGGCCGCGCCCTGGCTGGTCATGCAACCGGCCATGGGCGCAGGCATCGCCTCGTCCCGCACGCCGGCGCCGGCCAAGAACCGCCTGCGCAGCTTGGTCAACCACAGCGTTTTTGGCTTTGGCCTCTACCTGGCAGCCGATCTGGCCGGCGTCTTGATCGCCTGGATCTCGCGATGAAGATTTTTTTCAGAGATTCGTTCACACACACAACCCGAAATGGAAAGCACAACATGAAGAAGCAACAACTGGCCATCATCTTTCACAGCGCCCACGGCCACACGGCGCACATCGCCGGGCACATCCTGGCCGGCGCGCGATCCGTGCCCGGTATCGAGGCGCATTTGCTGAAGGCCGAAGACCTCACCAGCGCACCCGACCGCCTGCTGGACTACGACGGTTTTGTCTTCGGCTCACCCACCTACCTGGGCAGCGTGTCCGGCACCTTCAAGACATTTATGGACGCGACGGGCCGGCTCTGGAAAAGCCACGCGCTCAAGGGCAAGCTGGCAGCGGCCTTCACGGTGTCGTCACTGCCTTCCGGCGACAAACAATCCACCTTGCTGTCGCTCTTTGTGTTTGCCATGCAGCACGGCATGGTCTGGGTGGGCAACGCCATCCTGCCCGAGCAGCGCAGCGGCGTGCCTGAGGAAGAAGCCCTCAACCGGCTGGGCTCGTGGTCGGGCCTGATGGCGCAGGCCGGGCACTCCGCGCCCGCAGACGCCTTTCCGCCCGGTGACATCAAAACCGCACAACTGTTCGGTGCCAATGTCGCCGAAGCACTGCTGCGCATGGCATGCTCTGAGAAAGAAAAGGTGACCGCATGATCCCAAGAAAATTTGAACCCGTCCTCTTCGGCCTGGTGCTGTCAGGCCTGATGTCGCTGCTGGTGTCCGGCATCTCCACCTTCCACGCGACGGGCTTCGTGCCGGGCTTTCTGATGCTGTGGGCGGGTTCATGGCTGATGGCGTGGCTGTTCGCTTTTCCGACTGTGCTGCTGGTGGCGCCGGTGGCGCGGCGGGTGGTGCGGGGGCTTTTGCGGCCGGAGGCCTAGGACAACCGTTGTGCCGCCGCTTACAAATGGGGCCGAAGCCCCCTTTGGATTAAGCCGCGGCTTGGACCGGAAAATAAGGCGGGAACTCAGGAAGACTGAGCAGATTGTCGACGTTAGTCGTATCAGCCTCCGTCTTCAGATACTCGTTACCCCACTCGCTTGTGGCGACTACCACCCATGAGCTGTTTCCGTTTACATGCGTATAAAAACGGTATGTGCCCACCTTGACAAAGTTAATCGCGCTCTGGAGATCAATTCTCCAGTTGACGCCGTTGTGGACGCCCCCTACAGCTTCGATTCTGCGGAAGCGATCCAGACGAGGATTTTTCGCGATGTAATGGATTTGGACCGAGGTTGACATGCTGACCTTTCCGGGCATTAACGCCCATGCGTGATTTGTAAAACCACAGCTGGCTAGTCCGAAATCTGTCAAAATGATCGTGCGTTGGACGTCATTTCTTATGACTGCCTCCCATCCCGAGCTGTTAACGGTTTGGGCGCAGAAGCCAGGGTTGCACCCCTGGCTTTTGTCGTTCTAGTCGTCGAATCCGCTTTCGGCGTCATCGACCCAGACACTATACCTAGCGTTCAAAAGTTATTCAAGCGCTATAGGTAGTGTATCGCCCTTGTTTATAACCTTCTGCGAGCCGGCAAAATACTTACTGGGTTTATGCACAGCCTTAAGCCAGCTAAGGACTGTATATCTACGCCAAACGCTCTTCTTTCTCTCGCAAGCTTAGTAGGGAATTTCTGTGGGTAGTCTGTGGATAACGACGGCAGTTGGTGACGGGTCATTAACGATATTCCCATCGCCCAGCGTCAGGAAATGATTTTTAAACAAGCGGTTACAAATTGAATGTGGCCTAACCGCTAGCTCTGTGCCGGCCCGAACGGGGGTGCAGGCCATTGCACTGAAAAGTGACTTCATAACCTCCTACGCCGATGACACACTGGCCGGCAAACCCGTCAAACTGCGCTTTTTGTGGACGATGGCGGCGCGACTTGGGAAACAACCTGGGGAATGACTTTCACGCGCGTGGGCTGAGGGCCTGTGCGGGCTGACGGGCACTGCCTTCCTCACTTCGCCGCCACTGCCAGCGCTGTTTGTGTAAGCGATTCCCTACGGCGACTGGACCGCGATGCTGACATCCCTGCATCTTGCTGGTGCAAAGATGAACTTTTCATTCAGCGGAGTTGTCATGGCTGACTCAAAACAATCACTGGTGGATCTTGAAACGAAGTTCTGGCAATCCATGGTCGACCAGGATGCGGACGGCGCGGTGGCATTGCTGAGCGAACCGGCGCTGATGGTGAGTTCGCACGGCGCCATGCAGTTCGACCATGCGGGGTATCGAAAAATGGCCGACCAGGGCCCCATGGTTGTTACCGGTTTTGATTTTGAGGACATGCAGGTGGTCTTTCCGAACGAGACCACGGCTGTGCTGACGTATCGCGTCAAGCAGCAAGTCGCGCCGCGCGACAAAAAGGGCCAGGGCATGTCACAGGAAATGAACGACAGCTCGACCTGGATCAAGGTCGGTGACAGCTGGAAGTGTGTGCTCCACACGGAAACACCGGCCGGAAAAAAACCGGGCGGCCATTAACGAGCCGTGCATCAAGCCCTGGTTCACCGGGGTTTGTATAAACCGTGAGCCTGGCCGCAGAATGCTTTGATGACACTGACATGTTTTCAGCGGGCCATGCGGCCGGTCGCCGCCTTGCTGATCACGATGACCGGCTTGTCGCTCAGCGCCCATGGCGTAGAGCTCAAGGACTTCCTGGCCCTGCCCCAACCCACCCCCACGCAACAGATCAGCTACGGCGCTGCGCAAAGCCAGGGCATCGACGTGTTCCTTCCGGCGGGCGCCGGCCCGCACCCGGTCGCCATCATGATTCACGGCGGATGCTGGTCGGACTTTCCGGGCGCGGGGCGTGAGCAGGTCCGGGCCTTGGCGGCGGACTGGGCGCGGCGTGGGGTGGCGGTGTGGAGCGTCGGTTACCGGCGCGCCAACGAAACCGGCGGTGGCTATCCCAACCTGTACCTGGATGTGGCCACGGCGGTGGACCGGCTGCGCAGCGAGGCGCCACGGCTCGGCATAGACCCGACGCGCAGCGTGCTGGCCGGCCATTCGGCGGGCGGGCATCTGGCGCTGTGGGCGGCTTCGCGCACGCGTTTGCCTGCCGCCAGCCCGCTGCGCCGGGCGGGCCATCAGCCGCTGTCGGTGCGCGGTGTGGTCAGCATCGCCGGGGTGGGCGACCTGGCTGCGTTTGCGCCGCACCTGCCGGGCAGTTGCGGGCGCGGGATTCTGCAGCGGCTGATGGGCAGCGGCCCCGACCCGTATGCCGATGTGTCGCCGGCGCGCCTGGGTTTGCCGGAAAGTGTGGGCTCGGTGGTGATGCTCAGCGCGACGGAAGACGGCATCGTGCCGCTGCGCGCCGCACGCGACTACCGCAGTGCGCTGCCAGCCGAGGCCGCCGCACGTGTGCGCCTGCGCGACGTCACGGGCGCGGGGCACTTTGACCTGGTGACGCCGGGCACGCCGGCATTTGAGGCGGTGTTTGAAGAAGTGCGGCGTTTGCTGGGGTAGGTAGATTTACAAGCCAAATCGGCCTCTAGCCCCCGTCTAGCATGCGCAAGCAGCTATAAATTCAATAGCATCTGGCGATTTACACGCGCCACTCATCAAGGCAGCGGCAACAGCTGCAGCACCCAGTCACGCACCGCGACAATGGACGGCTGGTTGCGACTGACCTCGGGATACACCAGGTGAAACGGCTCGCCCTTGAGCTCGGGGCCGAAGGGATTGACCAGCCTGCCCTGCTTCAGCTCGTCGGCGATCAGGGCGCGGCTCATCAGCGCCACACCCTGGCCGGCGAGCGCGGCCGATACGGTGTGGGTTTCGTCCGAAAACACCGGGCCAACCGACGGATCCAGCCCGTGCACCTGGGCCAGCTTCTGCCAGCCTCCCCAGCTGATGGGCGCGCTTTTGGCGTTGCACGACAAAAAGTGCAACAGGCCATGGCGCGGCAAGTCTTGCACCCGCTTGAGCTTGAGCGCCGGGCTGCAGGCGGGTATGAAATCGTTGTCGAACAACTTGTGCGCCACCAGCCCCGGCCAGCGCCCGCTGCCGTAACGGATGGCGATGTCGGCGCTGTGGCCGTCCAGCGCCACCGGCTCGTGGGTGACGTGGATGTGCAGATCGAGCCCGGGGTGCAGCTCGCGCAGGCGGCCCACATGCGGCAGCAACCAGCGTGAGGCCACCGCCGGCGTGGTGGACAGCGTCACATGCCGGCGCTGCGGCACGGTGCGCAGACGGGCCACTGCACCGGCCATGACATCAAAGGCATTGCCCACATCCCCCAGCAGCTCACGCCCGGCGGCGGTCAGTTCAAGCTGCCTGGGCTTGCGCAGGAACAGCGGCACACCGAGCCAGTCTTCCAGCGTGCGCAGCTGGTGGCTGATGGCGGTGGCGGTGACGGACAGCTCATCGGCTGCTCGCCTGGCGCTGCGGTGGCGCGCAGCCGCCTCAAAGGCGCGCAGTGCGGAAAGGGGTGGCAGGGCACGGGCGGTCATGGATGAGAAAAACTTTCTGCAATCAACAAGGAATGATCAGTTGTCCTCAAGCGTAGCAGCAATTAAATTAGCTGTCGACCGGTCCCGTTTTACATGAACTCAACTCACCTGAAAGCCATTCCAATGAGCACCATCCTGCATATCGACTCCAGCGCGCGGCCAGGCCGCGCCGGCGAACACCCCCACGGCTCGCACAGCCGGCGCCTGAGCCACGCCTTTGTCACCCGCTGGCTGGCGGCCCACCCCGGCGACGCGGTGGTGTACCGCGATCTGGGCGTGACGCCGCCCACGCCGGTACAGCACGAATGGATTCCCGCCGCCTTCACACCCGTGGCGCAACGCACGCCCGCGCAAGATGCGACGCTGAAGGAAAGCGACGCGCTGGTGCGCGAACTGCAGCAGGCAGACCTGGTGGTGATCGGCATGCCCATGTACAACTTTGGCATGCCATCAACGCTGAAGGCCTGGGTGGACGGCATCGTGCGCATCGCCCTGACTTTCGATTTCGATCCGGCGCTTGCCAACCCTTACGTTCCGCTGCTGGCCGACAAGCCGCGCCGCGCGGTGATACTGACCTCGCGCGGCGGCAACGGCTTTGACGCCGGCGGCGCGCTGGCGGCGATGAACCATGCCGACACCGCACTGCGGGACGTGCTGGGCTTCATCGGCATCACGGATGTGCACGTGGTCGCCATTGAGCACGAAGAGGAAGGCGGCGAAGCACTGACCAGATCCACCGCGCAGGCACTGGGCCAGGTCGAGGCGCTGGTGGACGAATGGGCAGAAGCGCCTTGCGAAGCAGCGTGACGACCAAACTCCGAAAGCGCAGTCAGGCGACCGTGCAGGCACGTCGCCTATTTGTCCCGGCAGCTTGCGTGGTCGAGATCATTTCTTCGCAGCCAAAGAAAAACCCGCCGAAGCGGGTTTTTTGAAAGTCGATGCTTTCGCATCAACCCATGTGCAAACCACCATTAAGCGAGAAGTCCGCGCCGGTGGCGTAGCCACCTTCGTCCGAGGCAATCCACGAAATGATGGAGGCGATTTCTTCTGGCGTGCCCAGGCGTTTGGCAGGCACACCGGCGACGATTTTCTCAAGCACGTCGGGGCGGATGGCCTTGACCATGTCGGTGCCGATGTAGCCGGGGCTCACGGTGTTGACCGTCACGCCCTTGCTGGCCACCTCTTGCGCCAGCGCCATGGTGAAGCCGTGCAGGCCGGCCTTTGCGGTGGAGTAGTTGACCTGGCCGAACTGGCCTTTCTGGCCGTTGACCGACGAGATGTTGACGATGCGCCCGTAGCCGCCTTCAATCATGCCCTCGATCACCTGCTTGGTGACGTTGAACATGCTGTTGAGGTTGGTGGAAATGACGGCATCCCAGTCGGCCTTGCTCATCTTGCGGAACTGGCCGTCGCGCGTGATGCCGGCGTTGTTGACCAGCACGCTGACCGGGCCGTGATCGGCCTTGACCTTGTCAAAGGCGGCGACGGTGGAGTCCCAGTCGCCGACGTTACCGACGGAGGTGTAGAAGGTGTAGCCCAGCGCCTTCTGCTCGTCTATCCATTTGGTGAAGTCGCGCGTGGGGCCGCAGCCGGCGATGACGGTGAAGCCGTCCTTGTGCAGGCGCTGGCAGATCGCGGTTCCGATGCCGCCCATGCCGCCTGTGACGTATGCAATTCGTTTTGCCATGTGTGTGCTCCTTGAGTTTTAGTTGTCGATCTGGTTTGCAAAAGCCATGCCACCGTGCAGTTTGCGCGCTATCAAATAAATAGCTGGTTGCGCTTGCTGCACAAGGGATGGGGACTGTTTTAACCCAAATTCAGCGTTCCAGTGTGAGGGCAACCCCCATGCCGCCGCCGATACACAGGCTGGCGATGCCTTTTTTGGCGTCGCGGCGCACCATCTCGTGGATCAGCGTGACGAGAATGCGGCAGCCGGACGCGCCGATCGGGTGGCCGATGGCAATCGCGCCGCCGTTGACGTTGACCTTGCTGGTGTCCCAGCCCATCTCTTTGTTGACGGCGCAGGCCTGTGCGGCAAAGGCTTCGTTGATTTCGAGCAGGTCCAGGTCTTGCGCCTTCCAGCCGGCGCGCTGCAGCGCCTTGGTCGATGCGGGCACCGGGCCCATGCCCATGTAGGCCGGGTCCAGGCCGGTGGTGGCGTAGCTGGCAATGCGGGCCAGCGGTGTCAGGCCCAGCGCAGCAGCCTTTTTGGCGGTCATGACCATCACGGCAGCGGCACCGTCGTTGATGCCGGAGGCATTACCCGCAGTCACGCCGCCGGCCTTGTCAAACGCGGGGCGCAGGCCGGCCAGGCCTTCGGCGCTGGTCTTGCGATTGATGAACTCGTCGGCGGAAAACACCAGCGGGTCGCCCTTTTTCTGCGGGATGGAGAAAGGAATGATCTCGCTTGAGAATTTGCCAGCGTCCTGCGCGGCCATGGCCTTGGTCTGGCTGGCCAGGGCCAGCTCGTCCTGCATGTCGCGGCTGATGCTGTACTTCTTGGCGACGTTTTCGGCGGTAATGCCCATGTGGTACTGGTTGTAGACGTCCCACAGGCCATCGACGATCATGGTGTCGACCATCTTCCAGTCGCCCATGCGCTGGCCGTCGCGCGAGCCGTTGAGCACGTGGGGCGCGGCGCTCATGTTCTCCTGCCCGCCGGCAATCACGATCTCGCTGTCGCCGGTGGCAACCGATTGCGCGGCCAGCATGACAGCCTTCAGGCCGGAGCCGCAGACGGCGTTGATGGTGAGGCCGGGAACGCCGTGCGGAAAGCCGGCCTTGACCACGCTTTGCCGCGCCGGATTCTGACCCACGCCTGCAGCCAGCACCTGGCCCATGATGACTTCACCGAGCAGCTCGGGCGACACGCCGGCGCGCTCGGCCACGGCCTTGATGACGGCCGCGCCCATTTCGGTGGCGGGGACCTTGGCCAGGCTGCCGCCGAACTTGCCGACGGCGGTGCGGGCTGCTGAAACGATGACGATGTCTTCCATGATTTACTTTCTCTACGGTTAAATGTGTTCAGGACTCAGGCAGGTCCGAGATCAGGCCTTGGACTTGACGTAGCGGCCAGGCGCGGCTTCGATGACCTTGTACTTGCGGCTGCCATAGGTTTTGGGTGCGGCAATCTGTTTGCCGGCATGGCTCTTGAGCCAGTCTGACCAGTCGGTCCACCAGCTGCCGGGGTGCTCGGTGGCACCCTTGAGCCAGTCGGCTTGGCTCGCCGGAAACTTGCCTTGTGGCAGCTTGTCGTTGGTCCAGTGGCTGCGCTTTTTCTTGGCGGGCGGGTTGATGACGCCGGCAATGTGGCCGGAAGCGCCCATGACAAAACGCTTTTTGCCTGGCAAGACCTGTGTACTGGCGTAAGCGCCGCCTACAGGCACGATGTGGTCTTCGCGCGAACCATAGATATAGGTGGGCATGTCCACTTTGCGCAAGTCCACTTTTTCACCGCAGACCGTGAGCTTGCCGGGCTTGGCGAGGTTGTTCTCAAAATAGGTGTTGCGCAGATACCAGGCGTAAAACGGGCCCGGCAGATTGGTCGAGTCGCTGTTCCAGTAGAGCAGGTCAAACGGCGGCGGGGTTTCGCCCTTGAGGTAGTTGCCGACCACGTAGTTCCAGACCAGATCATTGGGCCGCAGGAAGCTGAAGGTGGAGGCCAGGTCCTGGCCCTTGAGCAGGCCGCCCTTGCCCATCTGCATCTCGCGGAACTGGACGGATTGCTCGTCGATGAAAATGTCGAGGATGCCGGTGTCGCTGAAGTCGAGCAGCGAGGTTAAAAAAGTGGCGCTGGCCACCGGCTTTTCGCCACGCGCAGCCAGAACGGCCAGTGCGGTGGCAAGAATGGTTCCGCCCACACAGAAGCCGAGGGCATTGATGGTTTTGGCGCCGGTTATCTCCTGTGTGACTTCAATCGCCTTGATGGCGGCCTGGTCGATGTAGTCGTCCCAGGTTTTGCCGGACATGGATTCGTCGGGGTTGCGCCAGCTCACCACAAAAGTGCGGTGGCCCTGTGCCACGGCGTAGCGGATCAATGAGTTCTCGGGCTGCAGATCAAGAATGTAGAACTTGTTGATGCAAGGCGGCACCAGCAAAAAAGGACGCTCGTGTACTTTGGCGGTGAGCGGTTTGTATTCAAGCAGCTGAAAAAAATCATTTTCAAAGACCACTGCGCCTTCGGTGGTGGCAACGTTTTTGCCGACTTCGAAAATGCTTTCATCGGTCATTGAGACATGGCCCTGCTTCATGTCGTGCAGCAGGTTGGTCAGGCCCTGGGCGATGCTTTCACCCTGGGTGTCTATGGCTTTTTTCTGCGCCTCGGCATTGAACGCCAGGAAATTGCTGGGGGCGGCGGCGGCCATGGCTTGCTCAACCGCAAAGCGCACACGGGCCTTGGTTTTTTCATCGCCCTCGATGGCGTCGGCCAGGCCCATCAGGGTGCGGGCATTGAGCAGATAGGCCGAGGCGGAAAACTGGGCCACCGGGTTTTGGTGCCAGGCTTCTGCGGCAAAACGCCTGTCGGCAAGACCTTGCGTGCCAGACTGCAAGCCGCTGTTCCAGAGCGCGCTGATGTCTTCGAGGTATTTTTTCTGGATCTCCAGCAGCTTGTGCGGGTCAATCTGCAGCGGTGGCGGCGCAGCTTGCGGTGTGGCCATGCCGATCTGGGGATAACCGGCCGGCATGCCGAGGCCGCCTCCGGCCATTGCGCCCATGACCTGTTTCAGGCCCTGTGCAAAGGTCTCCTGCATCTGTTGGGCCGCTTGCGCCATGTTTGCGTCAGAATTCATGCTTGTCTCCGGGGATATCTGCAGGCTCTTGAAAGGCTGTCTGTGTCGAGCTGTGATAGCCGCGGCAGGTCAACTCTAGTATCGTGGAAACTTTCTCAACTCCTGACGCAGCGCAAAGATTTATGTATTTAATCGTCATTGCCTGGATGTATGTCGTGCTCATGATGAGCGTCGCAGAAGCCACCCACTCAAGCGGTACGCTGCTGGGCGCGCTCATGACCTTTGTACTCTATGGCGTGGGGCCCGTGGCATTGGTGGTTTACCTGATGGGTGCACCATCACGGCGCAAGGCCATCAAGGCCCGTGAAGCAGCCGAAGCCGCGGAGGCGACCACGCTGATGCCTTCCTCATTCGAGCCAGATGCAGGCAGCCATGCGGCCGGTGGTGCCAAAACCGTTGCCCTTGATGCCGGCATCACGCCGATGCGAAAAGAACCGTGAGGCATTGCCCACGGTGCACCAGGGTGCACTGCCGTCATTGCCAAAGATCTGCGTGATACCCAGCGCCTGAAGCCGGAGCCGGGCCAGGCCGGCGAGGTCGGCCAGGTATTTGCCCGGCGCGGCTGCAGTGAAACAAACAGCGGCGCGAGGATCAATGTCCACAAAAGCCGCCCTCACCTCTGCGCCCACTTCAAAAGCTGCCGGGCCTATGCACGGCCCCAACCATGCTATGGTATTGATAGCTGCTCGCGCTTGTCCGGCAAGGGCTGGTGCCCAAAAATGTTCACAAGTCTGTTCCAGCACCCCGCGCCCATGCTCCCCGGCCAGGCCGCGCCAGCCGGCGTGGGCGGCCGCAACGCCCGAGCCCTGGGTGTCGGTCAACAACACCGGCAGGCAGTCAGCCACCATGATGGTGCATGCAATGCGGCGCTGCGAGGTGATGGCGGCGTCGGCCCGCTGGCCCTGCGGTGTGCCACCGTCCAGCGGCAGCACCGACCAGCCATGTATCTGCTGCAGAAATACCGGATTGGCGCCGGTCGCCTGCGCCAGCAGCTCACGGTTGGCTGCCACAAGCGCCGGCGCATCGCCGACGTGGTCGCCCAGGTTCATGCTGTCCCAGGGCGTGACGGACACTCCCCCCTGCCGGGTCGTGAAGACCGCACGCACGCCGGATGGCGCGGGCCAGTCGGGGATCAGCCAGTCGGGATTCACCACCGCGCCGCCAGGCGGTCAATTTTCCGACGGGCCGCCCCTAGGAAAATTAGCCCCCTCGGGGGGCAGCGAAACACACGAAGTGGTGAGCGTGGGGGCCACATGTTCAGGGCTCGTTGTCCGGACAGGCCGAGGGCTGGGCTTTCTGGAAAGCCTCCAGCGCCATGCAGGCTTCAAAAGCGGCCATGGTGCGCGGCAGGCCGTCGAAGTTCACCTTGAAGCGCCGGCCATTGAAAATTTGTGGCACCAGGCAACAGTCGGCGAGGGTCGGCGTGTCGCCATAGCAGTAGGTCGAAGGGGGTAGCTGGCTCAGTTGTCGCTCGAAGGCTTCCAGCCCTTCCCGCACCCAGTGCTGGTACCAGGTGTTTTTGGCTTCTTCATCAATCTTGAGCTCGCGCACCAGGTACTTGAGTACGCGCAGGTTGTTCAGCGGGTGGATCTCGCAGGCGATGGACTGCGCCAGCGCGCGGACCCTGGCGCGGCCCACGGCGTCGGCTGGCAGCAGCGCGGGTGTGGGGTGCTTTTCGTCGAGGTATTCAATGATGGCCATGGACTGCGACAGGCGCTCGCCCTCATCGGTTTCCAGCATGGGCACCAGCATGTTGGCCGACACGGCGGCATAGTCGTCCTTGCGATGATCGCCTTTTGCAATATGCACCGGCAGGTAGTCGTAAGGCAGGCCCTTGAGCTGCAGTGCAATACGCACGCGGTAGGACGCGGATGAACGGAAGTAGTTGTAGAGTTTCATGGAGGACAGCATAAAGGAAACGAATCGCCTGGGCGACTGGCGAATGTGCCCGGGCCCGCTACCATGCCCGATTGCCTAAAACCCTTGAAGCGGAGATACCCATGAGCGCCATCCCATCACGCACCAACCACCAGGTCCGCTTGGCCAGCCGCCCGGTCGGCCTGCCGACACGTGACAACTGGAGCTTCACCACGGAGCCGGTCGCCGAGCCCGGCCCTGGCGGCGTGCTGGTCAAGACCCTGTGCCTGTCGCTGGATCCGGCCATGCGGGGCTGGATGAACGAGGGCAAAAGCTACATCCCGCCGGTCGAGATCGGTGCGGTAATGCGGGCCGGCGGCGTCGGTCAGGTGATCGCGTCGAACAACACCACCTTTGCCGTGGGTGACTACGTCAACGCCGGGCTGGATGTGCAGGAATACTGCCTGATCCCCGAAGAACAGATCAAGCGCAGCGGCATGTTCAAGATTGATGCGCGCATGGGCCTGACCTCCTGGCTCAACGTGCTCGGCATGCCAGGCATGACCGGTTATTTCGGACTGATGGACGTGGGCCAGCCCAAGCCTGGCGAAACTGTGGTGGTGTCGGGCGCGGCAGGTGCTGTCGGCCAGACCGTCGGCCAGATCGCCAAGCTCAAGGGCTGCCGCGTGGTCGGCATTGCCGGCGGCAAGGCCAAGTGCGACTGGGTCGTCAAAG
>NZ_JACDDD010000149.1 GCF_013817205.1 Polaromonas sp.
GTCTGGAAGGGCTCGCGCCAGGCACCTGGCGCGAGGCCGCAGTCCATGCCTGGGCCTAACAATACAACACGCCAGGCCGTCAGCACTACTTAATTGCGGTCACGGCCCCGACCGTCGTTGCGGATGGCGCGTTCGACCTGGTCGCGCAAGGCCTTGAGGTCATTGCGTAACTGGCGGCGCTCCTGCTGTGTCACCACACCGTCGGACTTGAAACTGGCCTCCCGCTGCGCGAGCGCACGTTCGCGGGTGTGCAAGCGGCGTGCTTCACGCTGGGATATCCGGCCATCACGCACGCCCTCGTCGATGCGCTGGCTGATGCGGTACTCCTGCTTGTCAATGCCGGGGGTGCCAACCGTCCGTGGTGCGTTGTGCACATTGTTGGCCATCATGCGCTCCACGTCGGCGCTCAGGGCGCTCAGGTCTGCGCGCAGTTGCTGGCGTTCTTGTGGCGTGGCCTGGCCGTTGGACTTGAAGAATGCCTCTTTGGCTGCGATGTCACGGTCGCGGGCGTACAGAGCCTGGGCTTCGGACGGCGTGATATGGCCAGAGTTCAGCCCCTGCTGGATGCGGGCACTGATCGCCTGCTGCGCGCGGTCCACCTGGGGGGTGCTGGTGTTTTGCGCAATGGCCGGGGCCATGCCAAGGCCGGCGAACAGGGCGGATGCCAACAAGGAAGTGGTCAATAGTTTCGATTTCATGCGTTCTCCTGTTTTCGACAAAGGGCCAGCAGGCCCCTCGGCCTGCCACCGGATCGCTGCTTTAAAAAGGCATCTGTGATCGGGTGAAGTCATGATGGACCGTCTGTGTGAAGGCGGTGTAAGCGCAGGACGCATTTACCCGGTATTTACCTCGCGAACACATTCGTCAGGAGCCATTGCTCGAAGAGGCGGATGTTGCGCTGCTCGCGTCGCTGGGGCGGGTAGGTGAGAAAGTAGCCGTTGCCGCTGTCGACCTCGATGTCGAAGGGCGTCACCAGCTTACGCGAGGTCATCAGGTCGGTGAACAAGGCCGCGTCGGCGATCGCAACGCCCAGGCCCCGCTCCGCGCTCTGGACGCACATGTCCACCGTGTCAAACAACTGCTCACGCGCGCCCTGCAGCTCCGGAACGCCGGCACCCCGCAGCCACGTCAGCCATTCGTGCCGATGGGCCGTGGCATGCAACAAGGTGGCGGCAGCAAGATCGCTCGGCTGGCGCAGCCCGGCGGCCAGCTGGGGCGTACACAGGGGAACGAGGCGTTCACGCATCAGAGGTACCTCGACCACGTGCGGCCAGCCGCCCTTACCGTGGGCAATGATCGCGTCCGCGTCGGAGCCGCTGAAATCGGGTGCATCCGTCCAGTGCGTGGCCACGCGGATCTCGAATCCGGGAAGGGCCTCCTGCAACGCCGGGAGGCGCGGCAAGAACCACCTGACAGCCATCGTCGGCGGCAACTGGATTGTCAGAACGTCGACACCACGCCGGACACGCGCGCTGGCTTCAGCGAGAGACGTCATCGCCTGCCGCACCGGGGGTAGGAGTTCCTGGCCTTCGGCGGTGAGCGTCAAGCCGCGGGCCACCCGCACAAACAGCGGGCATCCGTAATATTCCTCCAGCAACTGAACCTGCCTGCTTACCGCGCCTTGTGTCAGGTTGAGCCGGTTGGCCGCGCCTGTGAAGCTGCCGCAATCAGCGGCGGCCAGGAAGGCCTGCAAGGCATACAGGGGTGGCAGGGCTGGCATGGCTCAGGCGTGTGAGGCGGTGGTGTTGTTCATCTGGCCAGTTTATCGTGGCGACCCCGCTGCTGCGGCAGCCATGCGTGCCGCACATGGCTGCCCTCAAAAACTTTCGTTGGTGCCCTGGCGCAGACGATCTTACGATCACCCCATTCTTCCAACCCGCCTCACAACGTTTCTTCACATCATGGTCATCAGCTCGAACGCACTGGCATACATTGCCGCTATCAACAAGTACTTGGCGCTACTGACCTCAGGTGACATGCGCGGCATCGTGTCGCTGTTCAGCCCCCAAGGCGCCGTGCACTCGCCCTTCCTGAACG
>NZ_JACDDD010000034.1 GCF_013817205.1 Polaromonas sp.
TCCTCGAGCGGCTGCCCACGCAGCCGGCCAGCCGTGTCGATGAACTGCTGCCGCATCGCTGGCAGTCAGCGCCCGTCACTACCTGACTCGTACGGCCGTCGTCAAGACGGGATCACCGCACGCTTACGCAAATCCGGCTGCAGCAGTTCGATGACAAGTGGGGGCCGAATATCCCATCATCGTCAAATCTTGCCGCAGTAACTGGGAACGCATCACGCCGTTCTTCGACTATCCACCGGAAATACGGCGCATCATTTACACGACCAACGCCATTGAGTCGGTGAACATGAGTTTGCGCAAGCTCACCATGAACCGGGGCTCGTTTCCCAGTGACGATGCCCTGCTGAAATTGTTCTACCTGGCCTTGGCCAACATAGCCAAGAAATGGACTATGCCGCTCAGAGACTGGAAGGCTGCATTGACCCAGTTTGCCATCCAGTTTGAGGAAAGGATGCCGAAGACTTGATACTCGCCCCGTTTACACAAAATTCGGGTCACCCTCGGATTTTCTGCTTGCTCCGTAAGCAAATGATGCATAGCTAACGGGAATGACCCGTACGCGTTTATGAAGGATTTCTTGGCTCGCTGTGGAGCGTGACTTTTGCGTGAGTATCCAAAGCACTGTAAGGCCCTTCACAACAGTGGCTGCATCAACATTGACGTGTGGGCGTCCGTAAGTCGTTGATTTATAACGATCTCAATTTTCTATGGCAGGCTACGAACCAAGGGGTCGTGGGTTCAATTCCTGCCAGCCGCACCAAACGTCAAGCCCTGGAAGCGGAAGGTTCCAGGGCTTTTTCGTTACGATGTCCCGTTCTGGAACACGTTAATACCTCTCTGGCTCCCATGAGCAAAGCTTTCACCAAAGAATCCGATACCGAGGACGATGAGGACCTGTCGCTGCCGCCGCTGCCCGCAGGCGGCAAGAACTACATCACGCCGCGCGGTTACGCGCGCCTGCGGGACGAGTTGCTGGACCTGATCGACAGCGAACGGCCCAAAATTGTTGAGGTGGTGCATTGGGCCGCAAGCAACGGTGACCGCTCGGAAAACGGCGACTACCATTACGGCAAGAAGAGATTGCGTGAAATCGACAGGCGGATCCGGTTTCTGACCAAGCGCCTGGAGATCGCCGAAGTTTCAGATCCTGCTGTTCACCACGGCAACGACCATGTGTTTTTTGGCGCCACCGTCACTTATGCCGATGAGAGCGGCGCGAAACAGACCGTCACCATCCTGGGCATTGACGAGGCCGACAGTGCGCTCAACCAGGTGAGTTGGATCTCGCCAATTGCGCGGGCCCTGCTCAAGTCCCGCGTAGGAGATGAAGTCAAGCTGGCAACGCCGGCCGGTATCCGGGACATCGAAGTGGTTGAGGTGCAATACCCGGCGCCGGTGGCATCTGCCTGACGCTGTCCTCACACACCGGGTTTGGCGCGCTGGACGCGCAGGACCGAGGGCGTGCGCTTGACGTTGCGCATCACCGATGCGAGGTGCACGCGGTCACGCACCTGCACGCCGAAACGCAAATCGGATGCGTCCTGCGCCGCCTCCTGTGCCATATCCACGTGGGTGATGTCGGCCTCGGCACTGGCAAGCGCCGAGGCCACTCGGGCCAGCACGCCCTTGCCGCTGGTGACGGTCACCAGCAGGCCGGTTTCAAAGGCCCGGCTTGGCTCGTCGGACCAGTCCACCGCAATAAAGCGTTCGCTGTCGCGGTGTTGGAGTTTTCTGGCCACCAAGCAGTCGTCGGTGTGGACCACCAGACCCTCGCCGCGGCCCAGGTAACCCACGATGTCGTCGCCGGGAATGGGGCGGCAACATGTGGCAAATTTTACTGATGCGCCTTCGCTGCCATCGAGCACCAGCGCGCCCTGGGAGATCGATTCATGGGCAGTGTAGCGCTCGCGGCTCATCAGCAGCGGATCGGGTTTTTCGCCGGTTTCGGCCAGCATGGTGACGATGCGTTTGGCCACCATGCTGGCAATGCGTTTGCCCAGGCCGATGTCAGTAAGCAGATCGGCACGAGTGCGGTTGCCCGAGAAACGCAGAATTTTTTCCCAGATGGCGTGATTGAGGTTGTCGTCGTCGGGCAGGCGTTCTATGCCTTCGGCACGCAGCGCCTGGGCCAGCATCTTTTCGCCGAGATCCTGCGACTCCGTCAGCGCCATGGTCTTGAGGTGATGGCGGATTTTTGACCGGGCCTTGCCGGTGCGGACAAAGCCCAGCCACGCCGGGTTGGGGCTGGAGACCGACGCGGTGATGATTTCGATCACGTCGCCGTTGCGCAGTTCCGAGCGCAGCGGCACCTGCTCGCCATTGACCTTGGCGGCGACGGCGCGGTGGCCCACATCGCTGTGGATGGCGTAGGCAAAATCGACAATCGTGGCGCCGCGAGGCATCGCCATGATCTGGCTTTTCGGCGTGAAGACGTAGACGGCATCGGGAAACAGGTCAATCTTGACGTGGTCCCAGAATTCTGCGGCATCCCGCGTTTCGTGCTGGATGTCGAGCAGTGACTGCAGCCATTGCGTGCCCAGGCGCTGCGATGCGTCACTCTCGGGGTCGGTAGCTTTGTACAGCCAGTGTGCGGCGACACCGGATTCGGCCACGATGTGCATGGCCTCGGTTCGCATCTGAAACTCGATGCTGGTGCCGAAAGGGCCGACCAGTGTGGTGTGCAACGACTGATAGCCGTTGACCTTAGGGATCGCGATGTAGTCCTTGAACTTGCCGGGCAGCGGCTTGTAGAGCTGGTGCAACACGCCTAGAGCGGTATAACAGGCGGTGACGCCGCCCACGATGATGCGAAACCCGTAGATGTCGGTCACCTGCGCAAAAGACAGGTGTTTTTCATCCATCTTGCCGTAGATCGAATACAGCGCCTTTTCGCGCCCGTAGATATGCACCTGGATGCCGGCGTTGGCAAAGGCCGCATCCACCTCGGTTTGCACTCGCTTGATGACGTCGCGCCGGCGTCCGCGTGCCCGCGCCAGCGCCTTGGTCAGTGTGGCGTAGCGCCAAGGGTAAAGGTGCTGGAAGGCCAGGTCCTGCAATTCGCGGTAGGTGGTATTCAGGCCCAGACGGTGCGCAATCGGCGCGTAGATGTCGAGGGTTTCGCGGGAGACGCGGCCCCATTTGCTGCGCGGCACATCGCCCAGCGTGCGCATGTTGTGGCTGCGGTCGGCCAGCTTGATCAGGATGACGCGCACATCACGCGCCATCGCCAGCAGCATCTTGCGGAAAGACTCGGCCTGATTTTCCTCGCGGGTGTTGAACTCCAGCTTTTCCAGCTTGGTCAGCCCGTCCACCAACTCGGCCACAGGGGCGCCGAAACGCTCGATCAGTTCGGGTTTGGTGACGCCGCAATCCTCGATGGCATCATGCAGCAGCGCCGCCATCAGGGCTTGCGCGTCGAGCTTCCATTCGGCGCACTGCTGTGCGACGGCAATCGGATGGGTGATGTAGGGCAGGCCGCCATTGCGGATCTGTCCGAGGTGGGCTTCGTCAGCGAAGCGGTAAGCCTGGCGAACACTCTCAACGTCGGCCGGACTCAGGTAGTCGAGTTTGGCAGTGAGCGCGGCAAAACTCGCCGCAGCGGCATTGGCGGCTGCCGGGGTCGATTTGCTGTTGGCAGTGGGAAAAACCAGGGCGCTCATGCCTTAAATGTATCGCGGCGGCGATAAAACATGCGAAACACGGTCTTTGAAATAACCCCCCAGAAACAAAAAAGCACCGCGCAGCGGTGCTTTTCAGGGGAGCAGGGATTGTCAGCTCGGAACTTTTTTCAGCATTTCCAGGCCGATTTTGCCTTCTGCGATTTCGCGCAGTGCGGTCACGCCGGGTTTGTTCTTGCTTTCGATTTTGGGTGCGTGGCCCTGGCTGAGCATGCGGGCACGGTAGGTCGCGGCCAGAACCAGCTGGAAGCGGTTCGGGATTTTTTCCAGGCAATCTTCAACGGTAATGCGGGCCATGGGGAATCTCCGGGTAAATGGGAACGGTGGAAACTGGGGCAACAACTCAGGAGATGTGCAGGGCCTTAAAGGTCTCGGCACGGGCGCGTCGCTGCGCTGCAAACTTGAGTCGTTGGGCATGAACAATGGTTTTCAGGTCGAAAACGGCTCGTTCAAATAACTCATTGATTATAACGAAGTCGAACTCCCGGGCCTGGGCCATCTCGACGGCGGCATTTTGCAGGCGCAGTTCAATCACGTCGGGTGCGTCCTCGCCGCGCCGCTCCAGCCGCGAGCGTAGTTCATCCCAGCTCGGCGGCAGGATGAAGATCAACACCGCATTGGCAAAAATCCGTTTGATGTTGATGGCGCCCTGGAAGTCGATTTCCAGGATGACGTCGGCGCCGGTGGCCACGCGCTCCTCAATGGTCTGCCGCGAGGTGCCGTAGCGCTGGCCGTGGACGTGGGCCCATTCGAGGAAGGAGTCTCGCAGGACCATGCCGTCGAACTCTTCAGATGAAATGAAAAAATACTCGCGACCGTGTTTCTCCTGGCCGCGGGGTGCCCGGGTGGTGTGCGACACCGCAGGCTGCACCCTGGCGTCCAGCTCCATCAGCGCCTTGACCAGGCTGGACTTTCCGGCGCCACTGGGTGCGGCGACGACAAACAGGTTTCCGGGGTAATCCATAGGTGTTGTGATTGGTTTTCTGGATGGGCTGCGCTGGCGGGCTACTCTATGTTCTGAACCTGTTCGCGAATCTGCTCGATCAGCACCTTCATGTCGACCGAGACATGGGTCAGTTCCAGGGAGCCCGATTTCGACCCCAGGGTATTGGCTTCGCGGTGCAGCTCCTGGATCAGGAAGTCCAGACGCTTGCCGACTTCGCCCCCCGCCGTGAGCAGCCTGTCAATTTCTTCAAGGTGCGACGTGAGACGCATGATTTCCTCGGCCACATCAATGCGAATGGCGAACGAGGTGGCCTCCAGCAGGGCCCGGTCCTGGGCTGCTTCCGGAAGGGTGGTGCCGTCAGTCAGGGCCATGGCCTCTTTCCAGCGCTCCATGAAGCGGCTTTTTTGCTGCTCGACCAGCTTGGGCACCATGGGGGTGGCCGCGGCGGCCAGCGCCCGCAGCTGCGCGGTTCGCTCCAACAGCATCTGCGCCAGCCGCGCGCCCTCGCGTTCGCGGGCAGACAGCAGCTCCTTCAGGGCTTTTTTGGCGAGTTTGAGCAGCTCATCGCTGTAATCGTGCGTGCTCCTGTCTTCCCCTGCGGCCATGCGCAGGATATCGGCCACGCTGAGCGCTGCGGCGCCGGGGAGCCATGAGCGCACCGTGTCCTCCATGGAGCCCAGGCGCTGCAGCGTGGTGCTGGCCGGGGCCTTGAGGCCTCCAGCGGAATTTCCTTCCAGCGAGACACGTATTTCGATCTTGCCGCGCTTGAGTTTGCCGGTCAGCAGCTCTCGCAAAGCCGGCTCGGACTGCCGCAGTTCATCGGGCAGACGGAAGGCCAGATCCAGAAAACGGCTGTTGACCGAGCGTATTTCCACGCCAAGGCGCGCGTGGCTGCTGTTGCCAGCATCGGCGTCAGCGGCTGTGTGTGCAGGGGTGGACTGGACGGCTGCATAGCCTGTCATACTGTAAACTGACATTCGTAATACGCTTTTCTAGAGTCAACAGGAGGGGTGATCCCGTCACCTTGCTTTAATCCCGAATTATGTCAAAGGTCAAGCCAGCGCCACTCCCACCCGATACCGTCATTGGAGGCTATCGCGTTGTGCGCAAGCTGTCTGCCGGCGGGTTTGGGGTAGTTTACTTGGCTGTTGACAATGAGGGACAGCAGGTTGCCATCAAGGAGTACCTGCCGTCTTCACTGGCCAGCCGTCCACCGGGTGAGCTGCTGCCGCAGGTGCAGCCCGAAAAGCTCTCGCTCTATCGCCTGGGATTGAAGAGTTTTTTCGAGGAAGGGCGCTCGCTGGCCCAGATCTCCCACGCTTCCGTGGTGAGTGTGCTTAACTTCTTCCGCGAAAACGAGACCGTGTACATGGTCATGAACTACCTGGAGGGGGGCACCCTGCAGGACTTCATCATCACGGCGCGCGAACTCAAAAAGCAGAAGGTGTTCCGTGAATCGACCATCCGTTCGCTGTTTGACGAGATCCTGCGCGGGCTGCGCATCGTGCACCAGCACAAGATGCTGCACCTGGATATCAAGCCGGCCAACATCTTCATCACTGACGACAACAAGGCGGTGATGATCGACTTCGGCGCCGCGCGCGAGGTACTGAGCAAGGAAGGCAACTTCATCCGCCCCATGTACACGCCAGGGTTTGCCGCGCCCGAAATGTACCGTCGCGATTCTTCCATGGGCCCCTGGACCGACATTTACGCGATCGGCGCCTGCATTTACGCGACCATGCAGGGTTATCCGCCCAACGACGCGCCGCAGCGCCTTGAAAAAGACCGTCTGTCGCTTGCACTGTCCCGCCTGCGCGGCGTGTATTCGGACAACCTGATTGAAGTGGTTGAATGGTGCATGTCTCTCGACCCCCTGTCGCGGCCCCAATCGGTTTTTGCCTTGCAGAAGGAGCTCAGCCGCGAGGGCGAGCGACGCTACACCAAGCTGACCGTCGGCGAAAAAATGCGCCTGCAGTTTGACAACATGGTGTCAGACACCAAGAAAACCGCGCGCAAGGCCACCGGCTTTGCGACAAAGTTCAAATGAAGTTCTCCGTTTTCCAGGTCAGCCGCAAGGGCGGCCGCGAAAAAAACGAAGACCGCATGGGGTATTGCTACACCCGTGAGTCCGGCTTGTTTGTGCTGGCTGACGGCATGGGCGGCCACCCCGAAGGCGAAGTTGCGGCGCAGTTGGCGCTGCAGACCATCTCGGCGCTCTACCAGAAGGAAGCCCGACCGCTGGTCCGGGATACCACCGAATTCCTGTCGTCCGCGCTGATGGCTGCGCATCACCAAGTCATCCGCTACGCCAGCGAAAAAGGCATGCTCGACACGCCGCGCACCACCGTGGTTGCGGTCATCCTGCAGGGCACGGGCGCGACTTGGGTGCATTGTGGTGACTCGCGGCTGTACGTGGTGCGTGATGGCGAGTTGCTGACCCGCACCCGCGACCACTCCTATCTGGAGCAGCAGAACGCCGGCGTGATCAAACTCGAACGCCTCAACCGCAACATCCTGTTTACCTGCCTGGGCTCGCCTTCCAAGCCGGTGTTCGACATCGCCGGTCCGGTGGTGCTGCAGCAGGGCGACAAGCTGATGCTGTGCTCCGATGGTCTGTGGGGCAGCCTGACCGACGCTGAAATCGTGCGCCACATGGCCGCCAACGGCGTGTCCGAAGCGGTGCCCGAGATGGTTGAACATGCGCTGCGCAACGGCGGCCAGCATGGCGACAACGTCACCGTGCTGGCGATGGAGTGGGAAACCCCCGACGCCTTCGAATCGACACACGGCGTTTCGACTGACAGCATCATGGACGGCGTGTTTGCCTCCACGATCCAGGCCGGCGTGCTTGATACCGGCGTGGAAGACCTCGACGACGCTGCCATTGAGCGCTCGATTGCCGAGATCAACGAGGCGATACGCCGTTCTGCCGCCAAAAAGGTCTGAATCCCGCCCTGACCTCGCGCTTGTGCCGGCCCGGGCCGCCCCTGCCGTTTTGTTTACCTTTTCAGCCCCCCGGCGTGACTCGCCAGAAAGCCCTTTGCCATGAGTTCATTTGAAAGAAGCGGTGCCCGTGCGGTTGACCAGCTCCGTCCCGTGCGCATCACCCGCGCCTACACCGCTTACGCCGAGGGTTCGGTGCTGATCGAATTCGGCAACACCAAGGTGTTGTGTACCGCTTCGGTTGAGGAAAAAGTCCCGGGCCACAAAAAGGGCAGCGGCGAAGGCTGGGTCACGGCCGAATACGGCATGTTGCCGCGCGCCACGCATACGCGCAGCGACCGCGAAGCCGCGCGCGGCAAGCAGAGCGGGCGTACGCAGGAGATCCAGCGCCTGATTGGCCGCTCCATGCGGGCGGTGTTCGACCTGAAAAAACTCGGTGAACGCACCATCCACCTCGACTGTGACGTGATTCAGGCCGACGGCGGCACCCGCACCGCCAGCATCACCGGTGCGTTTGTGGCCGCGCAGGACGCAGTCAACAAGCTGCTGGCGGATGGCAAGCTCAAGGAGACACCGATCCTCGGACACGTGGCGGCCATTTCCGTCGGCATTGTCCAAGGCACGCCCTTGCTGGATCTTGAGTACATCGAGGACGTGGGCTGTGACACCGACATGAATGTGGTCATGACAGGCGCTGGCCACTATGTCGAGGTTCAGGGTACCGCCGAAGGTGCTGCGTTTTCACGCAAGGAGATGGATGCATTGCTGCAACTGGCCGAAAAGGGCATCAGCGACCTGGTCCGTCTGCAGCAGCAGGCGCTCCTGAATTGATAGCTATTCGCGCCCGCCAGTCAAGGGCTGAGGCCCATTTTTGCTTATGAAAATCGTATTGGCCTCAAACAATACCGGCAAACTCGCAGAACTGCAGGCCATGCTGGTGCCGCTGGGCGTGACGCTGGTCAAACAGGCCGAACTCGGCATCAGCGAGGCCGAAGAGCCCTTCCGCACCTTTGTCGAAAACGCGCTGGCCAAGGCGCGCCATGCCTCGCTGGCCAGCGGCCTGCCAGCGCTGGCCGACGACGCCGGCCTGTGTGTTGATGCCTTTGGCGGCCTGCCCGGCGTGGACACGGCTTTTTACGCCACCCAGTTCGGTTATGCCAAAAGCGATGGCAACAATGTGCGCGCACTGCTCGAGCAAATGGCGGGCATCACGGCCCGGCGCGCGGCCATGGTCAGCACGTTGGTAGCGGTGCGGTCTGCCGACGATCCGGAGCCGCTGATTGCAGTCGGCCGCGTGAGTGGCGAGATCGCCACCGAACGGCGCGGCAGCAACGGTTTCGGTTTTGACCCGGTGATCTTCCTCCCGTCCTTTGGCAAGACTTTTGCCGAACTGCCGGTTGAGGTGAAAAACGCCAACAGCCACCGCGGCATGGCGGCGCGCCAGATGATGGACCTGATGCGCGAGCGCTGGTTATGAGCCGCATTTATCGGCTATGAGCTTCCCGATACCCGTCGTCAGCGCAGTGCCCCCGGCAGAAACCGGCGGTTCGCTCAAGGACGTTCAGCACTACATGCGCGGCGGCACCTTGCAGCTGGCCGCCTTGCCGCCACTGTCGCTGTATGTGCACCTGCCCTGGTGTCTGAAAAAGTGCCCGTACTGCGACTTCAATTCCCATGAAAACCGTGGAGACCTCCCCGAGCAGCGTTACCTGAACGCGCTGATGGCCGACCTTGAAGCCTCGCTGCCGTTGATCTGGGGCCGCACGGTGCACAGCATCTTCATAGGCGGCGGCACGCCCAGCCTGTTTTCACCGCAGTCCATTGACCGGCTGATCGGCGACATTCGCGCGCGACTGCGGCTGGAGCCCGATTGCGAAATCACGCTGGAGGCCAATCCCGGGACCTTCGAAAAAGACCGCTTCAAGGCTTTTCGCAGCGCCGGTGTGACGCGCCTGTCCGTCGGGGTGCAGAGCTTTGACGATGCGCATCTGACGGCGCTGGGCCGTGTGCACGACCGCGCGCAGGCCATCGCTGCGGTCGAGGAGGCTGCGCAGGCTTTCGACACCTTCAATCTTGACATCATGTACGCCTTGCCCGGCCAGACGCTGACCGGCCTGGAGCTGGACATGCAGCAGGCGCTGGCCTTTGCCCCGCCGCACATTTCGATCTACCACCTGACGGTCGAGCCCAACACCTTCTTTGCCAAACACCCGCCCGTGTTGCCCGAAGAGGATGACGCCTACGTCATGCTGGACCGTATCACCGAGATGACGGCAGCCGCAGGCATGGACCGGTATGAAATCTCGGCCTATGCGCGGCCTGGCCACCGCTGCGTGCACAACCTCAACTACTGGCAATTCGGCGACTACCTCGGCATAGGGGCGGGTGCACACAGCAAGCTGAGTTTTGCGCACCGGGTGGTGCGTCAGGTTCGTTTTCGTGATCCCAGCTTGTATATGGACAAGGCGCTGGCCGGCACGCCGCTGGCGCAGGACAGCGAAGTGGCCCGCGCCGGTTTGCCTTTTGAGTTCATGCTCAACGCCCTGCGTTTGCGCGAAGGCTTCAGGCTGCAGGATTTCAGCGAGAAAACCGGCTTGCCGTTGACTGCCATCCAGGCCGGCCTGGACGAAGCGGAGCGTATGGGCCTGATCACGCGCGACTTTGTGCAGGTGAGGCCGACCGCACGTGGCTTCGATTTTTTGAACGACCTGCAAGCGCTGTTCCTCTAGCCCGAACAAGCCCCGGTCGTCGGACGGCCGCCCGCCAGAGTTATCTACATCTACATTGGGGCGCCGCCCCCAGGTTCGCAGTTACACAGGCTGACGTGATCTCAGCCGTTTCCCGAGGGCCTGAGAGTGTTGTTTTTTTGGCTAAATGACAGAGTTTGTAGGCATTTTCCTACAACGCTATTTTCATAAATCGATCAAATTAGCACTTGATTTCACTCTTGGATTGCCCCGGTTTGTTTCAACGACGGGCACCACCAGAAATCGGTGGCTCTTTTTACAACCTGTCTCAATCTTTAGGAAGACACATCATGACTGCTACGACATTTCCTGCAACCAAGCGTCGGCTAAGCCTCGTCGCACTGGCTGTACTGGGAGCTGTTTCGAGTTCCGGTGCAATGGCTCAATCCATGTATGAGCTGAATGGCCCGTACATTGGCGGAAACATCGGGCGCACCAAAGCCGACTTTGACAACGGCACGATCAACCGCACGCTGGCTGCGCAGGGCCTCGGGATCACGTCCATCAGCGAAGACGACAGGGACACCGGATACAAGCTCTTTGGCGGCTACCAGTTCAACCGCAATTTTGCGGTGGAAGGCGGATTCTTTGATTTGGGTAAATCCAGCTACCGTTTCAATACCTTACCTCTTGGCAGCTTCAGTGGTGAGACTCGTGTTCGAGGCCTGAACCTTGACTTGGTAGGCATCTTGCCTGTGTCGGACCGCTTCTCCGTCTTTGGACGAGTGGGTGCCGCCTATGCGCAAAGCCGGGCCAACTTCGCCAGCACTGGCGCCGTAGCTGCGAACAGATCCGACACGCGCAACAACGACACCCACGTCAAAGTGGGTCTGGGCATGCAATACGCCCTGACCGAGGCGCTTTCCTTGCGGGCAGAACTCGAGCGCTATCGCATCAATGATCCTGTCAGGAACCGCGGCCACATCGATATGGCATCGCTGGGCCTGGTTTACCGTTTTGGTCCTAAAACCCCGCCTCCTGTCGCCTACGTGCCGGTTGCCAGCCCACCACCACCGCCGCCCGCGCCGGTCTACGTGGCACCACCGCCTCCGCCTCCAGTCGTAGTGGCACCACCGCCTCCGCCGCCTGCCTACGAGCCACCAGCTCGTCCAGCCAGACAAGGCCGCAACTAACCCGGGGTTGCAAGACCCTAAGTGATGGCGCGGAGGTGAGAACCTCCGCGCCATATTTTTGTCTGGGTTTAGTGCGAAGCGGTTAAGGCAAGTGGTCGGTTTGGACGGTCGTTCACCAGCGAGTCTCAACATAAAACAGCCAATGCCCCCGGAAGTGCGAAGGGCAAGCCGACGCAACAGCACCGCTTGCCCCACATTGAGATGTAGTATCTTGCGCATAGGAATACCATGATGCGACGCTATTCAGCCATACAGCAAATCCTTTTTTTGGCGGGTTGCACACGCCGAGCTGCCACGCTTGTGACGCAAGGCGTTTTCCTTGGTGCGGTTGCGGTCAGTGCGTTGATGCTGCCAGCCGCAGCGGCGCAGAACATGCCTTCCGTGATCACTCCGGATTCTGGCGCCGGCTCGCGGGACAATGCGAGCGCCTTGACACCTGCCGGATCCGTCATAGCGGCACCGGCGATCAGACTGGCCAGCTTCGGGCAGGAAGTGCCTTCTGTGGAATCACAGAAGTTTGCAGACTGGGTGGTGCACTCGGCTGACAACGGCAAGTTGCCCTTCATGATCATCGACAAGGTCAATGCCCGGGTGTTCGTGTTCGATGCCCAGGGGCAGCTTCGCGGTGCCGCAGCTGCGCTGTTGGGACTGGCAGTGGGTGACGTCGCCGTTCCGGGTCTCGGTACGCGCAAGCTGTCCAGCATTCGCCCCGAAGAGCGCGTCACGCAAGCCGGTCGTTTCGTCGCATCGCTGGATCGCGATATCCACGGCGAGGAACTCCTCTGGGTCGACTACGACAGCGCCCTTTCGCTGCACCGGGTCGTGAAAGGGCAGCCCAAAGACCGCCGCGCAGAGCGCCTCGCCTCACCGAGTCCACTGGACAACCGCATTTCCTTTGGCTGCATCAATGTGCCGGTGCACTTCTATGAAAAAGTAGTGAGCCCGTCATTTACCGGGACAAACGGCATCGTCTATATATTGCCGGAAACCCGCTCAGCGCGTGAAGTTTTCGGCTCCTACGATGTTCAGGATCCTTCTCGCAGTCAAGCCTCAGGCCCGTCAGGCGAAGCCAGAGCCAGATAGCCATCTCTGCCGAAACGGGGCTGCGGGCGGTCTGACTCTGACCGCATAGGCCCTCAGGGTTTGCGTTTGGACTCATCAAACATTCCTGCCTGCGAAGCCGCTAACCAGCAAAAAAAGCCACCGAGAGCAAGAGCTGTCGGTGGTTGATGTTTTTTGGCGGAAGCGGTGAGATTCGAACTCACGGATAGTTTCCCATCGCCGGTTTTCAAGACCGGTGCAATCGACCACTCTGCCACGCTTCCAGATGTTCTATTTTACCTGCGAGCACCGCGTGCTTTCGGAAGTGCCAAAAAATGTATTCATGTACTTCGCAGCATCCCCTTGCATTCTATAAACGCCACCACCTCCGCCAAGCCCGTGTTGGTCTTCAGGTTGGTCATGACAAAGGGCTTGAGGCCCTTGGCCGTCGTGCGCATCCGTATGGTGTCGGCTTCCATCACGGCCAGGTCGGCACCGACGTGGGGGGCGAGGTCGGTCTTGTTGATCACGAATAGGTCACTTTTGGTGATGCCGGGGCCGCCTTTGCGCGGGATTTTTTCACCGGCGGCGACGTCGATCACGTAAATGGTCAGGTCGCTGAGTTCGGGGCTGAAGGTGGCTGCCAGGTTGTCCCCGCCGGATTCAATGAACACCACGTCGGCGTCCGGAAAGTCCACCAGCATGCGGTCAATTGCTTCCAGGTTGATGGACGCGTCTTCGCGGATGGCGGTATGTGGACAGCCGCCGGTTTCCACACCCATGATGCGCTCCGCGTCGAGCGCTCCGCTGACGGTCAGGATCCGCTGGTCTTCCTTGGTGTAGATGTCGTTGGTGATGGCCACCAGGTCGTAATTGGCTTTCATGGCCTTGCACAACATTTCGAGCAGGGTGGTCTTGCCGGAGCCAACTGGCCCGCCTATGCCGACGCGCAGCGGGGGAAGTTTTTTGGTGCGGTTCGCGATGTGGTGAAGCGTCATGATCTGAACAGTCGGGAGTATTGCGTTTCGTGTTGCGATGAAAGAATCGCCAGCATGGGCGAAAAGGCCTGACGTTCATGGTCCTCAAGCGCCATCGCCGTACCGATGGCCGTCGGGATTTCTGCAGCCAGCCGCGCCAGTATGCGCTGGCCGGCGCTCTGACCCAGCGGCACGGATTTGAGCGCAGCCTGCACCATGTTTTCAGCCCAGCCGAAGGCGTAGGCGGTCAGGCAATCAGGCACACCGGCGTCAAGCGGCGAGGCGGCGAGTGCAAAGACAACAGGGTAGGTGGGGGGCAAAGCCGCACAGACTTGCAGGTGTGCGTCGCTGATGCTCTGGTGATTGCGCAGCCACTCGAGCAGGGAGCGGCCCATCTGCTCGGCCTGCAGGCGCAGCTCGCTGGTCTCGCGGGTCTGCAGCACCCAGTCATTGAGTGCCTTCACCTTGTCGAGCTGCTTGTTGCGCCAGGCCGGAACGGCCTGCGCGATCACCGCCAGGTCGCCGCGCGCCAGGCTCAGGTGCAGCTGGTCGCTGAGCCAGTCGGCCGCTATGCTTTCTGTAGCTACTCCCGCCCGGTCCACGCCGGCTTCCAGCCCTTCGGAGTAAGAAAAACCACCGACCGGCAGGGCCGGAGAGGCCAGCCATATCAGTTGCAGCAGGCTGGCGGCAGGCAGGGACTGGGCTGTCGCGCTCAATGGCTGTTCGGCTTGTGCGGGTGGATCTGGATCGCCACCGGCCGCGCCTCATGCGTGTGCGCATGATCGTGATCGTGGCCATGTTCGCAGTCGGATCCGTGGACATGCGGTGCGACTGCGGCCACAGGTGTGTCTGTGTGGCCATGTGCGCCCACTTGTGCATGACTGTGGCCGCCGGCGCTGTACGCACCACCTTCGGGCTCGAAGGACTCGCTGACCTCGTTGACGATCAGGTGCATGGCGCGCAGCATCTCGGCCAGCACATGGTCGGGCTCAATCTTCAGATGATCGGGCTTGAGTTCAATGGGCACATGCCGGTTGCCGAGGTGGTAGGCAGCTCGGGTCAGGTCGAAGGAGCTGCCGTGGGAGGTGCAAGCGGTGATGCGCAGCACGGTTTGCGGCGCGGCAATCACCCGGACCATGGAACCGTCTTCGGCAATCAGCACATCACCACCGCGCACCAGCGTGCCGCGCGGCAGAAAGATGCCGAGCTGGCGGTCCTGCGAGTCGGTGGCCTCGAAGCGGCTTTTCTGGCGGATGTCCCAGTCGAGCTCGACGCTGGCGGCGCGTTTGAGCAGCACGGGCGCCAGTCCAGCGCCTTGGGAAATGCATTTGGAGACTTGAAGCATAAAAATTCTGGTGCTCAGGTGATCCGTGTATTGTTGCGCAGGGCCATAAGCATCCCTCAGGAAAGGGTTTTGGTCATGAACAAACTGTAGGGGTCGAGCGCATAGTCAGCAAAGGGGCCGCACGCCACAAAGCCTTCACTTCGATACAGCTTTTGTGCCGCAGCAAATGGAGCGTGCGAACCGGTTTCTAGGCTGATCTCTCGAATGCCTTTGGCACGCGCAATTACCTCGATGTGATGTAGCAGCGCGCGAGCCACGCCCTTGCGCATGTGGCCGGCTGCAGTGCGCATCGACTTGAGTTCTGCATGCGTTGGCGTCAGTTGCTTGAGCGCCCCGCAACCCATTAATTCATCCCCTTCACAGGCTGTCCAGAACGTGATGGACGGATGTCGCAATGCCTCAAGGTCGAGCGCATGAACGCTCTCGGGCGGGGAGTGTTTGTGCATCTCATCCAGGTGCAATTGCAGCAATGCCGCAATTGCCGCCCCGCGCAGGTCATCAATCCGGATTTCCATACACGGTTCAGAAAAGAAAGTAGCGCTGCGTCATCGGCAGGCTGGTGGCGGGCTCGCAGCTCAGCAACTCGCCATCGGCTCGCACAGCATAGGTCTGGGCGTCAACCTCCATTTTCGGCGCATAGGCATTGTGAATCATGTGCCGCTTTTGCACGCCGCGGATGTTCTTCACGGCGGCCAGTGTTTTGGCCAGACCGAACTGCTCTTTCACGCCGGCGGCCAGTCCGGCCTGCGACACAAAGGTCAGCGAGCCCCTGGCAATCGCGCCGCCAAAGCCGCCGAACATCGGGCGGTAGTGCACTGGCTGTGGTGTCGGTATCGAGGCGTTCGGGTCGCCCATGGCCGCCATGGCGATGAAGCCACCTTTGAGGATCAGCGCCGGCTTGATGCCGAAGAAAGCCGGTTTCCAGACCACCAGGTCGGCCCATTTGCCCACTTCAATGGAGCCGACCTCGTGCGAAATACCGTGGGCAAGCGCCGGGTTGATGGTGTATTTGCTGATGTAGCGTTTGGCGCGGAAGTTGTCGTTGCGCTCTGTGTCTTCGGGTAGCTTGCCACGCTGCACCTTCATCTTGTGCGCCGTTTGCCACGTACGGATGATGACTTCACCGACCCGACCCATGGCCTGGCTGTCGCTGCTCATCATGCTGATCGCGCCCAGGTCGTGCAACACATCTTCGGCGGCAATGGTTTCCTTGCGGATGCGGCTTTCGGCAAAGGCCAGGTCTTCTGCAATCGCCGGGTCCAGGTGGTGGCAGACCATCAGCATGTCCACATGTTCGTCCAGCGTGTTGACGGTGTAGGGCATGGTCGGGTTGGTTGACGATGGCAAAAAATTCTGTTCGCCAACGACCTTGAGGATGTCCGGCGCATGGCCACCACCCGCGCCTTCTGTATGGAAGGCGCAGAGGGTGCGGCCCTTGGTGGCGGCTATGGTGTTCTCGACGAAGCCGCTTTCGTTGAGCGTGTCGCTGTGGATGGCCACCTGCGTGTCGGTCTCGTCTGCCACGTCCAGGCAGTTGCTGATCGCGGCCGGAGTTGTGCCCCAGTCTTCGTGCAGCTTCAAGCCGATCACACCAGCGTTGATTTGTTCATGCAACGCAGCCGGCAGGCTGGCATTGCCCTTGCCCAGGAAACCCAGGTTCATCGGGAAGGCGTCTGCGGCCTGCAACATGCGCTCGATATTCCACGGACCCGGTGTACAGGTGGTGGCGAAAGTGCCGGTGGCCGGCCCGGTGCCGCCGCCCAGCATGGTGGTGACGCCCGAGGTCAGCGCTTCCTCGATCTGTTGCGGGCAGATGAAATGGATGTGTGAGTCGATGCCACCGGCGGTGACGATCATGCCTTCGCAGCTGATGATCTCGGTGCCGGGCCCGATGATCATGTCGATGCCGGGCTGGGTGTCGGGGTTGCCGGCCTTGCCGATGGCCGCGATGCGCCCGCCCTTCAGGCCAATGTCGGCCTTGACGATGCCCCAGTGGTCGACGATCAGCGCGTTGGTCATCACGCAGTCCACAGCACCTCCGGTGCTGTCTCCGAGTCCCGCCTTCGGCGCGTTGGTGCGCTGCGACTGCGCCATGCCGTCGCGAATCGTCTTGCCGCCGCCGAATTTCACTTCCTCCCCGTAGCTGCCGGCGCGCAGGGTGTAGTCAGCCTCGACCTCAATCAGCAGGTCGGTGTCGGACAGGCGCAGGCGATCGCCCACGGTGGGGCCGAACATTTCTGCGTAAGCGCGGCGTCCAATAGTTGCCATTACCGGACTCCCGTAGGGCCGCCCCAAGGGAGGCCAGCGCCCCCGCGGGGGGCAGTGATTACACGAAGTGATGAACGTGGGGGCATTAAAGCTTTCCTTGAATGAGGCCGCGAAAGCCGTAAATCTTTCTTTCACCGGCGAAGTCCACCAGCTCCACCGTGCGCTGCTGGCCCGGCTCGAAGCGCACAGCCGTGCCGGAGGCGATGTTGAGCCGCATGCCATGCGCGGCGGGGCGGTCGAAGGCCAGGGCGCCGTTGGTCTCGGCAAAGTGGTAGTGCGAGCCGACCTGGATCGGCCGGTCGGCACTGTTCTGCACCACCACGGTCAGCGTGCGCCGCCCAGTGTTGAGTTCGTGGTCGGGGCCGTCGGTGAGCAGTTCGCCGGGAATCATGGCCGCCTCACTTGTCGCCGCGCGACAGCCAGATGGCCAGCGCCAGCACACACGCCGCAGCCACATAACCCCAGACGTCGGTGGCATGCCAATGCGTGCCTGCTATGGCGTGGCCTTCATGGGCAAATACGGCTGTAGCCCCCGTAGAAATTGCGCAAACAGCTATGATTTTGAGAGCGTTTTGAAAGTTCATGAAAGTCCCTGTCAAGGTCGGTGGGCTCAGACAATCGGCTGGTGAACGGTGACGAGTTTGGTGCCGTCGGGAAAGGTGGCTTCAACCTGGATGTCCGGAATCAACTCGGCGATACCGTCCATCACGTCGGCGCGGGTCAAAATTGTCCGGCCATCGCTCATGAGCTGGGCAACAGTCTTGCCATCGCGCGCACCTTCCATCACGGCGGCGCTGATCAGTGCCACGGCTTCCGGGTAGTTCAGCTTGAGACCTCGCGCCTGGCGCCGTTCGGCCAGCAGGGCGGCGGTGAAGATCAGCAGCTTGTCTTTTTCTCTTGGGGTCAATTCCATGGTCTCTCCGGGGGCGGCTGCGGCAGGGGTGCGTGTGCCGGGCAGCAAGAATGGTGCCAAAGGAATTGAGCGCGTGGCGCTGGTTTTCCCTCTGTGGCATGGAATCTGCACTTCAGCAGATCCGCCTGATGACGTATTGACACCCACCCATGGACACCCCCGCCGCACCGCTTCCCCTGCCTGCGCAGGCCGTGCCCCCGTGGGCCCCCGCGCCCGTGCCCGCCGGCGATGGCGAAGCACCGGTGCAACGCATCATCAAGGTCAGGCGCGATTACAACAGCTGGGTCGCCAGCGAAACCATGGAGGACTACGCGCTGCGCTTCACGCCCCAGCGTTTTCGCCGCTGGTCTGAATGGCGCGTCGCCAACACCGCTTTCGGCGCGGCTTCGTTTCTGATCCTGGAAGCAGTTGGCGCCACCTTGCTGGTGCAGTATGGCTTCACCAACGCCTTCTGGGCGATTGTGGCCACCGGACTGATCATTTTCATGGCCGGCTTGCCGATCAGCGTTTATGCCGCGCGTTACGGCGTGGACATGGATCTGCTGACGCGCGGCGCCGGATTCGGCTACATCGGCTCAACCTTGACCTCGCTGATCTATGCCTCTTTCACCTTCATCTTTTTTGCGCTCGAAGCTGCGGTCATGGCTTATGCGCTGGAGCTGGCGCTGGGTATTCCACCGAGTTGGGGTTACTTGATTTGCGCGCTGGTGGTGATTCCGATGGTGACCTACGGCGTCTCTGTCATCAGCCGCTTTCAGATGTGGACGCAGCCGCTGTGGCTGATCATGCTGGTCGTGCCATTTGTCTATGTTTTGGTGCGTGACCCCGGGGCCTTTGCAGGAATAACGCACTATAGAGGTGAAAAAGGCGCCAACTCTGGCTTTGATTTGCACCTGTTTGGTGCTGCTTTGACGGTGGGCATCGCCCTGATCACCCAAATGGGGGAGCAAGCCGACTACCTGCGCTTTATGCCCGTCCGGACACCGCTCAATCGCCGCCGCTGGTGGGCTGGCGTGCTGGCCGGCGGGCCGGGCTGGGTGTTGCTCGGGGTGGTCAAAATGCTGGGCGGTGCGTTTCTGGCTTACCTGGCGATCCAGCATATGGTGCCGCTGGATCGGGCGGTGGATCCCAACCAGATGTACCTCGCCGCTTATGAATACGTGTTTCCGAACTACGGCTGGGCGGTGGCTGCCACGGCGCTGTTTGTGGTGATCTCGCAGCTCAAGATCAATGTCACCAATGCTTATGCGGGATCACTCGCCTGGTCCAACTTTTTCTCGCGTTTGACACACAGCCATCCGGGACGGGTGGTGTGGGTGGTATTCAACACCCTGATTGCCTTCATGCTGATGGAGATGAATGTGTTTCAGGCCCTTGGCGACGTACTGGGTCTGTACTCCAACATCGCGATTGCCTGGATGATGGCGGTGGTGGCCGACCTGGTCATCAACAAGCCGCTGGGCCTGTCGCCCAAGGGAATCGAGTTCAAGCGCGCTCACCTGTATGACATTAACCCGGTTGGTGTTGGCGCGATGGCGCTGGCCTCGGTGCTGTCGGTGGCGGCCCACCTGGGTCTGTTTGGCCGCACGGCACAGGCGTTTTCGGCGGTCATTGCATTGGGTACGGCTTTTGTGACTTCGCCGCTGATTGCCTGGGCCACCAAAGGGCGCTATTACATTGCCCGCCAGGGGGAAGCTTCAGAGGCCGATGCCCAAGGCAACTACAAACCCTATGCGCTCAAGCGCTGCGTGATCTGCGAGCGCGACTACGAAGGTCCGGACATGGCGCATTGCCCGGCCTATCAGGGGCCGATCTGCTCGCTGTGCTGTACGCTGGATGCGCGCTGCGGCGATTTATGCAAACCGCAGGCCAGTCTCTCTGCCCAGTGGTCGGCCACGTTGCGCTGGCTGCTGCCGCGCCGAATCTGGCCTTATCTGGATACCGGCCTGGGGCATTTCCTGCTCCTGATGCTGGTCATCGTGCCGCTGCTGGCCAGCGTGTTTGGCCTGCTCTACCACCAGGAAATGCGCGCGTTGCTGGAGTTGCAGGCGACGTCCGGACCGACGCTTCGCTCTGGATTTTTGAAAGCCTACATGGCACTGCTGGTGATCGCCGGGCTGGTCGCCTGGTGGCTGGTGCTGGCGCACAAAAGCCGACAGGTGGCGCAGGAAGAGTCCAACCGCCAGACCCATTTGCTGATGAAAGAGATCGAGTCGCACCGCCAGACCGACGAGGCTCTGCAGCAGGCAAAACGCGTGGCCGATCTCGCCAACCAGGCCAAGAGCCGCTATATCAGCGCGATCAGCCACGAGCTGCGTACGCCGCTTAACAGCATTCTTGGCTATGCGCAGTTGATGGGTGAAGACACCTCTATTCCGCCGCACCGTCAGCAGGCCGTCGGGGTCATCAAGCGTGGCGGTGAACACCTGCTGTCGCTGATCGAGGGCACGCTGGACATCGCGCGCATCGAAAGCGGAAAACTCACGCTCAAGGTCAAACCCATGCACTTCACCGACTTTGTGCAGGAGCTGACCGGCATGTTCGAGCTCGAAGCGCAGGCCAAGGGCCTGGAGTTTCACTTCGAGTCCGAAGGCAGCCTGCCCGTGGTGGTGCGCGCCGATGAAAAACGCGTGCGTCAAATCCTGATCAACCTGCTGGGCAACGCCGTCAAGTTCACCTCTGCGGGGCGCATCAGCCTGCGCCTGAAGTACGCACGCGAGATGGCTCACATCGAGATTGAAGACACCGGACCCGGCCTGTCGCCGCAGGAGATTGAGCGCATTTTTGAACCCTTCACGCGCGCCTCCACACCCGGTCCTGCGGCGCCCGGTGCGGGGCTGGGCCTGACGATTGCCAAGATGCTGACGGATCTGATGGGCGGCGAGTTGACGGTGGCCAGCACGCCCGATGTCGGTTCGGTGTTCCGCGTCAAGCTGTTTTTGCCCGAAGTCCGGCTGGCGCCCGGCGCGGCGCTGCCTGTGCCAACCTCCCGCGCCCACAAGGCGCGTTACGGATATGCCGGAGCGCGGCGGCACGTGCTGGTGGTGGACAACGAAGAAGCCGACCGCGAGCTGCTGGTCAATGTGCTGGGGCCGCTGGGTTTCGAGCTGCGCACGGCGGCCAGCGGCCACGACTGCCTGGATTTGCTGGCCGCGGGCTACCGGCCTGAAGTGATCCTGATGGACCTGGCCATGCCGGGCATCGACGGATGGGAGACTCTGCGCCGCGTTCGGGCAGCAGGGCACGCCGATGTTCATCTGGCCATTGTGTCGGCGAATGCTTTCGACAAGGGCCTGGACAACGATGTCGGTGTCCGGCTGGAAGACTTCATCCTCAAGCCGGTGCGCCACAGCGAACTGCTGGACTGGCTGGAGCGGCGCCTGCAACTGCTTTGGCTGGAAGCACCGGTGCAAGTGCCGGCAGCTGCGGCACCGCCGCGCATCTACCCGCCGGTGGCGCAGCTCGACGCCTTGCGCGCGGTCGTCAACCTCGGTTATTTTCGCGGCATCATGAATACGCTCGACGAGATTGAAAAAGCCCAGCCGCAAAGCGCCGGTTTTGCTGCCGAGATGCGCTCTCTGGCGCGCCAGTTCCAGTTTGAGACCATGAGCCAGCAGCTCAGCGAGGTGCCGACATGAATAATCGCGCGCTCGCGCAGACGCTGGACCGCGCCAACAGCGACGTGGTGTTGATCGTCGATGACGTGCCCGACAACCTCTCGGTATTGCACGATGCGCTCGACGAATCCGGTTTCACCGTGCTGATCGCCACGCATGGCGAAGCCGCCTTGCAGCGCGCCGCGCAGGCCCTGCCTGACATCGTGCTGCTCGACGCCATGATGCCCGGTATGGATGGTTTCGAGGTCGCCAAACGCCTGAAGGCCGATGCGCGCACTGCGCATATTCCCATCATCTTCATGACCGGGCTGACCGAGACCGAATATTTGGTCGCTGCGCTGGATTCGGGCGGCGTGGACTATGTGACCAAACCGATCAAGCCCAAGGAAGTGCTGGCACGCATCGGCGTGCACTTGCAAAGCGCGCGCGAGAAGCGCCAGGCACGCAATGCGCTCGACGCTTTTGGTTACGCCACCATCACGGTGCGTGTCAGCGACGGCAAACTGATGTGGCAGACACCGCTGGCCCGTGACCTGCTGCTGGCCTACTATGGGACCAGCGCGCCGCAAACACCTGAAGCCGTGCTGGCTTGGCTGCGGCGCAACCTGGCGGATGCCGAACGCCAGATCGAGCCGCCGCGCCTGGTGTGCGAGAGCGCCGTCTCAGTGGCTCGCCGCCTGACCTTTCGCCTGCACCAGCGGACCGGCGATAGTGAAGGAGGAGGCGACTGGCTGATCATCATGCGCGAGGAATCCGACGACACCGTGATCCAGGCCATGAGCCTGAGCTTCAAACTCACGGCACGCGAAGCCGAGGTGCTTTACTGGGTGGTCAAGGGCAAGATCAACCGCGATATCGGCGACATCCTGGGCACCAGCCCCATGACGGTGAAAAAACACCTGGAGCGGGTGTTTGCCAAACTGGGCGTGGAGACGCGTACTGCGGCGGCCGGCATGGCCATGAGCCGGATCCTGCAGTTACATCAGAAGTAGATCCCCCCGGGCCTTTACTTCATGCAACTCCCTGCGGCCCAAGGGACCCCTGCTGGATTGAAGAGCCCCACCGCTCGCTCGCTCCGCATACCTCGCCGTCCCCGCGGGGGTCGCTGGGCCTGTGGCCCAGCCCTTCGGCAAGCTCGGGACAAGCCAAGGTCGGTTCGCGGCATGGGCTGGTGCGGAGAGCCTGCAAGCTTATTGAGCCTCCAGCCCCCGTGTGGAAAGCGCTGATAGCTATAAATTTGATAGCGTTAGACGCTGCTGCCGCTTATTCAGGCTGGGTCAGCGCGGACGTGTCTTTGCGGATCGAATCGCGGTCGCGGTGCTGTTTCAGCCGGTCCAGTGTGCTGTCAAGCGCGCGTTTGAGCTTGCCTTCCGCGCCGCGAAAGGCTTCGTCAATCCCTGGGGCATGGTGCGTCACGGCGATCGGCGAATGGTTGGCCAGACGGGCTTCCATCAGGCAGCGTTTGTCCGAGGCGCCGGCCTTGCCGCTGTTTTCGTCGCTCAGATGGACTCCCACACGGGTGATTTCCTGGCTGAAGCGCTGCAGTGTCTGGCTGACTTCGGCTTGGGCCCAGCGCTCCAGTGCCTCGCGGCCTTCAATGCTGTGGTTGGTGTTGACTTGAACTTGCATGCGGGGGTCCTCTGTGTCAGTGCGGCGTGCCATGCGGTCCGCCAGGTTGAAACCGTTCGCGACGGCGATGAGTTTTCAGTGTGGGCGTTTTGGCGACAGTCTGTTGTAGGGGTTTTTCCACAATCGGCAGCTTGGGCGGGCAAGATTCGCGCACCCCTGCAGGAAAGCCCAACAACAGTTACAATGAAAGCTTCGGTAACGCATCAGCTTTTTTCAACGAAGTCCCATACCTCTGGCTTCCTTCTCAAACGCGGCGCTTCTCAGAGCCCGAAAATCACAGAAATTTGACAGTGCCTTCGGTGCCAACACAGCATTGAACCCCCACCGCACGGTCCCATTTCCTGACGAGCACTTTTCCCAACGGTGCCCACTCAAGGCTCACCTACCCGGTCCTTCCAGGCCGGGCAGGCAGAACCGGATACCCGTTGGCTTGCTCGCAAGCCGTTTATTTCTCCTTTCATCAAGCCGGGAAACATACCCGGCAAAGACTTTTATGACGATTGATCACAACCACATTTCGGTGGGCAAGTACCTTGTCTCACCGCTGGCCAAGCCACAGGGCGAAGGCTGTTACGTCGCCTCCGTGTCCATCCGGTCCGGGCGCGGCAGTGCCACGCATGACCGCGTGATGCGCTTCAGCGGGCTGTTTGACAGTGCCTCTGCAGCTGTCCATTACGCCACCGAACACGCGCTGGGCTGGATCCACGAACGCTCGGCGCCGGCTTGCGCCTGAGCTTGCCCACCCGCACAGATATTTTTCCAATTTCCAAGGAGCTACATTATGGCCAAAGAAGAACTGATTGAAATGCACGGGCTGGTCAACGAGGTGCTGCCCGACTCGCGCTTTCGCGTGACGCTGGACAACGGCCACAAGCTGGTCGCCTACACCTCTGGCAAGATGCGCAAGAACCACATCCGCATCCTTGCTGGCGACCAGGTGTCGCTGGAACTGTCGCCTTACGATCTGAGCAAGGGCCGCATTACCTTCCGGCACATTGCCGGCCGGGGACCCGGCCCGTCGCGCCAGGCGCACTGAAAAAGCGAAACGGGGCCCAGTGCCCCGTTTTTTTTGCTTGCCTGTTCTTGACAGAAATTCAAGGGGTAGATCAACGAGGCCTATCCGAGTGACGGGCCCGACAATTTTCAGCGGGTGGCGGGCACGCGCAGGATCACCACGCTTTGTTCACCGGGTCTGCCTGACGGTGAAAAATAGTCGGCAAAACTCTTGAGCGAACTGTAGATGCTTTTGACCACCGGCAGGTTGGTGAAGGGCAACTCGACGATAGTCAACAGGCGGCGGGCTTTCGGCTCGGAGGCTATGTAGCCGATCAACAGAATAATCAGCACGCCTGACACCAAGCCCATGCCCGGAATATAAAAGCCGCCGATGAGGGGGCCGAGCACCCATAGCGTGAGTTTTTCCGTCCAGGCCAGGAAGATGGAAAGGAGGTACAGCGCCAGTGCCAAGGGGGGGCAGGGTGATCAGGCCGCGGAAGAAATATTTGTAGAGTTTTTCATGCCGGTGTGACTGCGGCAGCTTTCAGGGCCGGTTTCCCAAGCGCTTGCGGTGTCCCCGGTATGTAGGTGTGGCCCTACCTGTGCTTGGGGCCACCTCCCGCACTGCTGGCAAAAGAGCGCACTTATCTTTTGGGCCTTGAATCAACTTTGGAGAAAACAAATGCCCGTCATCGCCTGGTTACTCGGTGTTCCCGTCACCGTCGTCATTCTTCTGATGCTGTTCGGGGTGTTTTAAGGAGTCGCGCACATGTTACGCAAACTCATTGTTCTCGCCGTCACCTCCGGCCTGGCCGCCAAGTGGTACCGCAATCACGCCAGCAAGCGTGCCGAGGCTGCTGCTGCGGCGAACGCCCCGGTCGCGACACGACGCAGGCGCGCCGGCACGCCCGTGAATCAAGGCTGAGCGCGCCACCGCCCATCCTGGGCGGCGCATCGTCTTCACAGTTGCTGCATCACACAGGGTCTCCGGAAGTGAGCCGCAGGTGATTTCGCACAGCATCGCAACCGGTCGCCCAAGGTGGACGCCTTGGGCCCCCGTTTCGCCCCAACGTCAGACCCCGTCATGAAGCATTGGCTTGACATCATGAGCTTGCTGTGGGCTTCGCCCTGCTCGGTCCTTGGTCTGGTGCTTGCCTGCATTCCCTTGCTGGCGGGGGGGCGGGCCAGGTGGTCCTCCGGCGCGCTGGAAGTCACTTACCGCGAAAGCCAAGTGGACTGCGGCAAGCTCGCGCGCAGGCTTCCGTTTCGTGGCATCGTTTTCGGACATGTCATCCTCGCAGTGACGAGTGAAGAGCTGCGACTTATCGGCCCGCATGAGCGTGTTCATGTTCGGCAATACGGGCGTTGGGGGCTACTTTTCTTCTTCGCATATGGCGCGTCGAGCCTTTGGCAGCTCCTTTGCGGCCGCAGCGCGTACTGGGACAACCATTTTGAGGTGCAGGCTCGTGCACTGAGCGTCCAGAGCCATTGACAGGGAAAACAACTCCGGTCTTGCAGACTGCTTACCCAACTGGCGAATGCAACGAGCCAATCGGATACTCGTTAACCTGAGTTGATGCATAGGATGCACATCCAGTAATCTGCGAGAGCTTGTGGTCAGGTGTCACATCCGCCACGTTCCGGTAGCGTTGTAGCCGTGTAGCTCACCGGAAGAGGTGAGCCCGGAAGATTCTGTCAACGACATGGATCTGATTGAGCGGCCAAGATCATTCAGCCCCCAAAAACCTGAACCGTGAAGAAGTGCTTCTGCATCTGATCTCCCATGGCGCCTACCACCGTGGAAACGTCGGTCACCTATCAAAATCGATCGCCATCGCGCCACCCCGGGACCCGTACACAAATTTTCTTCATGTCAGCGAACCGGCGCGCAGCCCCGGAGACTCCCTCAACCGAGAGGACAATACGGACAAATACCCGGCAAGTCGGGAGCCGACTCCCATCTCAAATCTTTAGGGTAACCTTCGCCCCCACCCCATGCCCATGACCGGTACCCAAGCCCTCATCCTCGGCGCCATTCTCAGCGCTACCGCTTCACTGGCGCATCTCGCTTGTATTGTGTGGGGCGCGCCAGCCTACCGCTTCATGGGCGCGGGCGAAAAAATGGCGCGGGCTGTCGAGGCGGGCACGCTGCAGCCTACACTGGTCACCCTCGCCATCTCTGGGGTCCTCCTGGTGTGGGCGGCCTATGCGTTGGGCGGTGCCGGTGTGATCGATCCCTTGCCCCTGAGGAAGCTGGCTCTTCCCGCCATTTGCGCTGTTTACCTGGGCCGCGCCGTGGCTTTCCCATTGCTCTATCCGGCCTTCCCCGAGAACTCCCGCACCTTCTGGCTGGTTTCGTCGGGCATCTGCCTGTTCATCGGCCTGGTGCATCTTTACGGCGTGGTCGCCGTGTGGCCTACCCTGTGAAGGCTGACCTGTGGGTGGGGCTGTGAGCCAAAGCCCCGGACTGTTGCGCAGGCTGCTGCGCGCCAGGGACCGAATGGACGCAGCATCACACGAGGACTGGCCTGTCGCCCGCCTGGCGCTGGTGGGCGCAGTTTCGCCGGCACACTTCGCCCGTTCGTTCAAGCAGGCGTTTGGTCTGCCTCCGCACCGCTACCTGCTCACGCGCCGCATCGAGCGGGCCGCCGCCCTGCTGCGCGATACTGATTTGCCGATTACAGAGATCGCGCTTGAAACCGGCTGGAAGAGCATAGGCAGCTTTGGGCGCATCTTTCGCGATATAACCGGCGAGAATCCGGCCGCTTTCCGTGCGCGCGAGCGCACGACGCCTCATGGACGGGCGTATGTGCCCGAGTGCGTTGCACGCGCCGCGCATCGCCCGGACCTCAAGTCCGCAGTTTCGGAGAAGCGGCGGGAAAGGACTGCGGGTAAAAACCTGGGGGTGCGCTGAGCAGACCTTTCCGGTTTTTCCAGGCCTGTGCGGTGCCTTCTTCAATCCAATCGACGGAGGTGTGATGACTCAATATGTAGATGTGGCCGGTCTGTATGTGCGCGACCAGGACGAGGCGCTGGCTTTTTATGTTGGCAAGCTGGGCTTTCGCGTGCATACCGACGTGCGCAATGGCGACTACCGCTGGCTGACGCTGCAATTGCCGGACCAATCCTCGTTCCAGCTCGGTTTGTTCAAGCCGGGGCCGCCAGTCCATGACGCCGCAACTGCCCAGGCGTTGCACGCGCTGGTCGCCAAAGGTGCCATGCCGCCGCTGGTGCTGGTGGTCGATGACTGCCGCAAGGCTTATGAACGGCTGAGCGAAAGCGGGGTGGAGTTCACGCAGGAACCGATCAGCCGCTATGGCTCTGTGGACGCGGGCTTTCGTGATCCGTCCGGCAACGGGTGGAAAATGATTGAGCGCACGGCAGGACCTCACGCGAGAGAGCAGCCATGAGCTGGAACCACTGGATGCGGCAAAGCCATCGCTGGCTGTCGATCGTCTTCACGCTCGCCGTGCTCGCCAACTTCGCGGCCAGGGCGCTGGAGCCGGGTGAGCCATCGCCGTGGGTGACCTACTCGCCGCTGCCGCCCTTGTTTCTGCAACTGCTGACCGGCTTGTATCTCTTCGCGCTTCCCTATTTCTCCGGCGCCCGAACGTCGCGCCTTCAGGAAGATCAATGACAAAAGCCTCCACAAAATCGCGCTTCAAGGCAAAGCTGCTTCGGGTAGACAGCGCGGGCAAGGAGACCGCATGGGCCTTTCTTGTTTTGCCAAAAACTGCAAGTGAAAAGCTCCCCCGGCGAGGCCGAACGAGTGTAGAGGGCACCATCAATGGCCATCCATTCCGTGCCACGCTGGAGCCAGACGGTCAGCTGAGTCATTGGCTCAAGGTCGACAAAACGCTGCTCGAAGCTTCTGGCGCTGTAACGGGAGACATGGTCACGCTGGAGCTTTCCTCTGTGGCGAAAGAGCCGGAGCCTGATCTTCCACAAGACTTCCGTCAAGCGCTTGCCTCGACCCCAGATGCCAAGGCCACGTGGGATGCCACCACAACCCTTGCCCGGATCGATTGGGTGCACTGGATAGAGTCCGCAAAACAGGCAAAAACCCGTCAAAGCCGGATAAGCGATGCCTGCGACATGCTGAGTTCGGGCAAAAAACGCGTTTGTTGCTTCGATCCGTCCGGGTTCTACAGCAAAAGCCTCAGTGCACCCTGCGAAGCGGATCAAGTTGGTGCGGGGGCCGGTCGGCGCGACTGATCAGGCCTGAAAACGCGCTTTTTCAACCGGGTCCCCGTCGCCCTCAAGCCTCGCGCCGCAACGCCGGAAACAGGATCACGTCGCGGATGCTGGCGCTGTCTGTCAGCAACATCATGAAGCGGTCGATGCCGATGCCGCAGCCGCCGGTGGGCGGCATACCGTATTCGAGGGCACGCACGTAGTCGGCGTCGAAGTGCATGGCTTCCTCGTCGCCGCCGTCCTTGGCGTCGGACTGCGCGAGGAAACGTGCGGCCTGGTCTTCGGCGTCGTTGAGCTCGCTGAAGCCGTTGCCGAATTCGCGGCCGGTGATGTAGAGCTCAAAGCGCTCGGTCACTTCCGGCCGTGCATCATTGGCACGGGCCAGCGGCGAGATCTCGGTCGGGTGCTCCATGATGAAGGTCGGCTGCCAGAGCTTTTCCTCGACCATCTCTTCAAAATACATGACCTGCAGGCTAGGCAGTGAGCGGCTGTCGAGTTTGTCCTTGGCGCTGAACTTGCCCATTTTCTTCAGCGTGGCGACCAACCAGGCGGCATCGTCGACATGGGTGCCGGCCTCGGTGTGTTTGAGGATGGCTTCGCGGATGGTCAGGCGCTCGAAGGGCTGGCTCAAATCCACCGTCTTGCCTTGGTAGCTCAGCACCGTGCCGCCCGCGACCTGCGTGGCGACGTGGCGAATCAGCGCTTCGGTGTAGGTCATCAAGTCCTGGTAGTTCCACCACGCGGCGTAAAACTCCATCATGGTGAACTCGGGGTTGTGCCGCACGCTGATGCCTTCGTTGCGGAAGCTGCGGTTGATCTCGAACACACGCTCGAAGCCGCCGACGATCAGGCGCTTGAGGTAGAGCTCGGGAGCGATGCGCAGAAACATCTGCTGGTCCAGCGCGTTGTGGTGCGTGACAAAGGGCTTGGCGTTGGCGCCGCCCGGGATCGGGTGCAGCATCGGGGTTTCGACTTCGAGAAACTGGTTGTCCACCATGAAGCTGCGCATGGTCGAGACTGCCTTGCTGCGTGCGGCAAAACGCTGGCGCGCGTCCACATCGGTGATCAGGTCGACATAACGCTGGCGGTACTTGACCTCCTGGTCAGCCACACCGTGGAACTTGTCAGGCAGCGGCCGCAGGCTTTTGGTGACCAGTCGGATGCCGGTGGCATGGATCGACAGCTCGCCGGTCTTGGTCTTGAACAGCGTGCCGGTTGCAGACACGATGTCACCGAGGTCCCAGTGTTTGAAGGCGTTATGCACGTCCTCGCCGACACCTTCGTTGTTGATATAGACCTGGATGCGGCCGCCGGAGGGCCCGAAAGATGCGTCCTGCAGCGTGGCGAAGCTGGCCTTGCCCATCACACGCTTGAGCATCATGCGGCCGGCCACGCTGACCGTGACAGCCAGCGGCTCCAGCTCTTCCTTGCTCTTGCCGTCGTACTGCGCAAACAGCGCCTGGGCGCGGTGTTCCGGTTTGACGTCGTTGGGAAAGACCACACCCTGGCCGCCGGCCTGCTGCTCGCGCATCAGGCGCAGCTTGTCACGGCGCTCGGCCATGAGCTGGTTGTCGTCGTGCGCGGGCGTGGCCGCGGGGCTGGTTGGCGTGTTGGACATTGAAAGGGTTCTCGAGGAAAGAGGGCAGGCCGGCAGGTGCGGGCCGAATGTCAAACCGCTGATTTTAGGCTGCCTTGTCGCCCGCGCCGGGGCGGCGCAACTGCTACAACGCGATGCCGGTTTTTTCGAGGATGTCGCTGACCAGTTCAAGCCGCACCAGCGGGTTGTCGAGCTGCATCAGGCGCTGCTTGAGCTCGACCGGCATGGGCAGCAGTTCGCACCAGCGGTTGGCAACCCAGCCGCAGTCGTCAAGCTGGTAGGGCGCCTCCAGCGGCATCTGGTCGGCCGGCATGTTGCGCTCCTGCAGGCTTTTGATGAGCTTGCCCAGCGCGTTGGCCGCGCCGCGCAGATCGTCCGGCACCAAGACCCGCTGGTCGTCGTCGAGGCGGGTGACGTCGGCGATCCACAGGCCATGTTTGAGCTTTTCATGGCTGGAAATTTCGAAGCGCTGGGCGCCGCTGCAGCGGATCACCATCAGGCCCGGCTGCGGCACGGCGTAGCTGGTGATGGTGGCCAGTGTGCCCACCGTGTGAAAGGCCTCGGTGGCAAAGCGGTCGCCGCTCAGGCCGTCGCCGGGCTTGCGCACTTCCGAGCCCTGGGTCAGCGCCACCACACCAAACGGCGCGCCGGTCTTGTGGCACTTGCTGATCATGTCGAGGTAACGCACCTCGAAAATCCGCAGCGGCAGCAGGCCGCCGGGGTACAGCACCGTCCCCAGCGGGAACAGCGGCAGCGAGGAAAGAGTCAGGGCTTCAGGCATCGGTGCGGGGGATGGTTTCACGAAACGCGGGTGGTGATGCAGCATCTTCCCACGATCCTGTTACCCCCTGCACGCGCTGTGGCTGCACGGCCGGCAGCACCGCCAACCGGTTGTCCAGAATTTGGGTCAAATAGGGCTTCAGCCCCCGTCTGTCGGGCGTGAACAGCTCCTGTTTTGATAGCAAACCTGGCTCTCGCCGGGAGCCCGCGCTTACAGGACCGCGTCGGTCGGCTGGCGCAATAGCATGGCCAGCGAGTTGGCCACGGTCTTGCGCAGTTCCCTGCGGTCGCAGATGAAATCAACCGCGCCCTTGGTCTGCAAAAACTCGGCACGCTGAAACCCTTCCGGAAGCGTCACGCGCACGGTGGACTCAATGACACGCGGGCCGGCAAAACCGATCAGTGCTTTCGGCTCGGCAATCACGATGTCGCCGACAAAGGCGAAGCCGGCACTGACACCGCCCATGGTCGGGTCGGTCAGCACGCTGATGTAAGGCAGGCCTTTTTTGGCCAGACGCGTCAGGGAGGCATTGGTTTTTGCCATTTGCATCAGGCTAAGCAGGCCTTCCTGCATGCGTGCGCCGCCGGTGGCGGTGAAGCAGATAAACGGCACTTTCTGCTCGATGGCGGCATGCACGCCGCGCACAAAGCGCTCGCCCACCACGCTGCCCATGCTGCCGCCCATGAAGTCAAACTCAAAACAGGCCACCACCACGCCTATGCTGTGCACCGCGCCGCCCATGACGATCAGGGCATCGGTCTCGCCAGTGTTTTCCAGCGCCTCCTTCAGGCGCTCGGGGTATTTGCGGCTGTCCTTGAACTTGAGCGGATCGACAGGCAGCACTTCCTGGCCGATTTCATAACGGCCTTCCGGGTCCAGAAAGCTGTCCAGCCGGGCCCGGGCGTCCATGCGGTGGTGGTGGCTGCACTGCGGGCAGACGTTCTGGTTTTTCTCCAGGTCGGTCTTGTACAGCACCGCTTCACAGCTGGGGCACTTGACCCACAGGCCTTCGGGCACACTGCGGCGCTCGGTCGGGTCGGTGGGGGTGATTTTGGGGGGGAGAAGTTTTTCTAGCCAAGACATGGGTCAGTCCTTGAGGGGGGAATCCTGGAGGGGAAAGCCGTAAAGAAAGGGGATTATGCGCGCTTCGCCGGGGCTGTCGATTCATCTAGCGCCTGGCGTATTCCTGCCAGAAAATCACGCACCGCAGCAGCGGCCTTGTCGCGTGGTTGGTCCTCCAACAACTGGATGATGCGGGTGCCTATGACCACGGCGTCAGCGACACGGCTGATCGCTACCGCGGTGGAAGCGTCGCGTATGCCGAAACCGACACCGACCGGGATGCTGACATGTTCACGTATGCGCGGCAGCATGGCCTCCACCGCGCCCAGGTCCAGCGTGCCGGCGCCCGTTACACCCTTGAGCGAGACGTAATACACATAACCGCTCGCGACCTGGGCCACCTGCGCCATGCGGGCGGCGGTGGAGGTGGGGGCCAGCAGGAATATGAGGTCTATCTGGTGCGCGCGCAGGGTGGCGGCAAAGGCCTGGCATTCCTCGGGCGGGTAGTCCACGACAAGAATGCCGTCCACGCCGGCTGCCGACGCATCGCGCACAAAGCTGTCTTTGCCGCGTTTGATGTCGTAGGCTTCGATGGGGTTGGCATAACCCATCAGCACCACGGGTGTTTTGCTGTCCTGCTGTCGGAACTGCTGCACCATCTCCAGCACCTGAACCAGGCCTGTGCCCAGCGCCAGTGCCTTGTCGCCGGCTTTCTGGATCACAGGACCGTCGGCACTCGGGTCGGAAAATGGCACACCCAGTTCAATGACGTCGGCCCCGCCGGCCACCATGCCGTGCATGATCTCTGGCGTGATATCCGCGAAAGGAAAGCCCGCCGTGACGTAGGGAATCAGGGCTTTGCGGTTTTGCGCTTTCAGCGCATCAAACGTGGGAGTAATACGACTCATGCTGATGCCCCTTTGACGACATGCCCGCGCATCGACGGCCGGTCATAAAAGTCGGCGCCCGAGAGGTCTGCCACCGTGCCAATGTCCTTGTCACCGCGGCCCGAGAGGTTGACCAGGATGGACTGGTGGGGGTGCATGGTTTTGGCCAGCTTCATCGCATAAGCGACGGCATGGCTGGACTCCAGCGCGGGAATGATGCCTTCGGTGCGGCACAGGTAGTGAAAGGCCGACAGCGCCTCGGCATCGGTGATGCCGACGTATTCGGCGCGGCCGATGTCTTTGAGAAAAGCATGCTCGGGCCCGACGCCGGGGTAGTCCAAACCAGCGCTGATGCTGTGCGTCTCGGTCACCTGGCCGTCCTCGTTTTGCAGCACATAGGTGCGGTTGCCGTGCAACACGCCGGGCACGCCGCGCTGCAGCGATGCCGAGTGCTTGCCGCTGTCCATGCCTTCGCCAGCCGCTTCCACGCCGATCAAACGCGTGTTTTCGTGGGCGATGTAGGGGTGGAAGATGCCCATGGCGTTGCTGCCGCCGCCCACGCAGGCAATCACCGCATCGGGCTGTTTGCCGCCTGTCATATCGGGCATTTGCACCAGGCACTCCTCGCCGATCACGCTCTGGAAATCCCGCACCATCATTGGGTAAGGGTGGGGGCCTGCAACGGTGCCGATGATGTAGAAAGTGTTGTCGACATTGGCGACCCAGTCGCGCATGGCTTCATTCAACGCGTCTTTCAGCGTCTTGCTGCCGGATTCGACGGGTACCACGGTGGCGCCCAGCAGCTTCATGCGGTAAACATTCGGGCTCTGGCGCTTGACGTCTTCGCTGCCCATGTACACCACACACTCCAGCCCGTAGCGCGCGCAGATGGTCGCCGTGGCCACACCATGCTGACCGGCGCCGGTTTCGGCAATCACGCGCGGTTTGCCCATGCGTTTGGCCAGCATGGCCTGGCCGATGGTGTTGTTGATCTTGTGTGCGCCGGTGTGGTTGAGATCCTCGCGCTTGAGGTAAATCTGCGCGCCGCCTTGTTCCCGGCTCATGCGGGCCGCATGGTAAACCGGAGAGGGGCGCCCTACAAAGTGCTTGAGCTCGGCATGGAATTCAGCCAGAAATTCCGGGTCATGCTGGTATTTGGCGTAAGCCGCTTTCAGTTCGTTGATGGCATGGGTCAGTGTCTCAGAGACAAAACTGCCGCCATAAATCCCGAAATGCCCTGTCGTGTCAGGTTGCTGGTAGTCGTACATTGTTCTTCACAAGTTGTTCGTCGGCAGCGCGAACGGCTGCAACAAACTGGTTGATTTTTTCGGCGCTTTTGATTCCTTTGAGGGTGGCCCCTCCGGTAGCGGAAATCTCGACGCCCGAACTGACATCAACGGCCAGCGTTTTACAACGCGGCCTGACTTGCAAAATGCCATCGGTCACATTTGCAGGTGTGAGTCCACCAGACAAAACGAGGTGAGCGTTGACGCTTGGAGGAAGAAGTGACCAATTGAATGTTGTTCCGCCGCCGCCATAACCTTCGACATGCGCGTCGAGCAGGATGGCCTGGGCTTCTTTGTAGTCTTGCACGTATTTTACGAGATCAAAAGCGACACTCCCATGGCCGGGGTTTTCGTCGAGGGGGATTCGTGCGGCACGCATGAAAGGCCGGCCTGACTGAAGGCATGCCTGCGGCGATTCATCACCATGAAATTGGAGCAAAGCCGTTGGCAGGCGGGCGCAAGCAGCTATGATTTCAGGAGCGGATGCGTTCACAAAAAGGAGCACTGGCGTTACAAAAGGGGGCAGGCGGCTGGCCAGTTCGGCTGCGCGTTCGGCGCTGACGTAGCGCGGGCTGGGGGCGTAGAGCACAAAACCCACCGCGTCGGCACCAGCTGCGACCACCGCGTCCACATCCTCTTCCCGCGTCAGGCCGCAGATCTTGATACGAGTCCGGTGCATGGTCATGGCAACCAATCATATGCTGACGTGCGTTCCGGCAGACCATAACGGGCTTCGTAACGCGGCCCCAGAAAGTACAAGCCATCGGGCGAAAATGTGGGCGCGGCCACGTCGCGGCGTCGCGCGTCCCGCACCTCGGCCATCCAGCCGGGTGGCTGCTGGCCCTGACCGATGGTGAGCAGGCAACCCATGATGTTGCGGATCATGTGGTGTAAAAAGGCGTTGGCCTCGAACTCGAACCGCCAGTAGCCAGCCCGCTGGGAGACCTCAATACGCGTCAGTGTCTTGACCGGTGTTTTGGCCTGGCACTGGGCAGCGCGAAAGGATGAAAAATCGTGTTCGCCAATCAGGTGGGTGATGGCTTCGCGCATCGCCGCAGCGTCCAGCCGGCGATAGACCCAACCGACCCGACCCGCCTCGACGCTGGGGCGCACCGGCGACTCCAGCAGCACGTAGGCGTAGCGACGGCTGGTGGCGCTGCCGCGGCAGTGGAAGTCGCCGGGCACGGTGCGTGCCCATTGCACGGCGATATCGCGGGGTAAAAAAGCATTGGTGCCGCGCACCCAGGAGGGCAGTTCGCGCGTGAGTTGGGTGTCGAAGTGGACCACCTGCATCAGCGCATGCACGCCGGCATCGGTGCGCCCGGCGCAAAGGGTGCGGATCGGTTGGTCGGCAAACTTGCCCAGCGCCTTTTCAAGCTGGTCTTGCACGGTTTTGCCTGAAAGCTGGCTTTGCCAGCCTTCGTAGGCGCCGCCGTTGTAACTGAGGCCCAGAGCGATCCTCACGGGCAGCTCCCAGGGAGAAGGTGCAAAAGTGTCAGGCCAGTGCGTTCAGGAAAGCCTGGGCCTTGGCCTTGAGTGAACCACTCGAGTGGGCCATCACTTCCTCGGCCAGGGACCGCGCGCCGTCATCGTCACCAATCGCGCGAAACTCCTCGGCCAGCGCGAACTTGGTCTCCAGCGGGTCGTCCACATCCATGGCGGGCGCAGGGACGTTGGCAGGGGCGATGTTCTGGCTTTCTGTGGTCGGACTGTCGAGATCCAGCGAGAGGGCACCCATGTCGAACTCGAGCATGCCGCCGGAGGTGTCCAGCGGTGTGGCCGCAGTGGTGACGGCCGGTTCGTCGGTGGTGAAGCTCAGGCCGGCGTCCATCGGAGGCAGTGGGGCGTAGGCCACTGGCGCCGGCGGAGTCGGTGAAGCCACCGGTGGCATGGAAAAGCTGGCTGGGCTGAAGTCCATGCCGTTGTCGACAGGGTCAGCTGGCGGCACTGTGGGCATTGCCAACGTCCGCTCGGTGCGTGCAAACGGCGCAGGCGCGGGAGCTGATGGGGCTGCCTCTTCGTCGCCCAGCGAAAAATCCAGGTCCAGGTCGAAGTCAACCGCTGAGGCTTCGGGCTCGGGAGCGGCCTGCGGCGGTAGTGGGGTGGTCTGGGTGGCAAAGGAAGTGGTGGCCAGGCCCGCCGCCGCCACCGCCGCGCCAAGCGCTGCCGGTGGTTGACCGTCAGGTTGGTACATCGGGTTGGCAGGGTCGAGGTCACGCCCCATTTCGGCCATGTGGGCCCATTCCACACCTTGGCCCCGGGTCAGGTTGTAGGCTTCGGCGGCGACGGCCGCAAAGGCTGCAGCATCGCGCCGCTTCGCATAAATTTCCATCAACTTGGCGTGGATGGCGATACGGGTCGGGCTGACGTGTATGGCTTCCTTGAGGATTTCCTCAGCCTGCAGGTCGCGGCCATAGGCCAGGTAGACGTCGGCTTCGGCGACCGGATCCACGTCGCCAGCTGCATCAAGCTGACTCGGCGAATACACCATGGACGAGCCAGTGGCATTGGACTCGTTGGTGTCTATGCGCTGGCCGCCGCTGGCGCCGAAGAAGGAGTCGGGCTGCAGCCGGCTTTCGAGGAAAGAGCTGTCCACGGCGACCGCATTTTTATGCCGGCGCGAACGGTAGACAGCCAGGCCCACAAGCAGCAACAGCAGGGCAGCGCCGCCGGCCAGAATCAGCGGGTTTTCGAGCAACTCATCGATCAGGCTGGGCTCTGGCGGGGGTGGCGGTACCACTACTGGCTTTTTCACGGGCGTCGGTGTGGGGGCCGGCGCGCTGACGGTGGGAGCGACGGTTGCAGCCGCGCCGGTCGCCGGCGCCGACGCGCTTGCGGCCGGACTGGCC
>NZ_JACDDD010000117.1 GCF_013817205.1 Polaromonas sp.
AAATTGGCCAAAACCCATCCAGTACCCAGACAATTCGACGAACGACACGCATCGGCCGCTGCGCGCCCCAAATCATGTGCTCATCGGACTACTGGTGAAATATCCGGGCTAGCTGGCCAGGCGGGTCATTTCCTGGAAGAGATCGGCCTTGCCTTCAAAACCGATGCCCGGCAACTCGGGCAAGGTCACAAAGCTGTTCTCTACTTTCACACCATCGGGAAAGCCGCCATAGGGCTGAAACAGATCTGGATAACTTTCGTTGCCGCCCAACCCAAGGCCGGCGGCAATTGCCAACGACATTTGGTGGCCACCGTGCGGAATGCAGCGCGCTGGCGACCAGCCGTTTTCCTTGAGCATGTCCAGCGTGCGCAGGTATTCCACCAGGCCGTAGCTGAGCGCGCAGTCAAACTGCAGCCAGTCGCGGTCGGGACGCATGCCGCCGTAGCGGATCAGGTTGCGCGCATCCTGCATTGAAAAAAGATTTTCACCCGTCGCCATAGGCTGGTCGTAATGTTGCGCCAGCTCCGCCTGCAAGGCATAGTCCAGCGGGTCCCCGGCTTCTTCGTACCAGAACAGATCGTACTGCGACATCGCCTTGGCGTAATCAATCGCGGTCTTCAAGTCGAAGCGGCCATTGGCGTCCACCGCCAGCCGCTGACCTGGTGCCAGCAGCTTGAGCACGGCCTCAATGCGTTTGCAGTCCTCAGCCAGCGAGGCGCCGCCGATTTTTTTCTTGACCACCGAGTAGCCGCGGTCCAGGTAGCTCTTCATCTCGCGCTCCAGGCCTTCAATTCCCTGCCCCGGCCAGTAGTAACCGCCAGCGGCGTAGACAAACACCTTGCGCTGTGGCGTGCCGTTGCCGTAACGCTCGGCCAGCAGTTGATACAAAGGCACGCCTTCGATCTTTGCCACCGCATCCCAGATAGCCATGTCGATGGTGCCAACGGCCACCGAGCGTTCACCGTGGCCGCCTGGTTTTTCATTGGTCATCATGGCCGCCCAGACTTTGTGCGGATCGAGGTTGTCGCGGGCGTCGTCCCGCAGGCTTTCGGGCGCGGCCTCCAGAATGCGCGGCGCAAAACGTTCGCGGATCAGGCCACCCTGGCCGTAGCGGCCGTTGGAATTGAAGCCATAGCCGATGACGGGTTTGCCGTTACGAACCACGTCGGTGACCACAGCCACCAGGCTCAGGTTCATTTTCGAAAAATCGATGTAGGCGTTACGGATGCTGGACTGAATGGACCGCGTGGATTCGCGGATGTCGATAATCTTCACAAGATCTCTCAATCAAAAGGGGCAAAGACTAAAAGAATTTGGGCCGCGACGCGCAAAAATGAATTTTGCGCATTGCCGCCCCTCTCCGGTTGACTAGCTCCCGTTATTTTTTACCCAGCCCCAAGCGCTGCGCGCCTTCGGTGTACAGCTTGGTCTTGTCCTTCATGAAGGCGTCCATCTGGTCAACGCTGACATTGACCAGCTCGAAGCCGCTTTTGGCAGCCAGCTCTTTCATCTCGGGCTCGTTGTTGAGAGCCGCCCACATGTCGGCAATCTTTTTGCGTGCTTCAGGCGGTGTCGATTTGGGCACGCCGATGCCGCGATAAGCGCCGTCGACCCAGTCCACGCCGAGTTCCTTGAACGTGGGAACATCGGGCAGCAGCGGGTGGCGTTTTTCCATGGCCACGGCCAGCGCCCGCGTCTTGCCCTTGTTGTTGATGGCAAAGGCGGTGTAGGTCACTGCACCGTCAATCTGGCTGCCAACCACCGCCAGCGCCATGTCGCCCGTGCCTTTGTACGGCACGTAGGTGCTCTTGATGCCGAAGGCCGCGTTCAGCCGCTCATGGGAGGCATGATTCGCAGAGTTCAGGCCAGAGCCGCCCAGGCTCATCTTGCCGGGATCTTTCTTCGCCGCGGCAATGAACTCGGCAAAAGTTTTGTACGGGCTGTTTTCTGGCACTACCAGCGCGTCGGGTGTGAAGTGGAACCAGAACACCGGAGTTACATCGGCCGTCTTGTACTGCACCACCCCCTCTATCGGCTGGAACACGATATGCGGAAGGTTGACCCCGACAATGTTCAAGCCATCGGGTGGAAGCTGGTTCATCTGCGACCACATCAACGCGCCACCGGCGCCGGCTTTGTACTGGATGATGGTGTCGATGGCCGGGCACTTTTTCTTGAGAACCACCTGCTGGTGGCGCGCCGACAGGTCAGATTCACCGCCGGGCGGGAAGGCTTGCCAGTACATCACATTCTTGTCGGGACAGGCGTGGGCCAGTGCATTGCCTGCAAATGGCGCCAGCAAGGTGAGGCTCAGGACGGAAATCAGCTTCTTCATGGTTTTGTCTCCTTTGGGTTTAGTGACTCTTTGCAAGGCTTCTCATCAACTCTTGATTCACGATTCGTGCTTCAGGCGGCGCGCCGCTGGACTTCCCCGGCGCCCGACAGGCGCTCGCACACGGCTTGGGTCACCTGCGCCGTGGTCGCACTTCCGCCCAGATCGCGGGTATGCAGCGAGGTGTCGGCGGTGATCTGCTCAATGACCTGCATCAGGCGCTGCGCTGCGGTGTTTTCGCCGAGGTGGTCGAGCAACATCACGCAGGACCAGAAGGTGCCAACCGGGTTGGCCAGCCCCTTACCCATGATGTCGAAGGCTGAGCCATGAATGGGTTCGAACATCGATGGGTAGCGCCGTTCGGGGTCGATGTTGGCCGTGGGCGCGATGCCCAGGCTGCCCGCCAGTGCAGCGGCCAGGTCGCTCAGCACATCGGCATGCAGATTCGTGGCAACCAAGGTGTCCAGCGACGCGGGGCGATTCACCATGCGAGCGGTACAGGCATCGACCAGTTCCTTGTCCCAGCGCACGTCGGGAAACTCTTTGCCTATCTGCAGCGCGATCTCGTCCCACATCACCATGCCGTGGCGCTGGGCGTTGGACTTGGTCACCACGGTCAGCAGTTTGCGCGGGCGCGACTGCGCCAGCCGGAAGGCAAAACGCATGATGCGCTCGACCCCCGCACGCGTCAGGATGGACATGTCAGTGGCCACCTCGATCGGATGACCCTGGTGCACGCGGCCGCCGACGCCGGCGTATTCACCTTCGGAGTTTTCACGAACGATGACCCAGTCCAAGTCCTTGGCTGTGCAGCGCTTGAGCGGCGCGTCAATGCCGGGCAGGATGCGGGTCGGCCGCACATTGGCGTACTGATCGAAGCCCTGACAGATCTTCAGGCGCAGCCCCCAGAGCGTGATGTGGTCGGGAATATGCGGGTCGCCGGCAGAGCCGAACAGGATGGCATCCATGCCGCGCAACGCATTCAGCCCGTCGTCCGGCATCATCACGCCGTGTTTGCGGAACCAGTCGCCGCCCCAGCCGAAAGATGTGAAGTCAAAACTGAATTTCTTCTCTGCAGCGGCCAGCGTTTGCAGCACCTGTTGGCCAGCTGGAATCACTTCCTTGCCGATGCCGTCGCCCGGGATGCAGGCGATCTTGTAGCTTTTCACGGGGTTTCCTTGGTTGATGTAATGCCAATGACTTTACGGATTGCAGCGTTCAAAAGCGGCGTGTGGAGTTATCCTATTGTTTACTTTGAGTTAATAATAAGCACCATGAGCACGCCCACCTCCGCCCCGTCCGAAATGGCTTTTTTTAGCCTGCTGGCGCGCTGCGGCAGTTTTTCGGCGACAGCTCGTGAGCTGGACGTCACGACGCCCGCCGTCAGCAAACGCCTGGCCCAGATGGAAGCCCGCCTGGGTGCTCAGCTGCTCAACCGCACGACGCGGCGTGTCAGCCTGACACCCGAGGGTGAGCTTTACCTGACACACGCGCGCCGCATCCTGGCCGACATCGAGGACATGGAGCAACGAGTAGCCAGCGCGGTCGCCGCGCCCAAAGGCCTGCTGCGCGTGAACGCCACCCTGGGTTTTGGCCGTAGCCACATTGCGCCGCTGATTTCGGGTTTTGCAAGGATTCATCCCGAAGTGCAGATCCAGCTGCAGCTCACAGTCAACCCGCCGCCAGCTGACGACGACGCCTTTGACGTCTGCGTGCGTTTCGGTGAGCCGCCGGACGCGCGCGTAATCGCCCGCAAGCTGGCGCCCAACCGCCGTCTGCTGTGCGCCTCGCCAGCCTACCTGGCCAAACGCGGCGCGCCCCGGGTGCCGCACGACCTGACGCAGCACAGCTGTATCGGCATACGCCAGGGAGGTGAGGCCTACGGTATCTGGCGCCTGGGTGCTGGCAAACGTGTGGAAACCGTCAAGGTGCGCGGCAACCTGAGTACGAGCGACGGTGAAATTGCGGTGAACTGGGCGCTGGCCGGCCACGGCATCGTGATGCGGGCGGAGTGGGATGTAGCGCGTTACCTGCGCAGCGGTCGCCTGCGCCAGGTGCTCGAAAACTACCAGTCACCGCCGGCCGACATTCATGCAGTCTGGCCGCAACGACACCAGGCATCAGCGCGGGTCAGGGCCTTTGTGGACTACCTGGCCGGCCATTTTGAAAAAAGCTCGACGCGTTCTGCTGGCCTGGTGACCGGCTGGTGAACCTGCCTGTAGCGCGGCAGGCTTACTGCCGGATTCGGCCGGTGGCAGTGACGATGGTCAGCTCGACAAAGCGCGATCCAGACCGCATGCCCGGCTTGAAGCCGACCTTGTAGCCGCCCAGATCGACATCAACAGTGTCGAGCGCGCTGACAAAACCCTCGCGCGAGATCTTTGGGCCCATACGACGCGCCGCTTCCACAATCACCGCTCCGGCGATGTAACCTTCCATCATCGCGTAGCTCACGGGCACTTCCAGATTCGGCGTGGACGCGGCGATGTCGCTGAACTCCTTGGACAGCCGACCCGATATCTTGTACGGGTTGGGCGTGACCTGGGTGATGGCCAAGCCCTTGAGCTGGTCTTCGCCCAGGCGCTGTGAAATCTGCTCGATGTCCGCGCCGGAATGGGCGAACAACTGCGCCGCGCCGCCGTCCAGCCGATATTTTTCGATGAAGGCCCCCGCAGCAGCGCCGCTGGCCACGACGATGATGGCCTGCGGCGCGGCGTTGATGAAGGTGTCCACCGCAGAATTGGCAACCTTGTTGGTCCCCAGCACATAAGTGGCCTTGACGGTGAGCTTGGCACCGCGTGCCTTCATCACTTCCTCCACGGCAGCCACCAGGGTGGCGGCGCCAGCGCCATCAGGGTAAAACAAACCCAGGCGGTTCACACCCACGGTGACCAGGTGTTCGGTGATCTTGTTGATCTCGTCGCGCAGACTGGCGCGAACGCTGTAAACCAGCGGGGTCTCGCTGCGGATTTCGTTGACGCGGTAGCCGACCAGGGCGATGTTCTCGGTTTCCAGCAATTTCGACGCCACCAGGTCACCCACGACTCGATCACCAAAATAACCGGCCAGCACCAGCGGCCGGCTTTCGCTCAGAAGCGCCTTGGTGGCGGCCATGTTGTCGGCCTGTCGGCCGCCGTCGTCCTTGCGCACCAGGCTGAAGGTGTGGCCATTGACACCGCCGGCCTTGTTGGCCTTGTTCAGCGCCAGCTGGATACCGGTGGAGTAGGCGCGGGCCTGAGTGCCTTCCAGCCCGGACAGCGGCGCGACCTGCCCGACCACAATTTGGGCCGCCCCCGCCGCCAGAGAAGCGGCCGTGAGGCCGGTGAGCGCAAGCGTGCGAACCAGCAAATGGATATGCATCATGGTATTTCTCCTCGGTATCAACGACGGCAGACTTCGGCGAGTGCCTGGGCTGCCGGCAGCAAATTATTTGCATGACAATGCATTGAAGCACTTAACAAGGCCCGCGTCGATACGCGATATTACGCAGAACTTACAACTTACGTTGGCATGCCAACGCCGGCAAAAGAGCGCCGTGGAGATGGCGAAGCGCGGCGCTCAGGGCGTTTTGGCGCCACTTTCAAACCACTGGCGGACCAGGGCGCGTTCGGCATCGGGCATGGCGGTGGCGTTGTTCATCGGCATGATTTTGCTGACCACCACTTGCTGGTAGATCGACTGCGCGTGCTGGCTGAGCAGGGCTGGCGAGTCCAGCCGGATGTTCTTCATCTGCAGTTGCGCTCCGTGGCACTGGTAGCAGCGCTGCTCCATCACTTTTTGCAGTTTTTCATAGTCAAATCGGCCTTCAGCCCCCGTTCCACCTGCGGCTACAGCTCCTGAATTGATAGCAACAGGCGTCGCCGAAGGCGGCTTCATCCAGGCAATCGCGCCGAGGATCAGGACCACGCCCACCATGGCATAAGGCAAGGGATTGCCGTTGCGACCCAGCTTGTAGCCGTGGCGCATGACGAAGAACTGGCGGATCAGCGCGCCAGCCAGCATCATGACAATCAGCACCAGCCAGTTCTGTGGATGGCTGTAGGTGAAGCTGTAGTGGTTGCTGAGCATGGCAAACAGCACCGGCAGCGTGAAGTAGGTGTTGTGCACGCTGCGCTGCTTGCCGCGCTGGCCATGCACCGGGTCTACCGGCTCGCCGGCCTTGATGCTGGCAATCACCTTGCGCTGGCCGGGAATGATCCAGAAGAACACGTTGGCACTCATAGCGGTGGCAATCATGGCGCCCACCAGCAAAAACGCCGCACGCCCGGCAAACCAGTGGCAGGCCAGCCACGACGCCACGCAGACCAGCAACAACACCAGCGCGCCGACGATGGCATCGCCGTTTTTGCGTTTGCCGAAGACCTGGCAGATGCCGTCGTACAGCATCCAGAACACCACAAAAAACGACAACGCCACACCGATGGCGGCGCCGGAGGACCAGTTCATCAGTGACTTGTCGATCAGGTAGGTGCCGGCGCTCCAGAGGTAAGACACCGTGAACAGCGCAAACCCCGACAGCCAAGTGCTGTAACTCTCCCAATAAAACCAGTGCAAATGTTTAGGCAGTTCAGGCGGCTTGACCGCAAATTTGACGGGGTGGTAAAAACCGCCGCCGTGCACCGCCCAGAGTTCGCCACTGACGCCCTGCTTCTTGAGGTCGTCGTCCTCTGGCGGCGTCAGGCTGGAATCGAGAAAGACAAAATAAAAGGAGGACCCGATCCAGGCGACGGCGGTGATGACGTGGACCCAGCGCAGCAGCAGGTTGGCCCAGTCCAGGTAATAACTTTCCATGACTCAACTTTCAAACCTGCTCACCACTGCGGGCGCTCTGAGCAGAATTTAGGCCACGAACACAAGGGCTCCGCTGCGACCTGTCCACGAAAGTGTATACACTTTTATGGCCTGATGCAAACCTCAGGCCCTCTCACTTTCCCGCTGACTCCCTCAGCAACAACTGTGCGGCCACTGACACCGCGATCACCTCCGGCTCCTTGCCGGCGATGCCGGGCAGCCCGATCGGGTTGGTCACATGTGCCAGTTCCTCTTCGCTAAAACCGCGGGCCAGCAGCCGGTGGCGAAAGGTAGCCCACTTGGTTTGGCTGCCAATCAACCCGATATAGGGGAAATCATTTTTCTCGCGCTGGCGTTTCAGGCATTCGGCGACGATGTCCAGGTCTTCGGCGTGGCTGAAACTCATGATCAGTACGCGCGACTGCGGCGCCAGGCCACGCACCGCCCCCTGCACTGGATCCGAGTGTTCGCACGTGATGTTTGGCCCCCACGCTCGCTCACTTCGTGTAGCTTCCTGCCCCCCGAGGGGGTGCATTTTTCCTTGGGGCGGCCCGGCGGAATTTGGCCCCCACGCTCGCTCACTTCGTGTAGCTTCCTGCCCCCCGAGGGGGTGCATTTTTCCTTGGGGCGGCCCGGCGGAATTTGGCCCCCACGCTCGCTCACTTCGTGTAGC
>NZ_JACDDD010000035.1 GCF_013817205.1 Polaromonas sp.
GTAAACTCCTGGTGCGATACGAAAAGCTTGACCGCAGCTTTGTCGCGCTGAACCACTTGGCTGCATCCATCATGGCACTACGCAAGATCAAATTGGACGTAAATATTATTTACGGATAGGTTCTTAGCGTTTAGGCGCAGGCGCCGGCTTTGCGGGCTCGGGCTCCGAAGTGAAGATTTTGCCCAATGTGGCGCCTATACGTGCACCGATGGCCGTACCTATGCCGGGCAAAACCGCCGTGCCCACCGCAGCGCCGGCGATGGCACCCGCAGGCGCCGACACCTTGACGTCCTCAAACGGGCCGGAAACCTTCAGCGGCACGCCGATCAAGCCATCGACCAGATCGACGGCGAATTCCGACTCGATATGCCGGTTGGCAACCCGGGCTTGGCCCGATGCGGTCAGCACACCTGAGGTGGCCTTGACACCGCTGTAAGTCACCACCATGCCCTGCGGCGTGTTTTGGGTATCCATCTGGCCGGTGACAGTGTCCAGCGGGGTCTGCCCGGCGTGGTCGCTGCCGAGGCTGCGCACTGCCTTGTTCAGGTCAAAGCGCAGCAAGGTCGCGCGGCGCATGCTGAATAGGGTCTTGGTGTTCAGCGTGCGGGCCAGTTCACCTACCGTAGCGCCGTCGGCGCGCAAAGACGTGTCGCCCGAGGCTTCGCCTGAAATGACGGAACGGCGGTTGAAGGCGGCCATGGCAGAGGCGACCTCCACCCCCTGGGGCTTGAGTGTCCCTTCCAGACGCAGCCGGCCCTTGTCGCTAGTCTTGATCTGTACCTCGCCGTCGGCAGTGCCGCCACCGATGCGGATTTGCGTGTTCCAGCGGTCTTCCTGGCCCTGCCGCGTCAGCCGCAGATCGGTCACGGGCGACACGCCCGGCCTGCGCAAATGGGCTTCACGCGGGCGCCATGCCGGGTCGAAATCGACTTCCCCGTCAAACACCATGGACGTGCCCCGGCGCGAGATCCAGGTGACGTCACGAAAGACAAAGCGCGCCAACACGGTGGCGTCCGGTTTGGTTTGCACCCCGCCCAGCCCCTTGTCCAGAGCGCGCAGCGACAGTTGCGGCAGCACTGCACCGTCAAGCTCGGCGCGGTCGAACTGCAACCGGCCGTCAAGCAGCGCCGGCAAGCTGGGATGAACCGTCAGTTTTTTGATGGTGATGGGCGGGGTCTGCTGCGTCGCCGCGTCCTGCACCACCACGGCGGGCACCGGGAACAGGCTCCAGCCCACGGAGCCGACAGCGACCGGCACGCCAAGCCGCGCCTGAAGCTCCGCAGACACTTTCGCGGCCAGTTCCTCGTCGCTCGGCAGCATCAGCAGCAGGGCTGCCCAGCCAGCCAGCAGCAGCGCCAACAGCAGCCCGCCGGCAACCATCCATTTGTTTCTAGCTTGCATGCATGCCTTTCGGTTGTCCCCCTAGCTTAAGCAATGTCTGGCACAGACGATGTAGGCTGCATTCTCTTTATAGTCAGGGTATTCAAGCTTTCTGGATTTGCCATGACTGTGTGGAAAAGACCGATCTCCGTAGACCTGCTGACCCTGAACAATGCCAACAGCGCCGTGACTCACCTGGGCATCGAATTTTTGGAGGTCGGCGACGACTTCATCCGGGCCCGCGTGCCGGTGGATGAACGCACGCGCCAGCCTTACGGCCTGCTGCACGGCGGTGTCTCGGTGGTGCTGGCTGAAACCCTGGGCTCCTGTGGCGCCGCCTTCGCCGCCCCCGAAGGCCACCGCACCGTCGGCCTGGACATCAATGCGAATCACCTCAAGGGCACCACCAGCGGCTGGGTCACCGGCATCACGCGCCCGGTCCACATCGGCCGCAGCACCCAGGTCTGGGCCATTGAGCTGAGCAACGATGCCGGTGAACTGACCTGCGTGTCCCGTATCACGATGGCGATGTTGGTGCCGAAATAGTTTTAATCAAATCGGCCGCCAGCCCTTGACTGACGGGCGTAAACAGCTATCAATAACATAGCGGCGAGGATTCTACTCGCTTGCAGCCCGCGCCATCCGTTCGCTCTTCCAGTACACGTCGTCACCACCGTTCATGCGGTTGAGTACGCGCGACAACACAAACAGCAGGTCGCTCAGCCGGTTCAAATAGAGGCGTGGGGACTCCTTCAGGGTCTCTGCCTTGTCCAGCGCCACCACCGCGCGCTCGGCGCGGCGCGCCACGGTGCGGCAGACGTGCGCCAGCGAGGCGGCGCGGGAGCCGGCGGGCAAGATGAACTCGGCCAGGCGCGGCAGCGCCGCGTTGTAGGTTTCCAGCGCTTCGTCGAGCACCATCACTGCTTCCGGCTTGAGCAATTCGAAACCCGGAATCGACAACTCGCCGCCCAAGTTGAACAGCTGGTGCTGCACTTCAACCAACAGCTCGCGCACGTCGATCGGCATTTCTTCGCACAGCAACACGCCGATTTGCGAATTGAGTTCATCAACGTCGCCCATGGCATGCACACGCAGGCTGTCCTTGGAAACACGGGTGTTGTCGCCCAAGCCGGTCGTGCCGTTGTCACCGGTGCGGGTGGCGATTTGTGAAAGTCGGTTGGCCATGGGTGTGTCGGGTGGTATTTGCAGCGTGGCCGTGGGGCCGCGTTACGTGAAGCAAGAAAATGTGTATGAACTGCACATGATGTCAGCGCGGCAACACCATGCAAAAGTGCTGGAAGACATCGCTTTGCTGCGGTGCAATAGCGACTTCTTCAACTTCAAAGGACATGTCTGCATGACATCCAAATCGCATTTTATTCCCAACTTTGAATTGCGCAGCATCACTCTGCTGGCCGCCTTGACCGTGGGTACAGCCATGAGCGCACACGCTCAAACTCCCGACGCTGCCGGGGCCAAGCCGGCGACCCCGTCCACCCAGGGCGCACCCGCTGCAAAGGCCGCACCGGCCCAGAATACCGAAACCATCTTCGCCCGCGCTGATGCCAACAAGGACGGCAAGCTGTCCAAGCAGGAAGCCGCGCGCTTTCCAGCCATCGAACAGCGCTTTGAAGAGATTGACACCAACAAGGACCAGTTTGTCTCGCGCGAAGAATTCGAAGCCGCGCTGAAGTCTTGACACCAGCACGGACTACATAAACATGTGGGGGCACTGAAGCCCCCACTTCTAATGCATCAACACAAGTCGTAAACTGGGGCTTCTGTCAGGAGATCCCCCATGAGCGCACCCCTGCCCCACCATCTGCTCCCCGATATCCAGCAGCGCGAAACACCCGCGGCGTTGATCGATGCGCTGAAAGCGCGTTTTGCCGAGCGCTGCTCCACCGCGCTGGTGGTGCGCGAGCAGCATGGCCGCGATGAATCCTCGTTCGCGGTGCCGCCGCCAGCCGCAGTGGTGTTTGCCGAGAGCACCACCGATGTCGCCGATGCGGTCAAGCTGGCGGCCCAGCACAAGGTGCCGGTGATTCCCTTCGGCGTGGGCACCTCGCTGGAAGGCCACTTGCTGGCGGTGCAGGGCGGAATCAGCATCGATGTGAGTCGCATGAACAAGGTGCTGTCCATCAACGCCGAGGATCTGACGGTTACGGTGCAGCCCGGCGTGACGCGCAAGCAGCTCAACGAAGAAGTCAAAAGCACCGGCCTGTTTTTCCCGATTGATCCGGGCGCCGACGCCACCTTGGGCGGCATGAGCGCCACGCGGGCCAGCGGCACCAACGCCGTGCGTTACGGCACCATGCGTGAGAACGTTTTGGCGCTTGAAGTGGTGACCGCCAGCGGAGACATCATCCGCACCGGCACCCGCGCCAAAAAATCATCGGCCGGTTACGACCTGACGCGGCTGATGGTCGGCAGCGAAGGCACACTGGGCGTGATCACCGAAGTGACTGTCAAGCTCTACCCGCTGCCCGAGGCGATTTCTGCAGCGATCTGCTCCTTCCCGAGCATCGAGGCTGCCGTGCGCACCACCATCCAGATCATCCAGCTCGGGGTCCCGATTGCGCGTGTCGAGCTGATCGACAGCAACACCGTGCGCATGGTCAACGCCCACAGCAAGCTAGGTCTGCGCGAAGAACCCATGCTGCTGATGGAGTTTCACGGCTCGCCGAACAGCGTCAAGGAGCAAGCTGAAACCGTGCAGGAGATCGCTGCCGAACTCGGCGGCAACGCCTTTGAATGGGCCAGCACACCGGAGGAACGCACCCGGCTGTGGACGGCGCGGCACAACGCCTACTTTGCAGCCATCCAGTCCAAGCCCGGCTGCCGCGCCATCTCCACCGACACCTGTGTGCCGATCTCCCGCCTGGCCGACTGCCTGCTGGATTCAGTAAGTGAAGCTGATGCCAGCGGCATCCCCTACTTCCTGGTCGGCCATGTGGGCGACGGCAACTTTCACTTCGGCTACCTGATTGACCCCGACAAGCCCGAGGAGCGTGAGAAGGCCGAAGCGCTGAACCACACGCTGGTGGCACGCGCCCTGAGCCTGGAAGGCACCTGCACCGGCGAGCACGGCGTGGGCCTGCACAAGATGGACTTCCTGGTCACCGAAGCCGGTGACGGCGCTGTGGACATGATGCGCACCATCAAGCGCGCGATGGACCCGCTGAACATCATGAACCCGGGCAAGATTTTTACGCTGTGAGTACGGCGACGTGCTGGTTGATGCGGCCCGCCTGAAGCGCGCATTTGGTTAGTCATCGGCCTGCCCGAAATGAACGAGTTACCCATAGCGGTACTGCGAAGAGCAGCATGAATGCAAAGTTCAGGGCTGCGTTTTGCCAGTAGCCCGATAGCAAAGAGTAACTCGTGTCAGGAACGAACCAAGCGCCTGTCGAAGGGTTGACACCACTTGCAACGACGCCATACCCTTGAAACGATGGCTTTTCAGACAACAGGCTCCTATCCTTTATTACCGCCGCGCAGCCGTTCAATCAGGCCGTTGAGCTCGTCCATGGAAGAGAACTGGATCGCCACCTCGCCCATGTCTTCACGCCGGCCGTTGCGCTTGACCTGCTTTTTGATGCGCACCTCGACGTCGGCCATCAACAGGTCGGCCAGTTCTTCCTCGACGCGGCGGGTGTCGCGCGATTTTTCCTTGGCTGCTTTTTGCGGCTTCAGCGAAAACTCGGCGCCCAGCTTCTTGACCAGGCTTTCGGCTTCGCGCACTGACAATTTTTTCGCCGCGATCTGGTTGCCGGCGGTGATCTGGGTGGCGCGGTCCAGGCTCAGCAACGCGCGTGCATGGCCCATGTCGATGTCGCCGGCCATCAGCATGGTCTGCACCGGATCGGCCAGGTTCAGCAGGCGCAGCAGGTTGGACGCGGCACTGCGCGAGCGGCCCACCGCCTGCGCCGCCAGTTCGTGAGTGAGCCCAAACTCTTTGACCAGACGGTGCAGACCCTGTGCTTCTTCCAGCGGATTCAGGTCTTCCCGCTGGATGTTCTCAATCAGTGCCATGGCGGCGGCTGACTCGTCGGGCACATCGCGCACCAGTACCGGCACGCTGTCCAAGCCGGCGATTTTTGCGGCGCGGAAGCGGCGCTCGCCGGCAATGATTTCGTACTTGCCGTCGTTGGCGCCTGATGTCAGACGACGAACAAGTATCGGCTGCATGATGCCCTGCACCTTGATGCTTTCAGCCAGTTCGTAGAGCGCGCCCTCGTCCATGCGGGTGCGCGGCTGGTACTGGCCGGCCACCAGGTCGGTCAACAGCAGCGAGGCCGGCTGGCCCGGGCTGCTGGCGCTGCTGGCGCCGTTTTCAAGCACGTTGGCGGACTCGCCGACGGTGGGGCCCAGCAGGGCCTGCAGGCCACGGCCCAGGCCTTTTGGTTTTTTGGTGACCATGCTTGTAGTTTCTTTCGGGTAAGTTCAGTGGGCAGCAGCGCTGTTCATCAGCGACTGCAGTTTTTCATGTGCCTCGGGCCAGTCCGCCAGGCCGCTGTCGGCGTTGAGGTGACCGAGCGGGCCGACGTCGACAAATTCAGAGCCCCAAGCGGCGGCAAATTCACGCGCCCGATCCGGCCAGCAATAGGGGTCGCGGCTGCTGGCCAGCACCACCGACGCAAACTGCAAGGTGTTCATGGGCACTGGCGCCCAGCTGGTCAGCAACTGCCGCACTTCCTCGCGGTCAACATCGGGCGGGGCCACCAGCAGCGCAGCCTTGACGCGGTGGGTGTTGCGCGAATGCGCCGCCCAGGCGGCGGCGAGGATGCAACCCAGGCTGTGGGCAACCAGCACCACCGGTTCGTCGCAGCCCAGCACCACGTCTTCCAGCCGGGCGATCCAGTCGCCGCGCAGTGGCTGCATCCAGTCGTGCTGCTCCACGCGCTGGTAGCCATGCGTGGTTTCCCACAGGCTTTGCCAGTGACCGGCGCCGCTGTTTTGCCAGCCGGGAAGAATCAGGACGTTGCGGGGGTTCATATTGAAGGTGTGTTTGCTATCGTTTTAGTAGCTGTTGGCGCCCGTCGAATAAGGGCTAGAGGCCAATTTCATGCATGGCTTCGACATCACATGGCTTTGATGCGCTGCACCATCTCTTCGGCAAAAGCCACAAAAGCCTGTGCGCCCTTGGACGACGGGTCGAACACCACGCCCGGCAGGCCGTAGCTCGGTGCTTCGGCCAGCCGCACATTGCGCGGGATCACGGTGTTGAAGACCTTCTCGCCAAAATGCTGCTTGAGCTGGTCGCTGACTTGTTGCTGCAGGGTGATGCGCGGGTCAAACATCACGCGCAGCAAACCAATGATGGCCAGGTCCTTGTTCAGGTTGGCGTGCACCTGCTTGATGGTGTTGACCAGATCGGTCAGGCCTTCGAGTGCAAAGTACTCACACTGCATGGGCACGATCACGCCGTGCGCGCAACACAGGCCATTGAGGGTGAGCATGCTCAGCGATGGCGGGCAGTCGATGAGGACAAAGTCATAGTCGGCCGTGACCGCCTCGATGGCCAGCTTCAGGCGTTTTTCGCGGCGCTCAATATCGACCAGCTCAACCTCGGCACCGGCCAGCTCGCGGTTGGCGCCCAGGATGTCGTAACTGCAGCCGCCGTCGATCAACTTCTGGCTGGTCACCCGCGCCTCAGCAATCGAAGCCGACTCGAGCAGTACGTCGTATACCGTGAACTCAAGCTTGCGCTTGTCCACGCCGGAACCCATGGTGGCATTACCCTGCGGGTCCAGGTCGATCATCAGCACCCGTTGCCCCACCTTGGCCAGCCCGGCCGCCAGATTGACCGTGGTGGTGGTTTTGCCAACCCCGCCCTTTTGGTTGGCTACACAGAAGATACGCGCCCCCACGCTTTTCGCTTCGCGTAATACGCTGCCCCCCGAGGGGGCCAATTTCCCTTGGGGCGGCCCGGCGGGAAATTCTTGGCCATCAGGATTTGTTGTCATATTCATTTGGACACAGCGAGCTTGATGCCAAAGCCGATCAGGAAAACACCCGCCGCCTTGTTCAGCCAGCTGGAAACTTGGGGGTTGGCGCGGATGCGCTCAGCCAGAAAGTGGGTGATCAGCACCGATGTCAGACCATACAGAAAAGTCAGGCCTGCAATCGTGACGGCCATCACCGCAAAAGTGGTCAGGCCCTGGTGCTGGGCGGGGTCCACGAATAGCGGGAAAAAGGCCATGTAGAAAACAATCGCCTTGGGATTGAGCAAGGTGATCAGCAGCGCCTGGCGGAAGTAGTGCCTGGGTTTGATCTCAAGAATGGGGGCGTCGCCGGGTTTGGCCATCAACATCTTGATGCCCAGCCAGGCCAGATAGACGGCACCCGCCCACTGGACGATGTGGAAAGCCGTTGGGTACGCCACCATCACGGCCGACACGCCAGCCACCGCCGCCCACAGCAAGACCTGGTCACCGGCGATAACGCCGAAGGTTGCCCCCATGCCGCCGGACATGCCGCCCTTGCTGGTCGAGGTGATCAACGCCAGGTTGCCCGGGCCGGGAATCAACAAAAACACAATGATGGCGACAACAAAAGCACCGTAGTCGGCTACGCCAACAAATGAACCCAGCATGGAAAACCTCCAGAAACAGAGGACTTGAGTTTACGTCAGCAGTTGGGCGTGAAAATCAGGTGGCACGGAGTATCAAGCCGGTTCTGCTGCTTTCGGGCGCATCCAGATGAGGCAACGCTCGGCGTCCAGCCCCGGCACGATCAGCTGCTCCACGTGAAACACCTCCGCCGTCGCGGGCAGAACGGCCATCTCGTCGGCTGGGTGTTTGCCCTTCATGGCCATCCAGACGCCAGAGGGGGCAAGCGCCCCGCCCGACCACTGGGTGAAGTCGTGCAGCGAGGCAAAGGCCCGCGAACAGACCACGTCGAAAGGCTCTTTAAGGTTTTCGACCCGCGCATGGATGCCGGTCAAGTTGGGCAGCTTCAGCGCCAGCGCCGCCTGCTTGATAAACGCGGCTTTTTTGGCCACGGTGTCCACACAACTCACCGCCACCTCCGGACAACAGGCCGCAATCACCACGCCCGGCAAGCCGGCGCCCGAACCGACGTCCAGCAGACTGGCGCGCTGCAGCCCGGCTTGCGCCAGATGCCGGCGCAGGGGACGGATCACCGCCAGGCTGTCGAGCAGATGGTGTGTCAGCATCACGGCCGGGTCACGCACCGCCGTCAGGTTGTAGACCTGGGTCCATTTGGCGATCAGGTCCAGGTAGTCCAGCAACTGGCCCACCTGCACATCGCCCAGATCCAGTTGGAGCGCGCTCAGCCCGGCGCGCAGTTCAGGTTCGCGCGGCCTCATCAGGCGTCGGCCTGTTCGGTGGTTTTGAGCGGAACCGTGTTTTTCCAGAGGTTCTTTTTCAGGTGCACCAGCAACAAAGAAACCGTCGCCGGCGTGATGCCGGAGATGCGCGAGGCCAGGCCCAGGGTTTCCGGACGATGCTTGGCCAGGGTCTGGCGCGCCTCAAAACTCAGGGCCGAGACCTGCAGGTAGTCCAGGTCGGCCGGCAACTTAAGGTTCTCGTAATGCGAGGCGCGCTCGACCTCGGTTTTCTGCAAGTCGATGTAGCCGGCGTATTTGACGGCAATCTCGATCTGCTCAATCACGCTGCGCGCCATATCCGCCCCGGCTGATGTTTCACGTGGAACACCTTCCGCATCCACAGGGGCCAAATCCGGGTTCACATGCTTGCCGCCCTCCAGAGACATCAGCGCGGCGTAGTTCACATCGGGTCGTCGCAGCAAGTCAAGCAGGTTGTATTCATGCTCAATCGCCTTGCCCAGCACCCGCTCGGCCTCCGCCGCCGGCAGGCTACGCGGGTTGACCCAGATGGAACGCAGGCGTTCTGTTTCACGTGAAACAGCGTCGCGCTTGCGATTGAAGGCTTCCCAACGTGCGTCATCAACCAGCCCCAACTCCCTGCCCTTTTCAGTCAGGCGCATGTCGGCGTTGTCCTCCCGCAGCATCAGGCGGAACTCGGCCCGGCTGGTGAACATGCGGTAGGGCTCGGTCACGCCTTTGGTGATCAGGTCGTCCACCAGCACGCCGAGGTAGGCCTCATCGCGTTTGGGCAACCAGGCATCTTTGCCCTGGCACTGCAGTGCCGCATTGATGCCGGCGAACATGCCCTGGGCTGCCGCCTCTTCGTAACCAGTGGTGCCATTGATCTGGCCCGCAAAAAACAGGCCGCCAATCTGGCGGGTCTCAAAGGTAGTCTTGAGCGAGCGCGGGTCGAAGTAGTCGTATTCGATGGCGTAACCGGGCCGCAGGATGTGGGCGTTTTCCATGCCGGCCATGGACCGCACCAAGTCATACTGGATGTCGAAAGGCAGGCTGGTCGAGATGCCGTTGGGGTAAATCTCGTGGGTGGTGAGGCCCTCGGGCTCCAGGAAAATCTGGTGGCTTTCCTTGCCGGCAAAGCGGTTGATCTTGTCTTCCACGCTCGGGCAATAACGCGGGCCCACGCCATCAATCTTGCCGGTGAACATCGGGCTGCGGTCAAAACCGGAGCGAATGATCTCGTGCGTGCGCTCGTTGGTGTGGGTGATCCAGCACGGCATTTGCTTGGGGTGCGGTATCTGCCCGCCCATGAAGCTGAACACCGGAACCGGCCCGGCCGTGCCGCCGGGCATGCCGTCGCCGGGCTGCACCGTGCATTTGCTGAAGTCGATGCTGCGGCCGTCGATGCGCGGCGGTGTACCGGTTTTCAGCCGGCCCTGCGGCAGCTTGAGTTCTTTCAGGCGCGCGCTCAGCGACACCGCCGGCGGGTCGCCCGCCCTGCCCGCCGCGTAGTTCTGCAGCCCCACATGGATCTTGCCGTCCAGAAAAGTCCCGGCCGTCAACACCACGGTGCGCGATCGGAACTTGATGCCGACCTGGGTCACCGCACCCACGACCCGGTCACCCTCGACCATCAAATCGTCCACCGCCTGCTGGAAAAGCCACAAATTCGGCTGGTTCTCCAGCTTCCGGCGGATCGCCGCCTTATAAAGAATACGGTCAGCCTGCGCCCGGGTAGCACGCACGGCCGGACCTTTGGAGCTGTTGAGAATGCGAAACTGAATGCCGCCCTCGTCGGTCGCCAGCGCCATCGCGCCGCCCATGGCATCAACCTCTTTCACCAGGTGGCCCTTGCCGATGCCGCCTATGGACGGGTTGCAACTCATCTGGCCCAGCGTCTCGATGTTGTGCGAGAGCAGCAAAGTCTTGCAGCCCATGCGGGCAGCGGCCAGAGCGGCCTCAGTGCCGGCATGGCCACCACCGACCACGATCACGTCAAATTCTTGGGGGTAAAACATCTTCAGTTCTCAATCAATTCTGTCGGCAAACCCATGCTGCTTGCCACTTGGGCTTGTCGTTTGTCGGCCGTTACAAAAAGGTCTATCCTGCCAACGAGCGCGCTGCCAATATGGAGGGCGTCCATGGCACGAAGCGGGCCCAGCTCCATGGCCGAAAAGGCAAAGCGCTCCACCCGCGCATCCAGCGGTACCAGCGTCATGTCCGCCACATCGCTTTGCGCGGCGGCCCACGCCCGATTAAATTCGGGGGCAGGCAGGCTGCCATCACGGCGACGCCGCAGCAGCGCAGAGGCCACCTCGGTCTTGCAATGCGCGGCAACCAGCAACTCACTGGCCGCCTCAAAAAGGGCAAGAACGCGATCACGCCCCGCTTCACTAGCGTAGCGTTTGGTAAGTGCGGAAGCGTCAAACATCAAACGCGCCTCCCAATTGCGCGCCACTACGCGGCTTGCCGGCGGTGCAGCCGGATAAGGGGCAGACGCACGCTTTACCATGGAGACTCGCTACGCTCATCGAGCACCGCTTGCGACAAGGACACGCCAGGCGGCAAAACCACCGGTTCAAAGGGGCGCTTCCAGCTAGGCACCTTCACCACCTCCTCTGACTTCAGAGGAACCAGCTCTGCCACGGGTTTGCCATGCCGCAGAATCCGCACGGTTTCACCGCGTTCGACCAGATCAATCATGGCGGAGGCTTGAGCGCGAAACTCGCTGAGAGCAATGGTGTGCATTTTGTACAAAATTGGTTATTTCGTACATTTTAGCGGGTTTCAGCTTGCCCCCAGTACCATACGCAGTTTTTCTCCATGCGGCCTGTGGTGAAATCAATTGCATGAGCGCCCCTTCCAAACTCCTCGTCTTTGCTGGCAGCACCCGTCTGGCCTCCTTCAACCGCAAACTCGCCCATGCCGCCGCCGATCTGGCGCGCGCCAGCGGCGGTGAAGTCACCCACATCGAACTGGCCGACTTCGACATCCCCATGTACAACGCCGACCTGGAAGCCCAAGGCACGCCCGCCGACGTCATGAAGCTCAAGCAGATCATGTATGAGCACCCGGCCTGGATCATCTGCTCGCCCGAGTACAACGGCAGCTACACCGCCCTGCTGAAAAACACCGTCGACTGGGTCTCCAGCCCGGTCAAAAGCGACCCGGCCTGGCAGGACGGCAACAAGGCTTTCACCGGCAAGGTCGTGGGCATGCTCAGCGCCTCATCCGGCGCCCTGGGCGGCCTGCGTTCGCAAAGCCATCTGGCCCCACTGCTGCTCAACTTGCAATGCTGGTTGGCGCCGCGTGCGTTTGCCTTGGGCCATGCCGGCGACGCGTTTGATACGCAAGGCCAGCTGATCAATGACAAACACCGCAGCAACGTGCAGGCGGTGATCGACCAGGTTCTTTTTGCGGCCAATCGTCTGGCGCACTGACCAGCTGCGGCTGCTGGCAAATCCCTACAAGGCCGGGTAAGCGGCCCTCTATAGTCAAGGCCTCACCGTCTTACCTTCGAGGCCCGAATGAACACTCCCAAGTCCCGCCGCAGCGCACTTCAATCCGGCTTGCGCACAGGCACCGCGCTGGTCGCAGCCACGGCCTTTCCGGGCCTATGGACAAGCGCGCAGGCACAAGCCACCTGGCCCAGCAAACCGATCCGCCTGCTGGTGCCCTTCGCCCCTGGCGGCAGTTCCGAGATCGTGGCCCGTTCGGCCGCCAATGAAATCAGCAAAAGCCTGGGCCAGAACGTGTTTGTTGAAAACAAGCCGGGCGCCAGCGGCAACATTGCCATGCAGGAATGCGCGGCCAGCACCGACGGCCACACCATGATCCTGGGCCACATCGGCACGCTGGCGGTCAACCCCTTCATCTTTGACAAGCTGCCTTTCGACACCAACCGCGACTTCCGGCCGATTTCGCTGCTCGCCAAGGTGCCCAGCCTGTATGTGGTCAACGCCGACGTGCCGGCCAAAAACCTCAAAGAGTTCATCGCACTGGCCAAAGCCAAGACCGGCCAGCTCAATTACGGCTCGGCCGGCAACGGCAGCGCCGGTCACCTGGCGTTCGAGTACCTCAAGATGGCGGCGAATATTTTTGTGCTGCATGTGCCCTACCGCGGTACCGGCCCGCAACTGACAGACCTGCTGGCCGGGCGGCTGGACGCTGCCAGCGTCGGCGCGCCAGCCATCCTCGGGCACATCAAGTCGGGCAAGCTGCGCTGCATTGCCACCGGTACCAGGGAGCGCCTGCCGCAGTTGCCCGACGTGCCCACGGTGGCAGAAAGCGGCTACCCCGGCTTTGAGATGACGCAGTGGTACGGCCTGAATGCACCGGCCAGCATGCCGCAAATCGCCATCGACAAAATTGCCGAAGCCTGCGCCAAAGCCATGCGCAATCCGCAGGCCACCGAGCGCCTGCGTGGCGACACTGCACAACCCGTGGGCGACACCCCCGCGCAATACGCTGCGTTCATCAAGACTGAGCAGGAGCGCTGGAAACAGGTGGTGGCGCGCGCGAAGATCAAACCCGATTGAGGACCTCGGAATGCCTGCACCCGCGACTCCTGTATCAAACAGGCCGTCAGCCCTTGATGTACGCACGTCATCAGCTGCCATTTTGATAGCGCGCCACGTCCCATGAACTGCCGACCCGGCTGCGGCGCCTGCTGCATCGCGCCGTCCATCAGCTCGCCGATTCCCGGCATGCCGCACGGCAAGCCGGCCGGGGTGCGTTGTGTGCAGCTCGACGCAGCCAATGCCTGCCGCATCTTCGGGCGGCCGGAACGCCCGGCGGTCTGCGGGCAGCTGATGCCGTCGGCGGAAATGTGTGGCGTGAGCGCCAGCGCTGCAATGCTGTGGCTCAGCAGGCTGGAACTGGCCACTGCGCCACAACCGGCCTGAGATGGCCACTGGGGGGCCGGTCTGCGTGTGGCAAACGCGGCACCCGCCCGCTTACTTCAGCAAACCTTCATGCCGCATCGCTGCCTGGACGGCCGGCCGCGCTGCCACGCGCTCGCGAAACGCCGAGATGTTGGCAAATTCGCTGATGTCCACACCGACGCGGGGCGCCCAGTTGGTGACGGTGAACAGATAGGGGTCGGCCACGCTGAAGTCGCCCATCAGATAGGGTTTGCCGGCGAGCTGGCCGTCCACCCATTTCATGCGCGACAGCAGCTTGTCGATGACCATGGGTTTGTAGTCCGCCGGGGTGGCTGAATTGAACAGCGGGCTGAATCCCTTGTGCAGCTCGGTGCCGATGAAGGTCAGCCAGGACTGTAGCTGGTAGCGTTCCAGGGTGCCGTTGGCTGGCGCGAGTTTTTTCTCGGGGACCTGGTCGGCGATGTACTGCACGATGGCCGGGCCTTCGGTAAGGCGGGTGCCGTCGTCAAGCTCCAGCAACGGCACATAACCGAGCGGGTTGATGGTGTAGTAGTCGGTGCCGTCCTCCAGCTGGTGGGTCTTGGTCGGGGCGGCCACATGCTCGAAGTCCAGGCCAGACTCATGCAGGGTGATGTGTGGGGACAGCGAGCAGGCGCCGGGGGAGTAATAAAGTTTCATAAGGGTCCTTGGTCGGAAACAGGAAGAGGAAGAGAGTGGGCGTCTTCCCCTCCATGCTACCGCGTGGCGCGGTCTCGTGCTGCAGGCCGCCCGCGTGATGAATTGCACGCAATGCCGGCAGCCAACCCCCGTCCAGCAAGGGTCAACAGCTATCAAAAACAGAGCGTCTCGGCACATCTGGCCTTGTCCTACAGGGCCATGCGCAGGGCGCTGATTCGGCGGTTGCGAAGCGCGCCCTAACATCACATCAGTGACTCGCAGGCGAGTTACCCTACCGGAGAAGCTGATGCTCAAATACGCCATCATTTTTGCGACTATTTCCCTGATTGCCGGGGCCATGGGCTTTGGCGGCCTGGCTGCCGGTTCTGCCGGCATTGCCAAGATCCTGTTCGGCCTGTTCCTGATCCTGGCGGTCATTTTTGTGGTGCTTGCCGCGCTGGGTGTAGGAGCCGCGAGAAAGGCCCTCAAATAAATGCAATCCGCAGTTTCATGGCCCGGATTTGCCATGTCGCTTGATCACGAGACTCACAAGACACATGAGAAGGCCCAGCCCGGTGCCGGGCTGTCGCGTGACAGCATTCAGCGCGCCAGTGTCGCGCAGCAGTTGCTTGTAGCGCGCCTGCAAGCCCGCAACCGCCGTGATCTGTCCGTAGACCTGCTGGAGCGCGGCGCCCACGTGTTGTGGGTGACCTGCAAGAACTGGTTCTCTTCGGGGCAAGCGCCGGCAGTTGCGCCCGACGACCACAACAAAGATACAGATGCACACCGCGACCATTGACTGCCTGCTTGAATACGACGTAGCCAGCGCCACCCATTTTCTGTTCAACATCGAGGCGGCTTTCCACGACAGCCACAAGGTGATTGAAGAACGCCTGAGCGTCACGCCCAGCGTCAAGGTCCGCCATTTTTGCGACGAGCGCAATGGCAACCGCTTCTTCCGGCTTGATGCGCCGCGCGGCCTGCTCTCGGTCAACTACCACGCGCAAGTCGAGCTGCACCATGCGCTCGTGCCGTTGCACCTGGACGAGGTGCCGGTGACGGCGGTGCCCGACGATGCCATGCATTTTCTGATGCCCAGCCGTTATTGCGAATCGGACATCATGAGCCGGGCGGCGCAGCAACTTTTTGGTCATCTGCCGCTGGGCCTGTCGCGGGTGCGCGCCATCGAAAGCTGGATCCACGACTCCATCCACTACCTGCCAGGTTTCAGCAACTCCACCACCACGGCGCAGGAGGTGTTTGTGCAGCGTGCTGGCGTCTGCCGCGACTTTGCGCACCTGGGCATCACGCTGTGCCGCGCGCTGAACATCCCCGCGCGGCTCGTGGTGGGTTATGTGTATTTTGACGAACCGCCGCAAGACTTCCATGCGGTGTTCGAAGCCTGGCTGGACGGCCGCTGGGTGATGTTTGATCCCACCCGTATGGCGCCCATAGACCGGCTGGTGCGCATAGGCACGGGGCGTGATGCCAAGGACGTGGCCTTTGCCACCATTTTTGGTGGCGTCATGATGTTGCGCAAGGAGATCACCATCGAGCAGGGCGACATCCGTCCCGGTGAGGCTTTCTCGTCGCAGCCCGAGGTGCTGACGGCCTGATCGCCGGCGGCTTACCGCTTATGCGCTGTAGCCCGGGTCCAGCCGGTCCAGCTTGCGGATCAGTGAAGGCCAGACAAATGCCCCGCCCATGCCGCCGGTCTGCACCCGCATGGCTTCAGCCACGCCTTTGACAATTTGCGGGTTCACCGGGATCAGCTCCCCGCCGGCCTGCGCGTCAAGCTGGATGCGGCAGGTGTTCTCAAAGGTGTACATGCTGAGGAAGGCATCGGCCACCGTCTTGCCGACCACCAGCAGGCCGTGGTTGCGCAGCATCAAAAAGTTAGCCCTGCCCAAGTCGGCCTGCAGCCGTGGTTTCTCGTCGTCGCGGAAGGCCACGCCTTCATAGTCGTGATAGGCCAGAGAGCCCAGCACAAAGGTCGACTGCTGGCTGATCGGAAGCACGCCGCACTTCTGCGCGCTGACGGCCACACCGGCGCGTGTGTGGGTGTGCATCACGCAACCGGCATCGGCGCGTGCTTCGTGCACCGCGCTGTGAATCACAAAGCCGGCCGGGTTCACCGGAAACGGCGAGTCAATCACCTTGTTGCACTTTTCGTCGACCTTGACCAGGCTGGACGCGGTGATCTCGTCGAACATCAGGCCGTAGGGATTGATCAAAAAGTGATGCTGGCCCGAACCGCTGACCGACTCGGGCAGCTTCGCGCTGATGTGGGTGAACACCAGATCGCTCCAGCCGTACAGGGCGGCTAGCCGGTAGCAGGCGGCGAGTTCGCAGCGCAGTTGCCATTCTTCGGCGCTGACGACTTCTTTCAGTGAGGGGATGTGCATGGGGGTATCTCCGTGGGGTGTTTGTCGTGCGACATTACGCTATGAAATCAGGAGCTGCTGACGCCCGAGGGACATGGGTCAGCGGCCAGGATCAGTGCTGAAGCGGCGCCGCTGCAGCCTGCCGGAAGGCGCTGGGACTTTGCCCGGTGTGTTCGCGGAACACGCGGCTGAAATGCGAGAGGTTGTTAAAGCCCCAGGACAACGCAATGCCGGTGATGGCACGTGACTGCGGCCCGGTTTGCTGGATCTCGCGGATGCAGGCCTGCAGCCGCAGCCGCAGGATGTAGCTGGCCAGGGTGTCGTCCCCGCCGACAAAGGCGTTGTGCAAGTGCCGCTTGCTGCAGTTGAGCGCGTGCGCGATCTGGTCAATCGACAGCGCCGGGTCACGCAGGTTGACCGCGACATAGGCGCGGATGCGGTCTTTCAGCGCCTCACGTTGTGTCAGTGCCGTGCTTTGTCCGGCCAGCTCGATCAGCGACAGCCGCACCAGTTGCGCAATCAACTCCCCTGCACCGTGCGCGGCAGCGGCGCTCATATTGGGCAGCTCCTGGTAAGTGCTGCGCATGGTGGCCAGCGCCACGCGCGAGATGCCGCTGGCGCCACCGACGTGGCGGGCCATCAGGGTGTCGAGCTGCAGGCCGCGCTCGACGATCAGCGCCTTGGGCAGCATCACGATCAGGTGCTCGACGCGTTCGGGGTTGTCCACCGCATAGGCGTCGGTGGTGTCGTAAATGGTCCACGCGCCGGGGCTGACCCAGGCACTGCGACCCCTTTGCTGGACACCGGCGCGGCCTTGCAGTGGCGCGACGATCTTGAAGTAACCCTCATCGCAGGTGCGCGCCATGTCGGCGCTGCGCACGACGCGGTGGCGATTGGCCTCAAGTTTGGTCAGGATGACGTCACCGGCGTGGCCAGAGGCCATGTGGCCGTCGAAGTCGGTGTCGCCGTAGAGGTCGGACTCCAGGCCGCCGAAGTGTTTCCAGATCCACTCGCGCCACACCGGCGCACGCTCGCGCGGGGCGACATTGTCGGTGGATACCAGGGTGGCTGCGGTCATGCTGCCTCCTGCCGAGCCGCCTCAAAGGAGGCATGCGGCCCCGCTGGGGGCAGCGAACGAATGTGAGCGAGGGGGGTCATGATGCGTCCTGTTGGGGGCTCGGGGCCTGCCGTGGGCCCATGGCAAAGATTATGGGTGTTGCGCCATGTTCTGTTGCGCCGTGAGGTCAAGGGTTAACCCCAGTCGCTGTGCGCTGGCCGACAACTGCTTTGTGCGCGCTCAGCAAAGCGCGGCGGGCTGGCCTTAATTACCATCGCGTTTGCACTGCCCTCCGGGCGCTTACAACAAGGAGCACAACATGGTCCAGCCATCCAGACGCATATTGATTCAGGGCGCCGCCGCCGCCGTCGGTGCGGCCGCCTTTGCCCCGCATCTTTTGGCCCAACCCAAGCCGGTGCGCGTGGGTTACGCCATCGCGCGCACCGGTCCGTGGACGGGCGGCGCGCAGGTCAGCCAGGAGCCCAACTATTTGCTGTGGGCCGAGCAGCAGAACGCCGCAGGCGGCATCGATGTCAAGGGCACCAAACGCCCGATCGAGCTGATCAGCTCGGACGACCGCAGCGACATCGAGACCTGCGTGCGCTCATACGAGAAGCTGATGGGCAGCGACAAGGTCGATCTGATCCTGCCGCCCTGGGGCTCAAACGCCAACTTTGCCGTGGCCCCGCTGGCCAACCGCATGGGCTATCCGCTGCTGGCGCCGACCGCCCTGTCCAGGCGGCTGGCCGAGATGAAGCTGCCGTATTTCTTCCTGCTGCTGCAGCAGCCCGCGCCGATGACGAACGCACTGGTGGATATGCTCAAGGCCAACGGGGTGCGCAGTGTGGCGGTGATTTACGTCGATGACTTGTTTGGCCTGGAGAACTATGCCGCGCTGAAGGTGGCGCTGCAGGGCACGAACATCAGCATGGTGGAGGACAAGAGCTATCCGGCCGGGGTCAAGGACCTGTCGCCGGTGCTGCGCAGCATCCGCGACAAGAACCCCGATGCCTTCATCGGCTTCACCTACCCGCCCGACACCATTTTGGCGAGCAAGCAGGCCAAGGAGGTCGGCTTTAACCCGAAGTTCTTCTACGCCTCGGTCGGCACCGCCTTTCAGCTCTACAAAAATGTGATGACGCCCGCCGGGGCCGAGGGCGTGCTGGGCATGGGGTCGTGGAACAGCAAGACCAGCCCCGGTGCACGTGCCTACTTTGACGCCCACACCAAGAAATTTGCCGGCAAGGAGCCCGACCGCTGGGCCAGCGGCGCCTGCTGGGCCAGCCTGGAGATCCTGACGGCTGGCGTGGCCAAAACCGGTCTGGACCGCAAGGCGCTGCGTGACTACGTGGCCAACACCACGCACAAGACCATCCTGGGTGACATCAAGTTCACCGGCAGCGAAAACACCGCCACGCCGGGCACGGTGAGTCAGTGGCAAAACGGCGAGTTCGAGGTGGTGTGGCCCGAGAAGATTGCCACCGCCAAACTCAACGCGGCCAAGCCGGCCTGGAAGTAAGCCTGGCTAATTAGTCCTCTGTGGGCGGGCGTCACGGCCCGCCGTTTTATCCGTCTCTGCCTGCCCCGGCCATCGCTGGCGCGGGCGGCTCATGTACCTCATCATGTCAACTACTGCCTGGCTCGAACTGATCGCCTCTGGTTTGATTGCCGGGGGTATTTATGCGCTTGTGGCGCTGGGGCTCAATCTTCAGTACGGCCTGATGCGCATCCTGAACATTGCGCACGGCGAGTTTTTGATGCTGGGCGCCTACCTGACCTGGATGGCGCAGACCTCACTCGGTGTCTCGCCGCTGTTGATGGTGCCGGTGTCCTTTGCGGTGCTGATGGCGCTGGGTGTGGTGATTCACAAGCTGTGTTTCCGGCGGCTCACCATCACCTCGCCGAATCTGGACATCTTCGAGGCGCGCGGCTTGATGGTGGCGTTTGGCCTGATGTTTCTGGTGCAGAACTTCGCCTCCTGGATGTGGGGCGGCGAGCTGCGCGGCTACGACTATCTGGCCGAGCCGGTGAAGTTTGGCGCCGCGCAGTTTGCTGGCAACAAGCTGCTGGTGTTCGGCCTGGCGTTGTTGTTTAGCGGGGCCCTGATTGTGCTGTTGCGCTACACGCTCTTGGGCAAGGGCGTGCGTGCGCTGATGCAGTCGCCGACCGGCGCGCAGCTGGTGGGCATTGACACCCAGCGACTGCACCCGCTGATGTTCGGCATCGGCCTGGGCCTGTCGGGTGTGGCGGGCTGCCTGCTGTCGATGGCCTACACCATCAGCCCCAGCATGGGCGAGCCCTACACCATCACGGCGCTGATCGTCATCACCCTGGGCGGTTTTGGCAGCATGAGCGGCGCCCTGCTGGGAGGCCTGTTGCTGGGCGTGATCGAGGCGCTGGGTATGCACTTAACCAACCCGTCGCTCAAGGCCTTGTTGTCCTACAGCGTGTTTATTGCGGTGCTGCTGCTGCGGCCCCGCGGATTGTTTGCCAAATGAGCGCTTCAAGACAAATTCTGGTCAGGGATCTGCTGGTGCTACTGGCCTTTGTCGGCTGGGCGCTGGCGCTGCCGCACTACGGCAGCGAGTTTGTGGTGTCCATGGCGCTGACCTGCCTGATGTACGTGGCCCTGTCGTCGAGCTGGGGGCTGTTTTGCGGCAGCACGCGCTATCTGTCGCTGGCCACCTCGGCTTTCTTTGGCATTGGCGCCTACACCAGCGCGCTGGTGCTGGGCGAGTTGTCGTGGGTGCAGGCGATCTTGCTGGGTGCCGCGCTGGCGGCGCTGGTGGCCGTCATCATGGGGGCGGCAGTGTTGCACCTGCGCGGCACCTACTTTGCGGTGCTGACCTTCGGCATGACCGAGTTGATTCTGCATGCGGTGACTTACTTCGAGAAAAAGGTGACCGGCACGGTAGGCCGGGTGCTGACCGTGATTCCAGATCGCGACACGATCTACCTGACCGTGCTGGCGCTGGCGGTGCTGGCGGTGGGTGTGTCGATCATCGTGCGGCGCAGTCGCTTCGGTCTGGCGCTGATGGGCATAGGCGCCGATGAGCAGCGCGCCCAGACATTGGGCGTGAACACGCGTCTGATCAAGATTGCCGGTTTTGCGCTGACGGCGGCGTTTGCCGGTGCCGTGGGCGCAGCCATGGCGGTGCGCTGGACCTACATCGACCCGCACACGGTGTTCAACCCCTTCATCGGTTTTCAGACCGTGCTGATTGCCCTGATCGGTGGCGCCACCACGCTGTGGGGGCCACTGATTGCCGCCATTGTGTTCAGCGTGCTGGCCGAGTCGCTGCGCCTGCAGTTTCCGCAGATCTACATGATGTCGCTGGGCCTGTTGCTGATCCTGAGCGTGCTCTACCTGCCGGGCGGACTGGCCTCGCTGCGCTGGACCACCTTCAGCGGCTGGTGGCGTGACAGCCGCGGTTGGCTGCGCCGCTTGAAAGACCGGGAGCGCAAGAATGGCTGAGCTCCTGTTAGAGGCGCGTGACATCACGGTGCGCTTCGGCGGCCTGACCGCCGTGGACGCGGTCAACGCCACGTTTCGCGCGGGTGAACTGGTGGGCATCATCGGCCCCAACGGCGCGGGCAAGACCACGTTTTTCAACGCGATTTCGGGCGTGCAGATGCCGACCTCGGGTCAGCTGCTGGTGGCAGGGCGTAACCTGAGCGGCCAGGCGCCGCACCACTACGCGGCGGCCGGCATTGCGCGCACCTTCCAGACGCCGCGCGTGTTTGCCGACATGCCAGTGGCCGCCAACATCGACTTCGGCCTGAAGTTCGCGGGCCGCCACCGAAAGGGCGCGTGGCAGCTGCGTGACGAGGCGAGCATTCTTGAACTGATTGGGCTGGAGGCGCAGGCAGACTTGCCGGCCGGTGCCATCACCCCGTCGCAGCAGCGCGCGCTGGAAATCGGCATGGCGCTGGCCACGCGCCCGCGCCTGCTGCTGCTCGACGAGGTGGCGGCCGGCCTGACCGAGGCCGAGATCGAGAACATGGCGCTGCTGATACGCCGCATGCGTGACGAGCTTGGCCTGACAGTGGTGTGGATAGAACACGCGGTGACGACGCTTCTGCGCCATGTCGAGCGTGTGATCGTGCTGCACCAGGGCCGCGTGATTGCCGACGGCACGCCGGCCGAGGTGGTGCGTAATGCCGAAGTGATTGAAGCCTATCTGGGTGATGAGATGGTGGAAACGCCAGGGGTGTCGGCATGATGTGGTACGCCCCGTCCTTTGTGCTCGGCGCGTCAAGCCATGCCCATCTGAAGGTCCAGGGCCTGAGCGCAGGTTATGGCGCCTTCCTGGTGCTGCGTGATGTGACGCTGGAAATCAAACCCGGCCTGACCGTCATCCTGGGCCCGAACGGTGCCGGCAAGACCACCTTGCTCAAAGCCCTGTCGGGTCTGATTCCGCGCGGAGGCGAGATCCTGCTGGACGATCAGAAGCTGCCGCGCAAAACCAGCGAGATCGTGCAGCGCGGCATGTCCCTGGTGCCCGAGGGCCGGCAGTTGTTTCCGCAGATGACGGTGACTGAAAACCTCGAACTCGGCGGGTGGCTGGTCGGCAAGGCCGAACGCGCGCGGCGACTGGAGCAGGCCTTCAATGACTTTCCCAAGCTGCGCGAACGCGCGCAACAACTGGCCGGCACCATGAGCGGCGGCGAGCAGCAGATGGTGGCGGTGGCCCGCGCCATGATGAGTGCGCCGCGCCTGCTGATGCTCGACGAGCCTTCGCTGGGCCTGGCGCCGCGCATGGTCGATGAGCTGCTGGCGATCACGCGCCGCATTGCCGACGCCGGCACCACCGTGCTGATGGTCGAGCAGAACGTCAAGAAGGCGCTGGCTGTGGCCGACCGTGGCTACGTGCTGGAGCGCGGCACGCTGGTGGCCAGCGGACCCGCTGCACTGCTGGCGCGTTCGACGGTGATTCGCGAGGCCTACCTGGGGGCGGGCGCTGCCGTGCCAGCCGCCAAACCTGTTTGAAATTTCCCCTGACTATTTTTTGGAGAACCCTATGTCTGACATGTCCATGCTGATCAACGGCCTGAAGGTCACCGCCGAAAAAGGCGCAACGTTCGAGCGCCGCAACCCGCTCGACGGCAGCGTGGCGACACGCGCGCCGGCCGCTTCTGTAGCGGATGCCCGCATGGCCGCCGATGCCGCGGCCGAGGCTTTCAAAAGCTGGAGCCAGACCGGCCCCAGTGCGCGCCGTGCGCTGCTGCTGAAGGCCGCCGATGCGCTGGAGGCCAGGACGCCGCAGTTCATCGAAGCCGTGGCGGCGGAGACCGGTGCGTCGGGCATGTGGGCCGGCTTCAACGTGATGCTGGCCGCCGGCACGATCCGCGAGGCGGCCTCGCTGACCACGCAGATCAGCGGGGAGGTGATTCCGTCGGACGTGCCCGGTAGCCTGGCCATGGGCGTGCGCCAGCCGGCCGGCGTGGTGCTGGGGATTGCGCCCTGGAACGCGCCCATCATCCTCGGCGTGCGCGCCATCGCCACGCCGCTGGCCTGCGGCAACACGGTGATCTTCAAGGGCTCCGAGAACTGCCCGCGCACGCACCGGCTCATCGTCGAGGCCTTTGAAGACGCCGGTTTCCCGCCGGGCGTAGTCAACTACATCACCAACGCACCGGCCGATGCCGGCGCCGTGGTCGAAGCCATTGTGGCGCATCCGGCGGTGCGGCGCGTCAACTTCACCGGCTCCACCAAAGTCGGCAAGATCATTGCCATGACCTGCGCAAAATACCTCAAGCCCGCGCTGCTGGAGCTTGGCGGCAAGGCGCCGCTGGTGATTCTGGACGACGCCAACATTGACGACGCCGTCAACGCCGCCGCCTTCGGCAGCTTTGCCAACAGCGGGCAGATTTGCATGTCTACCGAACGCATCATCGTGGACCAGAAAGTGGCTGATGCTTTTGTGAAAAAGTTTGCAGCCAAGGCGAGCGCGCTGCCGGTGGGTGATCCGCGCAAGCCCGAGCCGGTGGTGCTGGGCTCGGTCATCGGCATGGGCGCGGTCGAACATTGCAATGCGCTGATCGACGACGCGCTGGCCAAGGGTGCGAAGCTGGTCTGCGGCGGCAAGGCCGAGAACACGCTGATGCCCGCGACGGTGCTGGATCACGTGACACCGGCCATGCGCATCTACCATGAGGAAGTATTTGGCCCGGTCAAGGGGGTTGTGCGTGTCAGTGGTGTCGAGGAAGCCGTGGCCTGCGCCAACGACAACGAATACGGCCTGTCCGCCGCAGTGTTTGGCGGCGACATCGCGCGCGCCTTTGGCGTGGCGCAGCGCATCGACTCCGGCATTTGCCACGTCAACGGACCGACGGTGCACGACGAGGCGCAGATGCCGTTTGGCGGTGTCAAGGGCAGTGGCATCGGGCGCTTTGGTGGCAAAGCGGGGGTGGCGGAGTTCACCGAGTTGCGCTGGGTGACGATACAGACGGCGCCGCGGCATTACCCGTTCTGAGCCAGTCATTCGGACCTGATCCGGGATCCACGTTTGCAGACCACTACCGTTCGGGCTGAGCTTGGCCTGTCCTGAGCTTGTCGAAGGGTCGAAGCCTTCTTTGCCTCCAGTGTTTGTGGTTCGCCAACAAGCCGGGGGTTGCCCGGCGGCAACTCACTTTCTTTTTGCGTCGCCAAAAAGAAAGTAAGCAAAGAAAAAGGCGACCCTGCTGTCTGCGTCCCTCCGCTTCGCTACGGGCAGCCTGCGGTGCTCGGTCCAGTCGGGGTCGAGCTCGAACTCGCCTGCGGCTCAGACAATCGCTCGCCCTGGTCCGTCTGGACCTCCGCCCCTCGGCGCATACAGAAGGGTGGGGTAAGAAACCAATGCGGGGACAAATCCGGAGCCCTTGAAGCGCGCAGCGCTTCAAGGGCGGGAATCCCAATGAACGGTCATGTTTGCACGCGAGCGCAGCGCACGCGGCCGCATGGAGTCCCCCTCCATCGCCCAGCGGGGCGAGGGAGTAGGGGTGGGAGTGGGAGTAGGGAGTTGCGCCTACTGTCCAGAACAAACCACAGACGCAGCGTGATGCAATGTTTTGTGGAGATCTTGCAAATCACCCTCCATCTGCAACTATCACGAATCCAGCAACCCGTCCCGCACAAGCCAATTGAACTGCGCCCACACTGCAGGCTGCTTCCAACAACTTCACTACCAGCGGACCTCCCATGCCCACCCTCTTCGAACCCACCCACGCCGGCGACCTGAAACTTGCCAACCGCATCGTCATGGCGCCGCTCACGCGCAACCGCTCGCCCAAGGCCATTCCGCCCGACATTGCGCAGACCTACTATGCCCAGCGCGCCAGTGCCGGCCTGCTGATCACCGAGGCCACCGCCATCAGCCACCAGGGCCAGGGATATTCGGACGTTCCGGGGCTTTACGGCACCGAGCAGCTCGACAGCTGGAAAAAGGTGACGCAGGCCGTGCACGGCAGAGGCGGCAAGATCGTGGTGCAGCTCTGGCATGTCGGCCGCGTTTCGCACAACGACCTGCAGCCCGATGGCGGCAAGCCGGTGGCGCCCTCGGCCGTCACCGCCAAGACCAAAACTGTGCTGATCAAGGATGGCGTGCCGGCCTTTGTGGACACCTCCGAGCCGCGCGCGCTCGACGCCGTTGAGCTACCCGGCATCGTTCATGCCTACCAGGCGGCTGCGCGTAATGCGGTAGAGACGGCCGGTTTTGACGGCGTTGAAATCCATGGCGCCAACGGTTACCTGCTGGACCAGTTCCTGAAAGACGGCAGCAACCAGCGTACCGACGACTACGGCGGCAGCATCGAAAACCGCGCCCGTCTGCTGCTGGAGGCCACACGCGCCGTCGCCGATGCCATCGGCGGCGGCAAGACTGGCATCCGCCTGTCACCCGTCACGCCGGCGAATGACGCGAAAGACTCGGATCCGCAGCCGCTGTTCGACTACGTGATCAAGCAACTGGCCACGCTGAACCTGGCCTATATCCACATCATTGAAGGCGCCACTGGCGGACCGCGGGTGATCGATGACCGGCCGTTTGACTACGCCGCACTGAAAGCCGCCTATCGATCGGCTGGCGGCAAGGGTGCATGGATGGTCAACAACGGTTATGACAAGGCGCTGGCCGAAAAAGCCGTGGCCGACGGTGCCGACCTGGTCGCCTTCGGACGCCCCTACATTGCCAACCCGGACCTGGTCGAACGCCTGAAAGCCAACGCGCCGTTCAACACGCCCGACAAAACCACTTTCTACGGCGGCCGGGAAAAAGGGTATACCGACTACCCTATGCTATCGAATTAATAGCTACTGGCCCTTATTCCACAAGGGTTGAGCGGCATTTTTGGCATGATCCGGCCGATAAACATCAGGCCACGCCGACCCCGATGGGGGCCGGCGTGGTCAACACAATGCGGGTGAACAGCCGGTCGTAACACGGGTCGCGTGCGCCAGCGGCGAGCGGATCGCGGTTGGCCTGGAAGGCAACATCCAGCTCGGCCCAGTCACCCACGCTCAGGGCTTTCTGCGCGGCGGGCAGCAACTGGGCTTCCTCCGTCTGCATGTGTTCCAGATAAAAGCTCACATAGGCCCGGGCCGCCCCGGTGAAGGCCTCGCGCCGCGATTCACCGATCAGCTCCCACGCCAGCAGCAGGTGCTGCAGTTCACGCGCCCGGCCTTCGCCCAGCATGTGGTCTGACTCCAGTCGGCGTATCACCGGCATCAACTCCGGCGCGGCGCGCGCCAGCCGCGGAAACAGCAGGTTGGACTCCTTGGGGTGATGCAGGCGCTCGGGAAACTCGTCGATATAAAACAACATGGCGCGCAACACGTCGAAGAATCGCTCCGGCTCGTCGCCAGGACCTCGCTCCATCATCATGACCAGTGAACGCAGCACTGCGGCCACAGCGGCGTGTTCGTCGCGAATAATTTGAAGGGCGGAATGTAACATCGGCCCAGCTTGGCACAGCGGTCCAGGCCGGGTTTTGATCCAGCTCAATCCCGCTTCAATTGCCAGCGCTTGAGCAGCAACGCATTCGAGATCACGCTGACGCTGGACAGCGCCATCGCCGCGCCGGCCACCACCGGGCTCAGGTAGCCCAGCGCGGCCAGCGGGATACCGGCCACGTTGTAGGCAAAGGCCCAGAACAGGTTCTGCCGGATCTTTATCACGGTGCGGTGCGAGATGTCGAGCGCACCGGCCACCAGCGCCAAGTCGCCCCGCATCAGCGTGATACCCGCCGCGTGCATGGCCACATCGGTGCCGGTGCCCATGGCCATGCCGACGTCGGCTGCGGCCAGTGCTGGGGCATCGTTGACGCCATCGCCCACCATGACCACCGTATGGCCACCGGCCTTCAATTTAGCCACTTTCGTGGCCTTGTCACCGGGCAACACTTCGGCCAACACTTCATCGGCGCCCAGGCCCAGGCGCGCGCCCATAGCCAGCGCCGCGCCCTGGTTGTCGCCCGAGATCATCACCACACGAATGCCCCGCGCGCGCAGCGCCGCCAGCGCCTGCTTCGCTTCCGGCTTGGGTTCGTCAGCAAAGGCCATCAGGGCCCGGGGCCTCAGGCCCGCAGTCGTGCGCTCCACCAGCAGCGCCAATGTCGCGCCTTCGCCCTGCAGCCGCTGCGCCTGCGGCGCCAGCGCGCCGAGATCCACCCCCAACTCGTCCATCCAGCGCAGGCTGCCGATCAGGTAGCTACGCACGCCGACCTCACCTTCGCTGCCGCGGCCCGGCACGGCACGCAGGCCGTCGGGCTGAGCCACCGTCATGCCGCGCTCCTGCGCGGCGGCCACCACCGCACGCGCCAGCGGGTGTTCGCTGCCACTTTGCAGGCTGGCGGCCACGGCCAGTTGTGCAGCTTCGTCGGCATCGGCATCGGCCGCGGCCGCGAGAGCCCCCTCGGGGGGCAGCGACTCACGCGCAGCGGGGGAGCGTGGGGGCACGATGAATGCAACCAGTTTCGGCCGCCCCACCGTCAGCGTGCCGGTCTTGTCAAACGCCACCGTGTCCACCTTGTGCGCCAGCTCCAGCGCCTGCGCGTCCTTTATCAGAATGCCGTTTTTTGCCGCCACCCCGGTTCCCGCCATGATGGCCGCCGGTGTGGCCAGGCCCAGCGCGCAGGGGCAGGCAATCACCAGCACCGCCACTGCGTGAATCAGCGCCGTCTCCACCCCTGCACCCACGAAAAGCCAGCCCAGCACGGTGGCCAGCGCAATCACCAGCACCACCGGCACAAACACCGCTGAGACCTGATCGACCAGGCGCTGGATCGGTGCTTTCGCCGCCTGCGCGTCTTCCACCAGGCGGATGATGTGCGCCAGCACACTTTCACTGCCCACTGCACTCACCTTGAGCACCACACGCCCGTCGCCGTTGATGCTGCCGCCGGTCAGCCGGTCGCCAGGTTGTTTGGTTACGGGCAGCGGCTCGCCGGTCAGCATGGACTCGTCCACCTGGGTCTGCCCTTCCTGCAGCAGGCCATCCATCGGTATGCGCTCGCCAGGACGCACCACCACCCGGTCGCCCAGCAGCACCTCGGCCACCGGCAGGTCGGTTTCCTCGCCCGTGCCCTGCAGCACGTGGGCTACCTCGGGCCGCAAGGCATGCAGCGCGCGTATCGCCGCAGTGGTCTGGCGCTTGGCGCGCGCCTCCAGCCACTTGCCCAGCAGCACCAGCGTCACCACCACGGCCGAGGCCTCGAAGTAAAGATGCACCATCGTGTCGGCCTCGGCGCTGAGCCACAGCCACATCGACAGGCCCCAGCCGGCGCTGGTGCCAATGGCCACCAGCAGGTCCATGTTGCCGGTCAAGGCCTTGAGCGCATGCCAGCCCGCTTTGTAAAACCGCGCGCCCAGAATGAACTGCACCGGCGTCGCCAGCAGGAACTGCTGCCAGGCCGGCAGCATCCAGTGTTTACCCAGCAGATCGCCCAGCATGGGCACCACCAGCGGCGCCGACAGCAGCAGCCCGATGGCGACCGGGGCAAAGCCGGCCCAGGGCGACAGGTCTTCGGGTAACTCCTCTTTCGCAACCCTCGGCTCATAGCCGGCATTGCGCACCGCACGGCGTATCTGCGCGTCCATCTGCGGCGAAGGTGCGTAGCTCACACGCGCCGACTCGGTCGCCAGGTTTACCGTGGCGTCTTGCACGCCCGGCACTTTTTTCAGGGCTTTTTCGACGCGCGACACACACGACGCGCAGGTCATGCCGCCGACGCCGAGGTCCAGGGTGAGGGGGGAGGTGGTGGAAGTAGTCATGAGGTGGATGATCAACCTTGCCATGATGGCAAGGTCAAGCTTTGGTACAGATCAACCCCACATCGTTCAGGGCTTTGCCACGAAGCGGCTTGACCTTACCATCATGGCAAGGTTCAAGCTTCAGGCTTCTTCCACTTTCATATCAGAGGACAACACCATGAACCAGACCTTCAACGTACAAGGCATGACCTGCGGCCATTGCGAACGCGCGGTGACCCAGGCCGTCAAGACCCTGGACCCACAGGCGACCGTCAGCATTGACCGCGCGGCCGGCAAGGTGGCGGTGGACTCTACCCAGCCCCGCGAGGCCATTGCCGCAGCCATTGCCGAAGAAGGCTACACAGTCGCCCCATGAGCGGGGCCATGAACATCGGCGAAGCGGCGCGGCTGTCGGGCGTGTCGGCCAAGATGGTGCGCCACTACGAGTCGCTGGGGTTGCTGCCGCAAGTACACCGCAGCGACAGCGGTTACCGCCAGTACACGGAAGCCGAGGTCCACACCCTACGCTTCATCAAACGCGCGCGCGATCTCGGGTTTTCCATGGCGGAGATCGCCGAACTGGTCAGCCTCTGGCAAAACCGACGTCGCGCCAGCCAGAACGTGCGGCGCATCGCGCAGAAACACGCCGACGAGCTGGGTGAGCGCATTGCCGCGATGCAGGCGATGCAGCACACCTTGGCCCATCTGGTGCACTGTTGTCAGGGCAACGAGCGGCCGGAATGCCCAATTCTGGATGATCTGGCGGGTGCAAGCTCTGCGAGATAACTTGACCGCTGGGGCAGACCGCACATAGGGCCCCTCCGGCATGCCGCATCAGCGTCGCTCATCACCGTCCCTGCGACAAAATCTTTACTCATTTCTCACGTTCCGGTCATGGCGGCCTTACATGTGCCGCGCAAAGTTGCCTTCAAGCTCACGCCATCCCGGCAATAGCCCGGTCTTCACCGAAAGGACGCCCTTATGACTTGCATGTTCAAACCCCTGAAATCCGTCAATACATTGATTCTGGCCGGCATCATGGCTACTACCGGCCTGGCCGCCACGGCACAAACCGTTGCGCCGCCCGCTGCAGCAGCACACGCAGCACCCACCCAAGCCGGTGGTCACCACAGCCGTCACATGGAGCGCCACGACCCCGCCAAGATGCAGGAACACAGGGCCAAACGCCAAGCCGAACTCAAGGCCAAGCTGGCCATCTCCCCCGCCCAGGAGGCTGCTTGGTCGGCCTGGACCGCCGCGCTGCAGCCGCAGGTGCGCAACGGAGCCCAGCGCCCCGACCACGCTGCCATGCGCGCCGAGCTCGAGAAGCTGCCGACACCGCAACGCATCGACAGGATGAACGCACTGCGCACCCAGCGCATGAGCGAGATGAATACAGCCATGGCCAAACGCGGCGACGCGACCAAGACCTTTTACGCCGCGCTGAACGTCGACCAGCAAAAGGTCTTTGACAGCCAGCGTATGGATCGCGGCGGCAAGGGCCATGGCGGTCGGCACCACAAGAGCTAGACGCTTCGCCCCGCCACACCAGCAACCCCCAGACCAGCCTGCCCCCCGTCCCTGCCGGACAGGGGGCAGGCTTTTTTATGTCCGCCGGAAACGCACCTGACCAAGATGCTCGGGGCAAGAAGATCACATTCTGGCCTCGTCGCCAGCATCAGCCTTTGCATGATTGACGTCACAAACGCAAGGCCATGCGCAGCTCTGGCCGCCCCATAATTTCGTTAATGGATCGGTCCTGAAAAAACAAAAGCGCCCTTCTCTTGCGAGAAGGGCGCTTGATCCCTGAGCATGACGAATCACGCTCGCGGGGAAAGCCTCACCAGATGATTATTTGGCGTTGACTGTGGAAGAGGCGCCGCCAGCTTCCTTGCTGGTCGCGATATCCGGCGTCGTAGTCTTGCCAGCAGCTCTGCGCTCTGCATTACGTGCCCTGCGTTCTTCACGGGTCATTTTGGCAGTCTTCTTGGCGGTGGCTGTATCTGCCTTCACTTCAGCGCGGGTAGTGTGGCTCGTGCCGGGCGTGCTGGGAACACTGGCTTCGCTGCGTGACTGCGCGTTCTGGGTGGGCGAACCGGCAGGAGCGTTGGGTGTATTGATCGATGCCTTCACATCCGCGCGGGTGGTGCCGGAGGGAGCGCTGGGCGTGCTGGGCACACCGGCTTCGCTGCGAGCACGCGCGTCCTGCGTGGGCGAGCCAGGCTGCGAATTGGGTGCATTGATGCCGGCCTTCACTTCAGCACGGGTTTTAGCATCGCCAGAAGCAGACATCGCAGGCGTGGTTTGTGCCATGGCAAAACCAGAGGTCGCCAGCAATGCGGCGAGGACGAGAGAGATGTTGGACTTGTTCATTTGAATGACCTTTTGATGAATTAATGAGAGAAGAATCGAAAAAGTGACAAGAGCATTTTGATCAGCCTCACCCCAAATGGGCAGCGGAGCCGAAGCTTGGGTCAGGCGCCTGCAGGTTGCTCTTGTAATTGCAGTCACGCGAACTCGCGCAACGTGCAACCGTGCAGGCTACTGATTTTGCTCATTTTGAAGGTGCGTTGATCACAGCGGCATTGCTACCCTGAGCGCTCGCCGACCCGCCTGCGCTAGTGCTGCCATTGGGCAGGGCATTCTGGATGCGACGGTCCGCGCGGCGGGCCACGCCATCAACCGAATTTTTGGCCCGGTACCCTGCTTTGGTGGTTGCGTTGGTGCCACGCTTGACGGCGCTACCTACACGATCACCGGTGCGTGCAACCGCGCCTCTGACGCCAGGGTCGCTTGCCTGTACACCGGCACGCGTATTGGTGTCAGCATTCACGGCAGCGCCTTGCTTGTCGGCGGAATTGGTCACGCCGCCTGCGGCGTTGGCACGCACGTCCGCGCCAATGTTGGTGTTGGGTCCGGTGCGTACACCGTCCTGCGCAAATGCAGCGCCTGCCAGGGCGGCGCCCAAAAGAGCGGCGGCTGAAATGGCACGAATGGAAAACTTGTTCATTGCTGATTCCTAGAAAACTCACGCAGGACAGAGCGGGTCGTGGCCTCATGAGCGGGTTGCGTAATCTGCCTGAACCCGAGGGTGCCGGCAAACAGCCAAAACCGTAAATGGGTTTTAGTTAACTTGAATTTAGCGTAGGCTCGATGCGTCTCCTGCCGGAAAGCCTCTCCGCAGTGCGTAGGACATCAACCTTTACAGACGGTTCACACAACCCGCCGTGAAGCCGGCTGCGCGGCAAATGAGCTTGCTGTCCTACAGTTTTCCGGACCACGGCCGCGTGACAATATCACTTTGCCCATTCCGTCCGCCCATGCTCCCTACCGAATCCCTCATCCAGGTCAGCGCGCCCGTGATCGAGCCCAACGCGCCGGGTGCAGACGCCGACGTTCTGGCTGAAACCCGCGAAGCCATCGCCACCGCAGCGCTGAGTTTTTCGATCAAGGTGCTGACGGTCAATATTCACAAGGGTTTCACCTTCTTCAACCGCAAGTTCATCCTGCATGAACTGCGCGAAGCGGTGCGCACCGTGGGCGCCGACGTGGTCTTCCTGCAGGAAGTCACCGGAACCCACGCGCGCCACGAAAACAAGGTGGCCAACTACCCGGCGACGCCGCATTACGAATTCCTCGCCGACAGCATCTGGCCGCAGTTCGCCTATGGCCGCAACGCGGTCTATACCAACGGGCACCACGGCAACGCCGTGCTGTCGAAGTTTCCCATCGTTAGCTTCGAAAACCGCGACGTGTCCATCAGCGGGCCGGAGCGGCGCGGCCTGCTGCACTGCGTGCTGCAGATTCCGGGTCGCGAGACCACGGTGCATGCCATCTGTGTGCATCTGGGTCTGGCGGAATCGCATCGCCTCAAGCAGCTGCACATGCTGTGCGACATGGTGCACAAGGACATCGCGCCCAGCGCACCGGTGATTGTTGCTGGCGATTTCAACGACTGGCGGCTGCGCGCCCATGACGTCCTCAAGCAGGGCGCCGGCATGCATGAGGTGTTTGTGCAGGCCACCGGCAAGGCGGCACGCACTTTTCCCGCTCGCTTTCCGGTGTTGCGGCTGGACCGCATCTATGTGCGCAATGCCATCGGCCATGCGCCCGTTGTGCTGCCGCCCAAGCCCTGGTCACATCTGTCGGACCACGCGCCGCTGGCGGCTGAAATCGAGATTTGATCCTTCAGGATTTCGTCGATGCGCAGTCGCTGGGTGCCAGGCAACAAGTTCACACTGCTGGAAAACGGCGAGGCCTTTTTCCCGCGTGTCTTTGAATGTATCGCCGCTGCTGAAAAGCAGGTGATGCTGGAGACCTTCATTCTGTTCGAAGACAAGGTCGGCAAGGCGCTGCATGCGGCCCTGCTCACCGCCGCCCGGCGCGGCGTGCAGGTGGACATCACCATCGACGGCTACGGCTCGCCTGATTTGTCGCCCGGCTTCATCTCGGCGCTGACCTCTGCCGGCGTGCGTGTGCATGTGTTTGACCCGAGCCCGCGCCTGTGGGGCTACCGCACCAACCTGTTTCGCCGCATGCACCGCAAGATCGTCGTGATTGACAGCAAACGCGCCTTTGTCGGTGGCATCAATTATTCGGCCGACCACCTGTCCGACTTCGGGCCAGAGGCCAAGCAGGACTATGCGGTCGAGATTGAAGGCCCGCTGGTCACCGTCATCGAGGAGTTTGTTGCCGAGCAACTGCAGCTCGGCCAGCAGCAGCCGGTCGGGCCGCTCAAGCGACTGCTCAGGCGCAAAACCGCTGCCGCAGCGCAAAGCACACTGCCAGCCGCTGGGCATGCCGACGCCATGCTGGTCACTCGCGACAACCGCAAGCACCGGAACGACATTGAGCGCCATTACCGCATCGCCATTCGCGGCGCGCGCCAGCGCATCATCATCGCCAACGCCTACTTCTTTCCCGGCTACCGACTGCTGCGCCAGTTGCGCAAGGCGGCCAGGCGCGGGGTGGATGTGCGGCTGATCCTGCAGGGCGAGCCCGACATGCCCATCGTCAAGATTGCCGCAAGCATGCTTTACCACCACCTGCTGGGGGCCGGCGTCAAGATTTACGAATACAGCGAACGCCCGCTGCATGGCAAGGTTGCACTGACCGACAACGAATGGTCCACCGTCGGCTCCAGCAACCTTGATCCCCTGAGCCTGGCGCTCAATCTCGAGGCCAACGTCATCATCAAGGACCGCGACTTCAACCAGCGTCTGGCCGAAAACCTTGAAGAACTGATGCGGGCGAGCTGCCACCAGGTTCAGACCGCTGACCTGCCCGAGTCACCCATCTGGGTCAAGCTGCGCAGCTTTTTTGTGTTTCACCTGTTACGCCGCTACCCGGCCTGGTTTGGCTGGCTGCCGGCGCATATGCCGCGCCTGACCCCGGCGGAGAAACTGCTTGGCGAGCCCGCGGGGCTCGACCACGTCAACGAAGGCCAGGCCTCATGACAAGCGCAACGGCCACCGGCATCACCAGCAAGCCTTTGTGGCCCTGGCTCAAGCGAGCTGCCACGGTGGTGTTTTTCGCTCTGGTGGCTTGGCTGCTGATCGGACAGGGCCGCGCCATCGACTGGCCCGAAGTGTTTGCAACGCTGCGTGCCTACCCGACGGCGCTGCTGTTGGGTGCTGTGGCGCTGTCAGCCCTGAGCTTCTGTCTGTACAGCTGCTTTGATCTGCTGGGCCGGCATTACACCGGCCACACTCTGCGCACGTCCACGGTGATGCTGGTGACTTTCATCAGTTATGTCTTCAACCTGAATCTTGGTTCACTGGTGGGCGGCGTCGCCTTTCGTTACCGCCTGTATTCACGCCTGAAGCTCGACACCCCGACCATCACGCGGGTGCTGACCCTGAGCATGCTGACCAACTGGACCGGCTACCTGCTGCTGGGCGGCCTGGTCTTCGCCTTTGCCACGCCCGACCTGCCGCCGGGCTGGAAGATGGGCAGCGGCGGCCTGCAAATCCTCGGTGTTGTGCTGCTGGCCGGCTCGGCGGCCTACCTGCTGCTGTGCGCGGTGTCGCGCCAGCGCAGCTTTTCCCTGCGCGGCCACGTCCTGGAGCTGCCCACCGGCCGGCTGGCGCTGCTGCAGGTGGCCATGGGCGCCGCCAACTGGCTGATCATGAGCGGCCTGATGTTCTTGCTGCTGCAGCACAAGGTGGCTTTTCCCACCGTCGCCGGCGTGCTGCTGGTGGCAGCCGTCGCCGGTGTGGTCGCCCACGTGCCTGCTGGCCTGGGCGTGCTCGAGGCGGTGTTTGTGGCGCTGCTGTCGCACCAGATTCCCACCCATCAGTTGCTGGCGGCCCTGGTGGCGTATCGAATCATTTATTACCTGATGCCGCTGGTGATTGCGACCGTGGCCTACCTGGTGACCGAGGTCCGGGCCAAATCGCTGGCTGGCACCGCCGGGCAAACCACGCCCCCCTGATTTTCTGCCCCGGCGCCCGGAGTTGGGTGCCAATTTGGCCTGCAGCCCTTATCCTGTAAGCGCGTTTAGCTATTAAGTTTATAGCAATCATAGCCCGCTTGCCGACAGGGAAAAGCTGTGAATAATTACAGTTAAATCCGAATTCCCTGTATATTCTTCCAGTGTCTTTCCCCACTACCCAGCGCAAGCTCGCAATCCTGGCTGACGCCGCCAAATACGACGCCTCCTGCGCGTCCAGCGGCAGCACGAGCCGCAACTCGGTGGGCGGAAAGGGCATTGGCTCGACCGAAGGCTCCGGCATTTGCCACAGCTATGCACCCGACGGTCGCTGCATCTCGCTGCTGAAAATACTCTTCACCAACTTCTGCACTTATGACTGCGTCTACTGCGTCAACCGCGTCAGCAGCAACGTGCCACGTGCGCGCTTCTCGGTGGACGAGGTGGTGCAGCTCACGCTGGACTTTTACCGCCGCAACTGCATTGAGGGCCTGTTCCTGTCCTCCGGCATCATCCAGAGCCCCGACTACACCATGGAGCGCGTGGTCGAGGTTGCACGCGTGCTGCGCGAAGAGCATGACTTTCGCGGCTACATCCACCTCAAGACCATTCCCGACGCCTCGCCCGAGCTGCTGGCGCGCGCCGGCCTGTATGCGGACCGCCTGAGCATCAACGTCGAGCTGCCGACGGTGCAGGGCTTGCAGGCGCTGGCCCCCGAAAAAGACAGCGCTGCCATCAAGCGCTCCATGGCGCGCATGCGGGTGCACATCGACGACGCGCGTGGCGCCGCCAGCGACGACGCACGCACCAGCGTGATCTCGCTGCCGCGCTCACTCAAGGCTGGCCGCAGCAGCGCGCCGCGTTTTGCACCGGCCGGCCAGAGCACGCAGATGATCGTCGGCGCCGACGCCACCTGCGACAGCACCATCCTGCAGGCCAGCGCCACGCTGTACGGCGCCTACCACTTGCGGCGGGTCTATTACTCGGCCTTCAGCCCCATCCCTGACGCCTCGCTGAGCCTGCCGCTGCGCCAGCCCCCGTTGATCCGCGAACACCGGCTCTACCAGGCCGACTGGCTGATGCGTTTTTACGGTTTTGCGCATGACGAAATCATTCCGGCCGGGACGGGCAACGCGGGCGGGATGCTTGCCCTCGACATGGTGCCCATACT
>NZ_JACDDD010000036.1 GCF_013817205.1 Polaromonas sp.
CACGGGGATCCCAACAGACGCTCATGTTTGCACGCAAGGGCAGCGCACGCGACCAAATGAGGCTCCCTTCTCTCGCCCAGCGGGGCGAGGGAAGGGCGGGGGGTTGGGAGTGGGGACGTGGTACCTACTGTCCAGAACGGACTCCAGCCGCAGCGTGATACCGCAGAGGATTTGAGCGCTTCCCGGATCGATTTATGAGTGAAATCGGCCTACAGCCCTTATCCCACGGGCGCAAGCAGCTATCAATAACAGAGTAAGGGCATGGTCAGGCCACCTCTTGCACCAACACCTGCGCCAGCAACCCCTGCTGATTGCGGGCGGTGGTGAGGCGCTGGCGCAGGTCGGCGCACAGGGCGCGCAGGGAGGCTACGCGGGCGACGATGCGGGATTGTTCGGCGAGGGGTGGTACAGGCAAAAGCAGCACGTCCCACTTTCCCTTGCTAATGATCGGTGTTGCTGATCCGGTGGCTGCATAGACAACGGCGACCATAAAGTCGCTTGATGACATTGCGTTCAAGACGTACTCGGCAGAAACCAGCACCGGATGGATGCTATTGATCTGTTGGTTGAATGCTGTGGCATATGAGGCGGCGGCACATTTGCTTATAGAACCACCGATGCACACCATCAGAACATCGCCAATTTCCGCAACTGCGGACTCCATACGACCGCTTTCAGAAATGAACTTTTCGGCAGGCAATATGTTTCCGTTGGGAGTAATTTGCCCTGGTCCTATAAATGGAAAGTCGCCGTCAAAATATTCCGGCCGATTGGATGCTGGTGTGCCGCCCGTCTGCGTCACACCAATACTGCCGACCCTTGCCCACTCCCACCCCTGCGGCAAATCAAACGGCTTTTCATCCTCAGCAACCGGAGGCAACGGTTTGTCGCGTTTGATCTTGCCTTGGGCGATGAGGCGGTCTTTCTCGGCGCGGATAGATTGCAGCAGGGTGCTGGCGGGTTCGTCTTTGGGGTCTTGGGGGACGAGGAGGCCGCGCACTGCGAGTTGGAGGATGGTTTGCTCCAGGGCGTCTACGGCTTCGGGGCGGTCGAGCAGCAGGTCGAAGTGGATGGCGACGCGGTGCCAGTTCTCCGTCAGCTCTTCGGGCGTGGTGCTGGCGGTGAGGGTGCTAAGCAGGGTGGCGACGAGCTGGGCGTGTTGTGTGGCTTCGAGGCGGGCCTTGGCCTGGAGCGCGTCGCACAGGCGCATGAGCTCTTCGACGCGGGTGACGATGCGGGATTGTTCGGCGAGGGGTGGAAGCGGGAGTTTTGCGTCGCCGAGTTTTGAAAGGGTGACGCGCGTAATGGCCACGCCTGTCATCCCATCGCGCATAGCCTGATAGAAGAATGGCGAACGCATTACCAGAGCTAGGAACTCTGAAGTCAATCCGCAGCTTGGCTTGATTACACCAACACTCGACAGCAAACTGAACGGTTCACGAAGCGTGTTGATGGTCAAAATTCCAGTTGTCGCGCCATCCTTGATATAGAGAATGTCCCCATATTCAGGATCGCAGCGAGCAAAGATTTCTTCATGAATGGCTTGCGGCACATAGGTTGCGCTGGAAATATCAATGCCCCACGACTTGATATTTTTTGCCGACAAATATTTGAAATCACCAGCGGGAAAGTTCGCTGGCGAGTGATGTGTCCCATCGGTAATTTTTTTCGACGCAGTTCCAAGACGCACCCACGCCCAGCCCTGCGGCAACTCAAACGGCTTCTCATCCTCCGCAATCTCCGCCAGCGGCTTGTCCCGCCTAATCTTCCCCTCGGCAATCAGCCGGTCTTTCTCCGCGCGAATCTTCTTCAGCAGCACGCACGCCGGTTCATCACTCGCGTCTTGTGGCACCAGATTGCCCTGCACAGCCAGGGTCAAAATCAGCTCGCGCAGCCTCGCCACGCCGTCGGATGCGGTGGCTAGTAGGTTCAAATTTGATAGCAACATACGCAGGTTAAACGGGGGCTAGAAGGTGATTTGGCATATAAAAGTCCATTCACTACACAGTGTGTAGCGAATCTCAACGGACTTCTCAATCTCAATGGGTCAAAAGACCACTCAGTAGCGGTGAGCGTTGTGCGGCAAACGGGTCTACCACCGTAACGCCGCGCCAGGTAAAGCCGTTCTGAAAATCTTCACTCAGCAACAGACGGCAGTGACTTTCAGCAGCGACGGCCAAAATGAGGGCATCCCACATTGGCAGTTGGTGGTCCACCACGAGATCGAGTGCCGCTTGAAACGCCGACCAGTTGGAGTCGGCCACTTCAAAGCTGTCTGCCCAGCCAAGCACTGTCTCGCGCACGCTTGAAAGTGGGCGCCGCGCTTTGCCGGTCAACACCCGCGTCAACTCCCCAAGCGCTTGCGCGGGCAACACGACGGACGCCATCGGGAGTTGTTCTATCAATTGCAAGGCCGCTGTGCAGCGCGTTTCATCGCCCAGCCCTTCGGCATAAACGAGGATATTGCTGTCCAGGGCTACACGCATGGGCCAGTCTCCTTAGCCTTGGTACAGTTCATCGCGGGTCCAGTCGCGGGCACCGGAAGCTTTGTTCTGACGCAGGCGTTTCAACAAAGTCTGCCGTGCCATCTGGCGCGGACCACTCTCACGTGCAACGGGGCTAATGGTGGCCACGGGTTTGCCGCGCGACAGGACGGTGACGACTTCGCCCGTGGCGACATCACGCAGCAGACCGGAGAAATGCCGATTGGCATCAGCGGCGGAGATGGTTTTCATAGGACACCCTTCAATGTAGTGATTAACACTACTTTAGCTCGATAAACGGTGTTGGTCAAGGGATTGGGCCAATAGGTCGCGCAGCTCATCCCGCAGCGCCTTGGGGCCTCCCCCGTAGGCGCTGGTAGTCGAAAAGAGGGGGTCTAATTTGACAGCAGCATGCGCCCGCTCTGTTGGCGTTATAGGGTGTTTTACCGGGAGGCGCTAAACGTCCACGGGTTGAAAATCTCAATGCCGGTTTCGCGGAAGTCCCGCGTGTTGCGGGTGGCCAGCATGAAGCCGTGTGTGCTGGCGATGGCGGCAATGGCGCAGTCGGCAAAGCTGATGGGGTTGCCATTGGCGCTTGCGCGGGTATTGACGTCGGCAAAGGCTTGTGCGGCCAGGGTGTCGAAAGGCAATATGCGCCCATCAAACAGGGGCAGCACTTGTGCTGTCAGCGCCAGCTTTAGCGCGTCGCGGCGGCGCCCGGCTGGCATGGCGGCGATGCCAGACAACAGTTCGGCCAGGCTGACCGACGTGAGGTAAAGCGTTTGCGGCGCTTGGGCGTTTAGCCAGTCCAACAGCGCAGCATCGGGTGCCGGTTTGAGGGGTTCTGACACCACGTTGGTGTCCAGAATGATCATTCAAACCCCGCAGCGTCCACCGCGCGGGGGTCGCGGGGCAGGTCTAGCGTGACGCCGCCCAGGCTTTGGCCGACGGCAGCCAGGGCCGTGCCCATGCCCAGCGCGGGGCGCACGGCGTTTTCAAGGATGGTGCGGATTTCAGCTTCGGTGCTGCGGCCGTGCTGGGTGGCGCGCAGCTTGAGTGCGCGGTGCGTGGCCTCGGGGATGTTTCGGACGGTGACTGACGACATGGGCTGCCCTCCTTTGAACTGGCTTGAATGATATCAATCATTCATATTGATGTCAATTTTAACCGTGAACCGGCTTCTTTTTTAATATCTAACTACGCAGGTAGTTCAAGGGCTGTCGAGCGATTTGGCTAATATGTCGCGCAACTCATCGCGCAACGCCTGGGCCTCGCCTTGCAGGCGCTGGTAGTCGGCCAGCAGGTGTTCGGGGTCGTGGTCTTGCACCTCGCCCACATGGGGGTTCTTTTGGTCGAGGTTGTAGTTGGCGGCTTTGATCTGGGCGATGCTGACCTTCCAGGCGCGTTCGTTCTCCACGCGGCTGGCAAAGCCATCGGCGTCGGTGCCCCACCAGGCTTTCTCGGCATCGAACTCTTCGATGCGGATGGGTTTGGTCTTGTTGTAGTTCTTCACCCCCGGCGGGTACGGGTGCTCGTAGTACCAGACGTCGGTGGTGGGCTGGCCTTTGGTGAAGAAGAGCAGGTTGGTTTTGATGCCGGTGTAGGGCGCAAACACGCCGTTGGGCAGGCGCACGATGGTGTGCAGTTTGCACTCGGCCAGCAGTTGCTCTTTGATGCGGGTTTTGACGCCTTCGCCAAACAGCGTGCCGTCAGGCAGCACCAGCGCGGCACGGCCACCGGGCTTGAGGATGTGCTTGATGAGCACCAGGAACAAGTCCGCCGTTTCTTTGGTGCGCACGTCAGCCGGAAAGCCCTGCTCGATGCCCGGCTCTTCGGTGCCGCCGAAGGGTGGATTGGTCAGAACGATGTCAACACGCTCCGCTGACGTGTATTCCCTGAGCGGTCGGGCCAGTGTGTTGCCGTGCACGATCTGACTCGGCACGGCGATGCCGTGGAGCATGATGTTGGTAATGCACAGCATGTGGGGCAGCTGCTTTTTTTCAACGCCGCCCACACTGGTTTGCAGCAATGCCTCCTGGTCGGGCGTGTGTACCTGCTTGCGCAGATGCTCGATGGCGCAGACCAGAAAACCGCCGGTGCCGGTGGCGGGGTCGAGCAGCTTTTCACCCAGCTGCGGGTTGATCTGATCGACCATGAACTGGGTCACGGCGCGGGGGGTGTAGAACTCACCTGCGTTACCGGCGCTTTGCAGATCACGCAGGATTTTTTCATACAGGTCGTTGAACTGGTGGCGCTCGGTCTGGCGGTTGAAATCAATGCCGGCCAGCTTGTTGATGATCTGGCGCAGCAGGTGGCCGCTCTTCATGTAGTTGAAGGCATCTTCAAACACGCCGCGCACCACAAAGCCGCGCGGGTTGCGCACGGGGTCGGCACTCAGACCCTTGAGGCCGGGGAAAAGCTCGTTGTTGACGAAGTTGAGGAGGGTGTCGCCGGTGATGCCTTCGGCATCGGCCGCCCAGTTGCGCCAGCGCAGTTCATCAGGAATGGGGCTGGTGTAGCTGTCGCGGGTGAGCTCCAGGTCTTCTTCAAGCGCATCAAATACCTTGAGGAACAGCAGCCAGGTGAGCTGGCTGATGCGCTGGGCATCGCCATCGACGCCGCTGTCCTGGCGCATGACGTCCTGGATGGATTTGATGGTCGGGGTGAGGTTGGACATCTATAAGGCTTAAGGGAAAAGTTCGGAGTGTTTTAAGGCTCTAGCCCTTGTGGGATGGGCGCAAGCAGCTATAAATTCAGTAGCAAGTGATGGCTTATGGCGCGGCAGTGTAGAGCTCGTTCTCCAGCGCCTGCAGGGCGGCCAGGTACTGTGGACGGCCACCGAAACTCTTGACCAGTTCCACCGGGCTGCCCAGCGTATTGAGCGGCTGCACGCGCAGAACCTCGTCGCTTTCCATGGCGGCAATGCCTTCGTCGGCGTATTTGTCGAGCAGCGCTTCCAGCACCTTGCGCGCGGTGGCACCGTATTGGGTGAAGACGTTGCGCTTTTTGACGCGCCGCGCGCGCTCGCGCCGGGTCAGCGGCGGCATGTTCCAGGCCACGTGCAGCAGCAAATCAAACGGGTCCAGCCCGGTGAGGCCGGAGGCGGCCACTTCTTCAGCCAGGGCCTCGACCAGCACGCCGTGCTTTTCAAGTTCTTCCAGCAGCGCGGCCTTGCGGTCGGCGGCGCTCCAGGCGTGCAGAAAGGCGTCGAGCGAGGTGTATTGCTTTTGCAGGTTGATGCGGGTGTAGTCGCGCAGGCTTTCGGTGATGAGCTTGCCCTCGGCGTTCAGGTACTGCACGCGCTCACGGGCGACGGACACGGTGACCTGGTTGCCCAGCACGTATTTGGTGACGGGCGTACTGCCGCCACCGAAAGGGCCGAGCGGGTCTTTGGGCTGGCCTTCGACAGGCTCAGGCCGAACGGGGTTGGGGTTGGCAGGGTCCAGCGGATCGGGGGTATCGGGCGGTGCAATCGGGTCGTCACCCTTGGGCTCGTAGATCTGCACCGGATCACCGTCAAAGTCCTTGTCGGCAAACAACTCGGTGGCGCGTTTGAAATCGAGAATGGTGAACCAGCTTTTGCCCAGGTCTTCGCGCAGGCGGGTGCCGCGGCCGATGATCTGCTTGAACAGGGTCATGGACTTGATGTTCTGGTCCAGCACGATGAGCTTGCAGGTTTGCGCGTCCACGCCGGTGCTCATGAGTTTGGACGTGGTGGCGATGACCGGCAAGGCCTTTTCGGGGTCAATGAAGTTGTCGAGCTCGCGCTTGCCTTCAGGGTTGTCGCCGGTGATCTGCACCACATAGTTGGGTTTGGTGCCGCAGAGGTCGGCATTGGCATTGCTGAGGGCCTGCCGCATGCGGGCAGCGTGGTCGATGTCTTCACAGAACACGATGGTCTTGGCCATGCGGTCGGTGGCCTTCAGATACGCGGTAATGCGTTCTGCCACGACGGCGTCACGCGGCTCCAGCACCAGCTTGCGGTTCATGTCGCGGCCGGTGTAGACGCGGTCTTCGATGAGCTGGCCGGTGTTGTCGGTCATGCCTGCGGTGGGGCGCCATCCAAAGGTGTCTTTGTCCAGGTCCACCCGAATGACTTTGTAGGGCGCCAGAAAGCCGTCTTCAATGCCCTGCTTCAGGCTGTAGGTGTAGATGGGCTCGCCAAAGTAGAAGGTGTTGGAGATCTCTTTGGTTTCCTTGGGCGTGGCGGTCAGGCCCACATGGGTGGCACTGTTGAAGTAGGTCAGGATGTCGCGCCAGGCCGAGTCTTCGGACGCGCTGCCGCGATGGCACTCGTCCACCACGATGAGGTCGAAAAAGTCGGGGCTGAACTGCTTGTAGATGTTGGACGCTTCCTCGGTGCCGGTGACTGCCTGGTAGAGAGAAAGATAAATCTCGTAGCTTTTGTTGACGGCCTTGGTGGTTTTGTCTACCGCCAGGTCCACGTCGTCCACTTCGAGTTGCCCCTGGTCATTGATGCGCTCAATGCCTTTGGCATTGGGGCTCAGCTTGGCCATGGCGCCTTTGAATGGGCGAAAGTCGTTGACCATGGTCTGATCGATGAGGATGTTGCGATCAGCCAGAAACAGGATGCGTTTTTTGGCGCCGCTCTTCCACAAGCGCCAGATGATCTGGAAGGCGGTGTAGGTTTTGCCGGTGCCGGTGGCCATGACCAGCAATGCGCGCTGCTGGCCGGCGGCAATGGCCGCGACTGTGCGGTTGATGGCATTGATCTGGTAGTAGCGCGGTATTTTGCTGGGCGAGTAGGCAAAACCTGCGACGCGCTGTACTTCGGGCGTCCAGCCCTTCCATGCGCAATACCGCGCCCACAATTCGGCCGGGCTGGGGAATTCGTCGAGCGTGAGGTTTTGTTCCAGAACGCCGGTGGTTAGCGTGGAGTCGCGGAACACAAAGCCGTCGCCGTTGCTGGTGAAACTGAATGGAACATCAAGCAGCTGCGCATAGTTGATGGCCTGGGCCATGCCGGCGCTCACCGCATGGTTGTTGTCTTTGGCCTCGATCACGGCCAAGGGGATGTTGGGCTTCAGGCACAGCACATAGTCGGCAAACAGAACGGTTGACTTGTCACGCTGCGCCTTGTTGCCCCTGACCACCACGCGCCCGGCCCGCAGGGGGAATTCGCGGTAGATCTGGTCCATGCCGTGCCACCCGGCTTTCTCCATGGCCGGGCGGATGAACTTGTCGCAAATGTCGCTTTCGGAAAGCTTCTTCTTGTCCACCAGCTTCTCCTCCTCCGTTGTGGGGCCGCCTTATGCACGCGAACAATGCGTCCGTCCGGTACAGGGTTCCTTCTGTTTTGCTGCTGGACCTGATTGTCGCCCGAGATGGGCCCGCCCCCGCACAGGGGGCCCTTTGAAGGACGAATAGGGTTCGGGTCAAGAGATGAGGCGTTGTGGCCGACTCCGGCGGGTGCGCAAACCCCTATGAGCGCCGCCGGGTACAGGATCGCTTATTGAATCTGCACTCTAATATGAATTAGATCGACCTCCAGCCCCTATACAGCAAGCGCAAGCAGCTATCAAAACAGGAGCGGGATCAAGGCTGCTGTGCTGCCTGCCAACCCCCGCCCAGTGACTGGATCAGCGCCACCGCCGTGGTCTGGCGATCGGCCATCGCCTGGACCAACGCGCGGCGGGCGCTCAGGGCTGTGGCTTGGGCAGAAATCACTTCGGTGAATCCGACCTGGCCGGCGCGGTAACGGTTGAGCACCTGCTGCTCGACGAGGTCTGCCGCTTCCGAGGCTTGGCGGCGCAGCTCCTGCTGGACTTGCAACACGCGGGTGGCGGCGAGCTGGTCTTCGACGTCCTGGAAAGCCACCAGCACGGTCTGGCGGTATCGCGCCACTGACTGATCGTAGGACGCGGTGGCGCCATCGACGCGGGCGCTGGTGGTGCCGGCGTCGAATAAAACCTGTGCGGCTGACAGGCCCAGCGACCAGATCAGGCTGGGTGCGGAAAACAGGTCCGCGATGCGGCTGGCTCCGGTACCGGCTGACGCGCCCAGCGAGAGGTTGGGGTAGTAAGCGCTCTTGGCGATGCCAATCTGCTCGTTGGCCGACGCCACCCGGCGTTCGGCTGCAGCGATGTCGGGCCGGCGCTGCAGCAAGGTGGACGGGACGCCCACCGGAATATCGGGAACGGTCGGCTTCCAGGCTACTGGCGGCAGCGAGAAATTGCCCGGCGCCTCGCCGACCAGCACGGCAATCGCGTGTTCGAGCTGGGCACGCTGGCGCTGCAGGCCGGCATTGTCGGCCTGTGCGTTGGCCAGTTGGGTCTGCGCCTGCAGCACGTCGGTTTTGGCGACGATGCCGGCGGTGTAGCGGTTCTGCGTGATTTCGACGGAGCGCCGAAAGCCCTCCAGCGTGCTTTCCAGCAGCCGCTTTTGCGCATCGGTCTGGCGCAATGCGAAGTAGTTGGCGGCGAGTTCGCCCTGGGCCGAGAGTTTGGCCGAGGCCAGGTCGGCGGCGCTGGCCTGCGCGCCGGCCGAGGCGCCATCGACCGCGCGTCCAAGGCGGCCCCAGACATCGGGCTCCCAGCTGCCGCCTATGCTGAGTTGGTAGTTGTTGCCGACGCGCCCGCTCGCCCCCGTCGTGGTGTTGCCGCTGCTGCGTGAGCGAGAAGCGCTGCCGTCCAGCGCGACAGACGGGAACAGCGAGGCGCGCTGCTCGCGCACCAGCGCACGCGCCTGGGCATAAGACGCCACTGCGATGGCCACGTTCTGGTTGGACACTTCGACGCGCGCCGCCAGTTCGTTGAGCACGGGGTCGCCGAAGAGCTGCCACCAGGGGCCACGGTCCAGCATGTCGGCCGGTGTGGCGCTGACCCAGTCGCCGGCTTCCTTGTAGGCGGCAACTTCGGCAGTGGCCGGTCGCCGGTAGTCCGGGCCAACGGCACAACCGGCGGCCAGCAGTGCCAGGACCATGGGGGCGAACAGGTGGCGCGGCAAGCGCAGGGTCAGGTATGGGGTCATGGTGGTCATTGCAGTTGCAGTGGCGCGTGTGGGGGCGGCGCGCTGTGGTCGTCAGGGTGGCGGCTGAGATGGTGCTCGGACGCGCCGCGGCGGCGCAGCTTGTCCATCAGCACGTACACCACTGGCGTGGTCAGCAGGGTGAGCAGCTGGCTGGCGATCAGCCCGCCGATGATGGAAATGCCCAGGGGTCGGCGCAGCTCGGCGCCCTCGCCGAAGCCGATCGCCAGAGGCAGCGCACCCAGCATGGCGGCCAGCGTGGTCATCAGGATGGGGCGAAAGCGCAGCAGGCAGGCTTCACGCACCGCATCGACGGCGGACAGCCCGCGCGAGCGCTCGGCCTCGATCGCGAAGTCGATGATCATGATGGCGTTTTTCTTGACGATGCCGATTAGAAGGAAAACGCCGATCAGTGCAATGATCGAAAACTCCATCTTGAACATCAGCAGCGCCAGCACCGCGCCAACGCCAGCCGAGGGCAGGGTGGACAAGACAGTGATCGGGTGGATCAGGCTTTCGTAGAGGATGCCCAACACGATGTAGATCACGATCAGCGCCGCCAGGATCAGCAGCGGCTGCTCCTGTTGCGACTGCTGCGCATTGCGCGCGGTGCCGGCAAAACTGCCGCGCACATGGTTGGGCAAGCGGATTTCGGCTTCTGCCTTCTTCACCGCCTCCTGCGCCTCGCTGAGCGGCACACCTTCGGCGAGGTTGAAAGACACCGTGGTCGAAAGCTCGCCATCCTCGTGGCTGATCGACGAGGCCGTGGCGTTTTCGCTGAACTTCGCAATCGCCGACAGCGGCACCATGGTGGTCAGCGACGAACTCAGGGCCTGGCCGGAAGAGGGGTCGCGCAGCGCCGGATTGACCACGGTGGTCGCGGCCCCCGGCACCGCGCTGGCGAGCGTGCTGCCGCTGCCACCGCGTGCCGGCACATAAATGTCCTTGAGCGACTCGGGGCTCTGGATGTAGCGCGGCGCCACGCCCATGATCACCTTGTACTGGTTCAGATCCGCATAAATCGTTGCGACCTGACGTTGGCCGAAGCCGTTGTACAGCGCGTTGTCAACGTCGCGTGAGCTGATACCCAGTCGCGCCGCGCTGTCCTTGTCTACGGTGACCATGGTCTCAACGCCGTTTTCCTGCTGGTCGGTGTCCACGTCGGTCAGCTCGGGTTGAAGCTTCATCTGTTGGGACAACCGCGTGGCCCAGAGCTTGAGTTCGGCGCTGCTGTCACTCTTGAGCGTGTACTGGTAGGTCGAATTGCTGGCGCGCCCGCCGCCGCGCAAATCCTGCACCGGGTTCAGGAAAATGCTGATGCCCGTGATCTGAGCAAGCTGCGGCCGCAACCGGGCGATCACCGCCTGGCCCTTGTCGCTGCGCTGGCCCACCGGTTTGAGGTTGATGAACATGAATCCGCCGCCGGCGCGGGAGCCGCCGGTAAATCCGACCACGGTGTCGACGGCCGGGTCGGCGCGGATGATATCTACGATGGCCTTGAGCTTGGTCTGCATGGCCTGGAAGGAGATGCTGCGGTCAGCACGTATGCCACCGCTGATCTGGCCGGCGTCCTGCTGCGGAAAGTAACCCTTGGGAATCGATATGAACAGGTAAACATTGAGCGCAATCACCGCCACCAGGCTCAGCATCACAATGCCGCGGCTGGCCAGCGCCCAGTCCAGGCTGTGCTCGTAGCCACGGTGCACACGCTTGAAGCCATTGTCGAACCAGCGAGAAAGACGCCCCGGCGGCTTGCCCTTCGCTTGCGGCTTGAGCAGCCAGGCGCACATCATCGGTGTGGTGGTCAGCGAGATCAACAGCGAGATCAGCACCGCCGCCGACAGCGTCACGGCGAACTCGCGGAACAAGCGTCCGACCTGGCCGCCCATGAAGAGTAGCGGGATGAATACCGCCACCAGCGACAGACTGATTGACAGCACCGTGAAGCCGACTTCGCGCGCGCCCAGCAGCGCGGCCTTGAAACGGTCCATACCGGCCTCGATATGGCGGCTGGTGTTTTCCAAAACCACGATGGCGTCATCGACTACGAAACCCGTGGCCACGGTTAGCGCCATCAGGCTCAGGTTGTTCAGGCTGAAGCCCAAAAAGTACATCACCCCAAAGGTGCCCAGCAGTGACACCACCGTTGCCACAGCGGGGATGACGGTCGCGCGTGCGCTGCGCAAAAAGGCGCTGACCACCAGCACCACCAGCACAATCGAGATTAACAAGGTGATCTCGATCTCGCGCAGCGAGGCGCGGATGGAGTTGGTGCTGTCAGAAGCCACCTGCAGCACCACGTCCTGCGGCAGTTGCGCCTGCAGCTCGGGGATCAGCGCGCGCACGCCGTCCACCGTGGCAATCACGTTGGCATCGGGCTGGCGCGTGATCAGCACAATCACTGCGCGCTCGCCGTTGAACAGGCCCAGGGTGTTGATGTTCTCAACGCCATCCACCACCTCGGCCACGTCGCTCAGGCGGATGGCCGCGTTGTTGCGCCAGGCCACGATCATGTCGCGGTAGTCGGCAGCCTTGCGTCCGCCGCTGGCGGTGTCTGACCCCGAATAGATCTGCAGGCGTTGCCCGTTGCCTTCGATGGCGCCTTTGGGCCGACTCGCATTGGCGGCCTGGAGCGCCGCGCGCACATCCTCGGCGCTGACGCCGTAGCGGTTCAGCGCAAACGGCAGCAGGTCCACACGCACAGCAGGCAGCGAGCCGCCGCCGAGCTCGACGTCGCCGACGCCAGGCACCTGCGCGATTTTTTGCTGAACCAGGTTGGAAACCTCGTCGTAGATCTGGCCGGGAGAGCGTGTTTTGGAGGTCAGTGCCAGGATGATCACCGGCGCGGCCGCTGGGTTGGCCTTGCGGTAAGTCGGGTTGCTGCGCAAGGTGGCCGGCAAATCGGCGCGGGATGCATTGATGGCTGCCTGCACCTCACGCGCCGCTGCATCAATCTTGCGGTTCAGGTCGAACTGCAGGCTGATGCGGGTCGAGCCGTTGCTGCTGTTGGACGTCATTTCGTTGACGCCCGCAATCGTGCCGAGCCGCCGCTCCAGCGGTGTGGCGACGCTGCTGGCCATGGTGGAAGGGCTCGCGCCCGGCAGCGAAGCACTGACCGAAATGGTGGGAAAGTCCACCTGCGGCAATGGCGAGACCGGCAGCACGAAGAAGGCGCCGATGCCGGACAGCGCCAGGCCGACGGTCAGCAGCACTGTGGCGACTGGTCGGCGGACGAAGGGCTCGGAGAGGTTCACTTTTCGCCTCCTGCGAAGGCGGGCGTTTGGTGAACGGTGCTAACTCGCGATGGCGGTGGCTGGTGTGGCAAGCCGGGGGTTGCCCGGCGGCAACTCACTTTCTTTTTGCGTCGCCAAAAAGAAAGTAAGCAAAGAAAAAGGCGACCCTGCTGTCTGCGACCCCCTTCGCTGGCGCTACGGGGGCAGCCTGCGGTGCTCGGTCCAGCCGGGGTCGAGCTCGAACTCGCCTTCGGCTCAGACAATCGCTCGCCCTGATCCGTCTGGACCTCCGCTCCTCGGCGCATACAGAAGGGTGGTGGGTGCGGGAGCGGATTCGGGATCGGATTCGCAATCGGGCTCCGGCGGGGACGCGCTTTGCGCGACCCCGCCTCCCCGCATTCGTATTCATCCCCCCACCCGTCGGGCTGGGCCAAGGAGCACAGCCGAAAACGGATCAGGGCGAGCGATTGTCTGAGCGTAGCGAGTTCGAGCTCGACCCCGTTTTCGGCGAGCACCGCAGGTTGCCCGCAGCGAAGCGAAGGGACCCGGACCATCGGGTCGCCTTTCTTTTGGGTCCTTTTCTTTGGCGACGCAAAGAAAAGGACCTCGCCCGCCGGGGCGAGACCCGGCTTGCCTGAAGCACCGCCGACGTTCAAGCTGGCACAGGCTTCGACAGGCTCAGCCCGAGCGGTTGTGGTCTTCAAGCATGGATCCTGGATCAAGTCCCGGATGACAACCCGCGGGAAATGGAGGGCGTTCACACAGAATCCCTCCGCCCAAACCTCTGTCCCATCCTGTCAAACGCCAGATAAATCACCGGCGTCGTGAACAGGGTCAGCACCTGGCTGACGATCAGGCCGCCGAAGATGGACAGGCCCAGCGGGCGGCGCAGTTCGGCGCCTTCACCCCAACCCAGCATCAGCGGCACGGCGGCAAACAGCGCGGCCAAGGTCGTCATCAAGATCGGCCGGAAGCGCAGCAGCGCAGCCTGGTGAATCGCCTCCTGCGGTGACTTGCCTTCGTTCCTCTCGGCGTCGATCGCGAAGTCGATCATCATGATGGCGTTTTTCTTGACGATACCGATCAGCAAAATGATGCCGATGATGCCGATCACGCCGAGGTCGGAACCACTGATCATCAGCATCAGCAGCGCACCCACGCCGGCCGAGGGCAAGGTCGAAAGAATCGTCAGCGGATGGATATAACTTTCATACAACACGCCCAGCACGATGTAGACGCAGATCACCGCCGCCAGGATCAGCCACAGCTGGCTGGACAGTGAAGCCTGGTAGGCGCCGGCCGCACCCAGAAAGGTCATGGTCACGCTGGCTGGCAGGGCGATGTCTTTGGCCGCCTGCTTGACCTGGTCTACTGCCCGGCCCAGCGACACGCCGGACGCAGTGTCGAAGCCCAGCGTGGTGGCCGGGTACTGCGCCACGCGCGTGATCTGCAGGGGTGCCGGCTGCTCGATGATGCTGGCGATGCTGTTCAGCGGCGTGGTCGTGCCCGAGCCGGTGCGTAGCGGCAGGTTGCCCAGCGATGCAGGTGTGGTGAGCTGGTCCGGCATGGCTTCGAGGATCACGCGGTACTGGTTGGTTTCGGTAAAAATTGTCGAGACGATGCGCTGGCCAAAGGCGTTGTAGAGCGCGTCGTCGATAGCCGAGGTCGTGACGCCGACCCGCGAGGCGGTGTCGCGGTCCACCTTGATGTATGCCGAGCTGCCCTGGGCACCGGCGTCCGACGAAATGTTGCGCAGCGCGCTCAGCTCCTGCATACGCTGCGCCAGCTTATTGGCCCACAGCGCCACGGTGGCGGTGTCTGAGCCCTCGATGGACACGCGAAACTGCGTCGGCCCGGTTTCGGCGTCGATGGTCAAATCCTGTGTCGGCTGCAGGTACATCGTGACGCCGGCCACCTCGGCGGCGCGGCGCTGCAGCCGGTCCATGGTCTCCTGCTGGCTGCCGCTGCGGCTGCTTTTGAGGTTGATCAGCATGCGGCCGGTGTGCAGCATGGTGTTGTTGGCCGCGTCCACACCGATGAAAGAGCTCAGTGTTTCCACGTCGGGGTCTTCCAGGATGGCCCGAGCGGCGGCCTGCTGCAGTTCGGCCATGCGGGCGTACGACACCAACTGCGAGGTTTCGATGCGCGCCTGCAACTGGCCGGTGTCCTGCGTCGGGAACAGGCCCTTGGGAATCACCAGGTAAAGCAGCACCGTCAGCACCAGGGTGGCGACCGCCACCACCAGGGTCGCGCCCTGATGCCGCATCACCCAGGTCAGCGACTGGTCGTAACGCGTGATCACGTCGTTAAAAAATTTCTCCAGCCGTGCACCGATGCGGTCAGGGGCTCTGTCTTCACCAGTCGGGGCCGCGGGTCCGGCTTCGCCGGCCCGCAGGCGCAGCGCCCCCTCGGGGGGCAGCGAACCACGCGAAGCGGGGAGCGTGGGGGCTCTTTTTTTGAGCCAGCGCGCCGACATCATGGGTACGAGGGTCAGCGAGACCACGGCCGAGATCAGGATGGTGATGGCCAGCGTGATGGCGAACTCGCGGAACAGCCGCCCGACCACGTCGCCCATGAACAGCAGCGGGATCAGCACCGCAATCAGCGAGACCGTCAGCGAAATGATGGTGAAGCCGATCTGCTGCGCACCCTTGAGCGCCGCGGACATGGGCGTCTCGCCTTTTTCGATGTAGCGCGAGATATTTTCGATCATCACAATCGCGTCGTCGACCACAAAGCCGGTGGCAATCGTCAGCGCCATCAGGCTCAGGTTGTTCAGGCTGTAGCCCAGCAGGTACATTGCGCCGCAAGTGCCGATCAGTGAAATCGGCACCGCCAGGCTCGCGATCACGGTGGCGCGGAGGTTGCGCAAAAAGGCAAAAATCACCAGCACTACCATCACCACGGCCAGCAGCAGCTCGATCTCCACATGCAGCACCGAGGCGCGTATGCCGGTGGTGCGGTCGCTCAGGATGTCGACCTGCATGGCGGTCGGCAGGCCGGCCTGCAGCTCGGGCAGGCGCGCCTTGATGGCGTCCACCGTGGCAATCACGTTGGCGCCGGGCTGGCGCTGCACATTCAATATGATCGCGGGTTTCAGGCCGGACCAGGCACCGAGCTTGATGTTCTCGGCGCTGTCCACCACCTGCGCCACGTCCTTGACGCGAACGGCTGCGCCGTTGCGAAAGGCAATGATCAGGTTCTGGTAGTCGCTGGCGGCCAGCAACTGGTCATTCGAGTTGATGGTGTAAGAGCGCGTCGGGCCGTCGATGCTGCCTTTGGCGGCATTCGCGTTGGCGGCACTGATGGCAGTGCGCAGCGAGTCCAGGCCGAGGCCGTAGGAGGCCAGCGCCCGCGTATCGGCCTGGATACGCACGGCCGGGCGCTGGCCACCGCTCAGCGAGACCAGGCCGACGCCACTGACCTGGCTGATCTTCAGCGCCAGCCGGGTGTTGACGATGTTCTGCACCTCGGTCAGCGGCAGGCTGTCGGAAGTGATGGCCAAGGTCAGCACCGGCGCATCGGCCGGGTTGACCTTGGCATAGACCGGCGGCGCCGGCAGGTCGGCCGGCAGCAGCGAGCCGCCGGCGTTGATGGCGGCCTGTACCTGCTGCTCGGCCACGTCCAGAGCCAGGCCCAGGCCGAACTGCAGGGTGACGATGGAAACACCCGCCGCGCTGGTCGAGCTCAAACGCTGCAGCCCGGCCATCTGGCCGAACTGGCGCTCCAGCGGCGCGGTCACGGTTTGTGCCATGACCTCGGGGCTGGCGCCGGGGTACAGGGTCTGGACCTGGATGGTTGGGTAATCGACCTGCGGCAGCGCCGACAGCGGCAAAAACTTGAAGCCGACCAAGCCGGCCAGCACGATGGCCACCATCAGCAGCGCGGTGGCGACCGGTCGCAGGATGAAGGGACTGGACGGGCTCATGCGTGTGCGTGCCTCGTGCCCGTCACTGCGCCGGCGGCGCGCCGCCTTCGCGTCGCCGCTCCCTCATCCTCTGCCAGCGTTCGAGGGCGGCAGGGTCGCCCTGCTTGAGCTTCTCCACCATGGACTGGCGGCGTGCCAGCGCCTCCGGGTCGTCCTTGACCTGGTCAAGGAAGCGCTGCAATTGCTCTGCGGTCGGCGCTGCTGCGGCAGGTGCTGGCGCCGCGGAAGGCGCGGCAGTGGCGGCAGGGGCAGGGGCAGGGGCAGGGGCAGGGGCAGGGCTTGATGCAGCCGACCGCGCGGCTGGAGAAGCGGGGGCTGCCGACGCCCCACCTGGTGGCGCCGGTACGCCGACATCGCTGCTGCGCGGCGCCGAGGCTGCGCCCTGCGGCCTGCGGCCCTGGCGTCCCGCACCGCCTGCGCCCGGCGCATCGCCAGGCAGCACCACACGCGCACCATCCTTGAGGCGGTCGGCGCCCTCAGTGATCACGCGCTCGCCGGCTTTCAGGCCCGACGCGATGACCACCTTGTCCACGGTGGCCTGCCCGCGCTTGACCGGCCGCAGGCTGACGGTGCGGTCAGCGCCGTTGAGCACATACACATAGTCGCCGGTTGTGCCCAGGCGCAGCGCCGTCACCGGCACCACCACCGCGTTTTCAATCGTGCGCACCTCGACCCGCACGTTGACGAACTGGCTGGGAAACAGCGCAAGATTGCTGTTGGCAAAACGTGCCTTGGCCTTGATGGTGCCCGTGGTGGTGTCGACCAGATTGTCGAGAGAGGCGAACACGCCGGTATCCAGCACGCCGCTACGGGTGCGGTCCAGCGCCGTGACCTTCATCGGGGCGCCGGATGCCGCCAACTGCTGCAACTCGCCGACCTGGTCCTGCGGGATCGCAAACACCACATCGATGGGCGTGACCTGGGTGATCAACGCAATGCCATTGGCATCGCTGGGGCTGACCACATTGCCGATGTCCACAGCGCGCAGGCCGACGCGGCCGCTGACCGGCGCCACCACGCGGGTGTAGCCGAGGTTCAGGCGTGCCGTACCTTCGTTGGCCCGGTTGATCACCACCGTGCCCTCCAGCTGCTTGACCAGCGCGGCCTGCGAGTCGACCTCCTGGCGGGCAATCGAGTCCTGACTGAGCAGGGTCTGGAAGCGCTGCAGCGTCACGCGTGCGCTGTTGAGTTGGGCTTCATCGCGCTGGCGCTGGCCTGCGGCTTGCTGCAAAGCCAGCTCAAACTGGCGCGGGTCGATGGTGGCCAGCAACTCGCCGGCCTTGACCATCTGGCCTTCCTTGAACAGCACCTTCTGCATCACGCCGCTGACCTGCGGACGCACCCGCACGCTAGCCTGCGGCGTCACCGTGCCGAGCGCGTCCAGCACGATGGGGATGCTGGCTTGCTCGGCCGTGGCCACACCGACGGTGGTGGCCGGCGCGCGGCGGCCGCCGGGGCCCGGTGCGCCCGGTCCGGCGCTGGTCTCGGCAGCAGGACGCGTGTAGTGCCAGGCCAGCCAGCCCAGCCCCGCCAGAGCCAACAGCGCGATCAGGCTGCCGATCAGCCTGGTGCGACGGCTGATGGGTTTGCGGGGCTGGGTCGGGCCGGCGGGCGGGGCGTCAAATTCTGGATCCATCAGCTGTCCTTGGTGCCGCTGCTCATCGGCATTTATTGTTGTGGTCGGGAGATTGCCGCTGCGCGCCGGCTTGTGCCGCCCGGAGGTGCTGCTCCCTGTCAAGAATTATCACTGCAAGCTTTCTGCGGCAGGTGTAGCGGTTGACAGCCAAGGGTAAACCTCTGGTAAAGCGATGGCTCCGGGGCGCACTACGCTGCGTGCGTTCAATGGAAATGGTGATTTGCTATCAATATGATAGCTATTGGAGCAAGACCGGCGTGGGCTGGAGCACGATTTGATGCATAAAAGACGAAGCACGACCGGGGTGGCCCGTAAAATCGCCGCTTCCCAGCTACGCCCATGGACAGCCGTGACCCAAGCTCCCACCGAACTCAAGATCTGCCGTGCCGACTACCAGCGCGGCGAACACGCGAGCGCACTTGTCGATTTGCTCGACGCCTATGCGCGCGACCCGGCCGGCGGCGGCCGCCCGCTCAGCGACTTTGCCAAAAGCCACCTTGCGCGGGAACTGGCCGCGCGGCCGCAGGCTTTCAGCGTGCTGGCTTTCGACGGCGCGCAGCCGGTCGGGCTGGTCAACTGCATCGAGGGTTTCTCTACTTTCGCCTGCCGGCCGCTGGTTAATGTGCACGACGTGGTGGTGCTGGCCAGCCACCGCGGCCGCCGCGTCGGTGAACTGATGCTGGCTGAGGTCGAAGCCATCGCGCGTGAACGCGGCGCCTGCAAACTCACGCTGGAGGTGCTGCAGGGCAATACGCCCGCCATCAAACTGTATGAACGCATCGGCTTTGCCGGCTACCAGTTGGCCCCGGCGCTGGGGAATGCGCAGTTTTTGCAGAAGTGGCTGGGCTGAAAGCCGGTGTCCGAGGTGTGTACGGCCGCAGGCTGCCTGAACAGGGTCCTGGGGATCAACCAGACGTACGCCACCCTGCCGGACAGCTCCACCAGCGCCCAGGCCAGCAAAGGAAGCAAGACGAAGTTGCGCAGTAGCGCAGCCCCTGCGAATCGCCGGTCACGCAGGGCATCCGAACACGCCTCAGGGGTATTTGCACGAAGGTGGCAAACAGCAGCGCTGCCAGGGCGGGCCACAACAATGCTTACAGTGCCGGTCCCAGGCCCGGCCACGCGGTTCCCGTCGCTAGGCCCAGCGTGATGGCGCTCAGGTAGACCCAGACCTTATGACGTTTGAGCGTGAGGCGGCTCACGAACAACAGCCAGCTGCCGGGGTCGCAGCGGGCATGCTTTGGCGAAGGTCGGTCAGGATGCAGCAGTCAGGGGCAGGGCCGCCGGCACAGCCTTCGTCGCAGGCCTGTACATAACGCGTCAGGCTTTGCTCGAGGCGGCGCAACTCGGCCATCTTGGAACGCACAGCGGTCAGATGCACCTGGGCAATCGAGCGTGCCTCCACGCAGTCGCGCCCGGGACTGCTTGACAGCGCGACCAGCTCGCGGGTCTCTTCGATGGAAAAGCCCAGGTCACGGCAATGGCGGATGAGGATCAGCACGTCCTGCACCGAGTCAGGGTAGACACGGTGACCGCTGTCGCGGCGCATGGCAGGGGGTATCAACCCCACTTCTTCGTAGTATCGAAGTGCAGATACGGCGAAGCCGACCCGCTTGGCCAATGCGCCAATGGTCAGCAACTCTGGTGGGGGTTCCGTAGCGTTCACAGGTTTCTTCACAAAAGCCCTTGCATCTCAAGTAACTTGAGATCTTACAGTTGCTTCACGGGAATCAACCCGCATGACTTATGAGGCGAAGACAAGATGAAAAAACCTGTATTAGCGACCCTGGGATTGGCCGGTGCCTGCGTGGCCTGCTGCACTATTCCATTGGCCATCCCGCTGTTCGGGGGCGCGGCCGCGCTCGGGCTCACTTCCTGGCTGGGCGTGAACGCCGGGATCAGCCTGGAGTTGCTGGTGCTCGTGGTGATGGCGTCCATTGCCGCGGCGGTTTGGGGCGCCTTGGTGTGGACACGCCGTAGACGGGCCAGGCAATGTGGCGCTGACGCACCCGGTGGAAGTACATGTGCTGTGGGCCCGGACGCCTCGGGATGCGGTTGCGCCACGCGTTAGGGACCATGGCTTGATGCCGGCCAGTGAGATCAGATTTCTCGATGGCCTGTCGCGGAAGAAGAGTCATGCAGCGCCATCAACGCTGCAAAGGCCAGGGCGCCAGCGCCTGCGCAAAACGAGCTGGCACCATCAGCTGGCCCTGGCGCGCGCCCTAGTCCTTGACGCCGAACGGCATCAGCGGCAAGGCTACCACCAAGTGCAATCCGGCCCAGACCGCACCCCGCACGCCGCGTGCCAGCCCCATTCGAGCTCCAGCCAGGCCGACAGCGGCCAGTCCGGCGGCAAAGATGAAGCTGTCGGCGGCCAGGCTGGTGACGGTGACGCTGCGGTGCGCCTTCATGGGCGGTAGGGGCGGGCAGCGATGATGTTCAACCCGTGCCGAAATCGGTGGCCGTGGGACCCAGCGCGCGGCTCAGCAGCACGCCCACCACCGCGCCGACGGCTTCAGCGATCACAAAACCGCCCGCGCTGCTGGGCGCGATGCCCGCAAAACTGTCAGAGAACATGCGGCCCAGCACCGCAGCCGGGTTGGCAAACGAGGTGCTGGCGGTGAACCAGTAGGCCGCGCCAATATAACAAGCCACCAGCGCCGCCGCCTTGCCGGGCGGCGCGCGCAGGATGACCAGAATCAGCCCAGCGGTGGCAACGGCCTCAGCCAGCCACTGACCCCAGCCGCTGAAGTTGCCGCCGGCCGTCCAGCCGCCGCGTAGTTTGCTGCTCAGTTGCAGAATGTTCAGGTCAAACATGGCGTGCGCCAGCCAAGCACCGGCGACTGCGCCCAGCAGTTGAGTTGCTATGAAAAAAAGAGCAGTCTGCGCACGTCCATCAAGGGCGTAGGGCGTTCTTGACCATACGACCAGGGTCACCAACGGGTTGAAGTGCGCGCCGCTGACCGGCCCCAGTAGCTCAATCAGCACGTACAGTGCAAACACTGTCACCAGGGTGTTGGCCAGCAGCGCCACACCGGTGTTGCCGCCCGAGAGCTGCTCGGCCATGATGCCCGAGCCAATGACGGCGCAGAGCAGGGCGGCGGTGCCCAGAAATTCAGCGAACAGACGTTGCGCCAGCGGCGGCGTGACGGCCGTGCTTATGCCTTGCAGCAAGCCGGGCCAAACATCGACAGCACCTGCGCCCAGTAGGGCCGGCGCGCGGGGTATTTGCTGGCGGCAAACAGTCCGATGGACGCAGGCCCTGTGTTTCCGCGCGGATAGTGAAAGGTTCCAAACACCAGATCCCAGACCATCAAGGCGCTGCCGTAGTTGCTGTTGCCTTCTTCCGGCCGGGTTGAGTGGTGCCAGCGGTGCAGCTCATTGGTGCTGAAAACATAGTTGAGCCAGCCATGGCGCAGCGGGAGGTTGACGTGCTGCAGCATCTGCACTGGCTGGGTCAGCGCGATGTAGCCGAGCAGGACATCGGCAGGCACGCCCAGAAGCATCAAGGGCAGCATGCTCAAGCTGTGCTTCAGTGCGTATTCCAGCGGGTGAACGCGAAAGTTGTTGATGGAATACAGGCGTTCACTGCCATGGTGCAGGGCATGCAGCCACCACAGCGCCGTCTGGGTGTGGTGCCAGCGGTGAACCCAGTACTTGCCTAACTCGGCCAGCAGCGTCACCAGCAGTACCTGCACGAGAAAAGGCAAGGGAGCCGCGAACCAACCCGCGCCTGGCTCTATCCATCCATACAGGGCAATCACGGCCAGGGGTGACAGCCACTTCAGCAATGGCTGAACCACCCCGGCCAGCAAGCCAAAACTCAGCCAGTCGGTCAGCCGGTCGCCGCGCGGTGCATTCCAGGGGGCGTGATGCGGCATGTAACGCTCCAGCAACATGGCCAAGCCCAGCGCACCGAGGCTGCTGATAAGAATGGCCATTTCCAGATTGCCGCCGGTGTGTCGGGCATACAGAAAACTGCCAATGCTGATCAGCAATGCGGCGGGCAATAGACCTAGGGAGATGATGAATTTCATGGATAGAAAGTTGGGAAGGAATAAATCAGTTTGACGCTGCCAGCTCGCGCGCCGAACGTTCGACCATGGTGCGCTCCAGTTTCTCGGGCGGCAGGTTGACCAGCAGCTCGAGCCGGTGGCGAATCGCCAGCAGGGTCTGGCGGAAAGCTTCCTGCTTCTGAGCCACGTCACCCGGGGCCTCCGACGGATCGGGGTAGCCCCAATGCGCGGTGGCAGGCTGGCCGGGCCAGTAGGGGCAGACCTCGCCGGCGGCGTTGTCGCAGACGGTAATCACCAAATCCATCGCCGGGGCATCAGGCTCGCCGAACTCGTCCCAGCTTTTGCTGCGCAGGCCTTCGGTCGATATGCCGGCGTTAGTCAGCACCTTCAGGGCCAGCGGGTTGGGCTGCTGGTTCTCGCGCGGGCTGCTGCCGGCGGAGAAAGCCCGGAAGCGGCCCTTGCCGATGTGGTTGAGTGCGGCTTCAGCCAGGATGCTGCGGGCCGAGTTGTGGGTGCAGAGAAACAGGACGTTGATCACGCGGTCGGTCATTGCGGTTCTTTCAGCAGCAGACTTTGGCAGTGGGAGTTGCTACAGTATTTGTAGCTGCTGGCGCACAGCAGGCGGGGGCTGAGGCCCTATTTGATTCAGGTTTTTGCTCACTGAAGACCGGAATGCCGTCCAGCGTGTGGAACTGCTCCCAGGCCACGCCTTGCGGGTCGGTCAGCCAGTATTTGTCGCTGCGCGCATAGCAGCAGGTGGTTTCGCCGTCGTCCTGCAGTGCCAGGCCGGCGTCCCTGGCGTGGGCTCTCAGTTCGGCAAGCTCATCAGCGGTTTCGACCTGGATGCCCAAATGGTCCACACCGGTAGCGCTGCCGCGGGTCGAGATGGCAAAGTTGACCGGTGGGTCCTGCAGCATCCACTTCGCATAGTCGGCCTCGGTACGCGCGGGAGGCCGGTGAAACATGGCGGAATAAAACGCGATGTTTTTGCTGAGGTCTTCGACATGCATGTGGACATGAAAGCGTTTCATGAGGGGCTCCGGGTTGAGGTTGAACGGGCAGTGGATGGATGGCAGTCGGCACGCAAGGAATGGCTGGCGCCCGCGTCCAGCGTGATGGCGGGCACCACCACCACCGGCGAAAAACCACCCCCGGCGGTGCGGAAGTTGGTGGTCTGTCCGGTGTAGGTGCGTGCCGCCAGCAACTGCACCTGGCCGCGAAAGGTGTAGGCGCGGATGTCCAGCTTCAACCGTGTGGGCGCGCCATCGACATTGACCACCCGTTCACTGGGCGGCACCAGCGCCTGCGCGATAAACCCGCCGCCCAGGATGTCGGCCCACACGCCGCGCGTGAGCTTGTCTCCGCGGTAGGCGGCTTTGGCGCCGTAACCTGCCACCGGCTTGAAGAAAAGCTGGCGCCGTCGGGCCCAGAGCGTGTCTGCATGTTCGGCGCTGACGAGTTCGGTGTGTGGAACCACGGCTTGCAGGATGTGCCTGTCTTCTGCGGATACGCCCCATGACGCCAGCAGTACATCGTCACCCAGTGTGATGAGATTGCGTTTGTCGGCAAACAGCGCATGGGCACGCGGATGCGGCGTGACCACCGCCGCGCCGGTCACATAGGCGCGGCGCAAGGCCTGGTGGCTGGGCTCGGACAGGCTGAAATCGGTCAGGCGGTTGTAAACCAGATCGACTGTGGCACCCGGCAGCGCCGGGTGCCACAGTGCGCCGTCTTTCCACAACAGCTCACGCGCGTCGCCCACGGCAGCAGTGATGCCGTGCGCGATGAAGAGTTGCCGCGCCAGTGCGAATTCCGGCGCGAGGTATTGGGCTTGCGGCGCATCGTCGGTGATCAGCACGCTGCGCAGGGGCTGACTGCCGCGTTGAGCCTGCCACTCGGCGCGGAACATGTCCACAAAGGTCTGGTTGATATGCGTCAGGTGGCTGGAAGCATCCATCAGGCCTTGCAGGGGTTCGCAGCAGTCGCGGTGCGCGCGTGCCAGTGCGGCATTGAGCAACGCGCCGCCGGCGTTGGTATTGATCTCGATCAGGCGCGGGCCGTCGTCGCCCAGATGAAAGTCGTAACCCATGAAAACGCCTGCGGGGCCGAAGTCGTGACGGGCGATCTCTGGCGCATGGGCCAGCGCATGGTGTTGGTAGGCGGGGAGGGCGAGCACACGCTCGATGGCCGCAATCGCCTGGCCCACGGCGGCGCGCATGCCAGGGTCCACAAACACGGCGGTTTCAGAAAACAGGTGCGGGTGAGTGGTGGACAGCCCGTCCAGCATGCCCTGCAGGCAGGGCTCGGTTTCAAGCTGCTGGCGCAGGCGCTCGGGGCTCAGGGTGCGGCACAGGCACCCGAGGTTCAGGGTTTCGGCGAGGTTCACGCGGCTCCCCGGTCAGCAGGTGGCGCAGGCGGCGTCACCGGGTACTTCGCAAGCATCGCCCTGGCAACAGTGTTCGGTCATATAGGCGAGCAGGGCGTTCATCTGCCCAAAGTCGGCGCGGTAAATCAGGTTGCGCCCGCGCGGTTCGCTGCTGACCAGGCCGGAATGCGCCAGTTCTTTCAGGTGGAAAGACAGGGCGCTGGGCGCGACTTCCAGCCGCTCGGCAATCGCGCCCGGCGTCAGTCCGTCGGGCCCGGCCACCACCAGCGCGCGGAAGGTGCGCAGGCGTTGGGCCTGGGCCAGCGCCGCCAACGCGCGCACTGCCGAAACTTCGTCGAGGTTTTTTATTTTCATAATTCAAATATAATTGAATTATCGAAGTAAAACAAGCGAGCAAGAAAATTCAATGACCAATATCACGATTTACCACAACCCCCAGTGCGGCACCTCGCGCAACACGCTGGCGCTGATTCGCAACAGCGGGGCCGAGCCCGAAGTCATTGAGTACATCAAAACCCCGCCCGGGCGCGAGACCCTGCAGCAACTGATCACCGCCATGGGCGTGCCGGTGCGCGAGGTGATCCGGCAAAAGGGCACACCCTACGCCGAACTCCAGCTCGACAACCCGGCGCTGAGCGACGACCAGCTGCTGGACGCCATGCTGGCGCACCCTATCCTGATCAATCGCCCCATCGTCGTCACGCCGCTGGGCACGCGCCTGTGCCGTCCTTCTGAAGCCGTGCTGGACATCCTGCCGGCGCCGCAACTGGGCGCTTTTACCAAAGAAGACGGTGAACGGCTCATCAATGACAAAGGGGAACGTGTTGCCAGCAACTGATCTTCCCAACATCGATGCGGCGCTGTTCGTGCCGCCGTCAACCGCGGCCCTGCAGGCCTTGCGCCCCTCGGCGCATGCGCCGCGAATTCTGCTGCTCTATGGCTCGGTGCGCGAACGCTCCTACAGCCGCCTGCTCAGCGAGGAAGCCGCGCGCCTGCTGCAGGCCATGGGCGCAGAAACAAAAACCTTCGACCCGCGCGGCTTGCCGCTGCCCGACGACGCGCCCGGCACACACCCCAAGGTGCAGGAGTTGCGGCAACTCGCGCAGTGGGCCGAAGGCATGGTCTGGACCTCACCCGAGCGTCACGGCGCGATGACCGGCATCATGAAGTCGCAGATCGACTGGGTCCCACTCGCCGACGGCGCGGTGCGGCCGACCCAGGGCAAAACCCTCGCCGTGATGCAGGTCAGCGGCGGCTCGCAGTCTTTCAATGCCGTCAACCAACTGCGCGTGCTGGGCCGGTGGATGCGCATGCTCACAATTCCCAACCAGGCCTCGGTCGCCAAGGCCTTCCTGGAGTTCGATGAAGCCGGGCGCATGAAACCCTCGGCCTATTACGACCGCGTGGTGGACGTGATGGAAGAAATGGTCAAGTTCACCCTGCTCACACGCGATGTATCGCCTTACCTGGTGGACAGGTACAGCGAGCGCAAGGAAAGCGCCGAAGCGCTGTCGCAACGGGTGAATCAGCGGAGTATTTGAGTTTTGTGAATCAAATCTGGCTCTGGCCCCCGCCAAGTATGCGCATGCAGCTATTGAATTGATAGCGTGCCAGCGGGGCACAGTCCCGCGGAACCGGCCATACCTCTCCCCCAGAAAATCAGGAAAAGCTCGCGCGGCGGGCGACAGATGCTTGCGCGACGGGCAGCGCGCATAAATTTCCATGCCGGGCTGCGTCCGTTCCGAGAGCATCGGCCGCTGTCCAGGATCCGATGTCGACGAGCATGTGATTCTCTGACGAGGGGCTGGTTTCAACTGCGGGAGGTGAAACCATCCCGCGCAGCGGTCGCCGCGTGTCTTTCCGCACGGTGTTTTGCAGGAAAAAGGCTTGAAGTGAGGTGGGACAAGTTTGTGTCTCGAGAGTTTCACTTGGCGACGGTTGATCCGGGGTTCTGCCCTTTGGTTATGAGGCTGTATTGCTATTGAATTCATAGCAAAAATGTGAAATCAGGGATGCATTGATAGCGCCGGGGGCGGTCTGGCCGCGTTTATCTTGCCCTTTTTGTAGAAGTAATGTATTGCCAACGCATTTCCTGCAGCATAATCAGGGGGTGCGTGTCAATTCAGACCGCACGAGTCAGGTGATCGGTCAGTTTCGCGCGCTACGGCGGTTTGATTTGTTGTGCTTTCGGGACCCCATCGCTTTTGTTTTATGTATTTTTGAGGAGTCCCCATGGGCAATAAACTTTACGTCGGCAATCTGCCATACACGGTTCGTGACGAAGACCTGCAACAGTCCTTCGGCCAGTACGGCTCTGTCACCAGCGCCAAAGTCATGATGGAACGTGACACCGGTCGCTCCAAAGGTTTCGGCTTTGTCGAAATGGGCAACGATGCCGAAGCTCAAGCCGCAATCGCCGGCATGAACGGCCAGTCCCTGGGCGGCCGCAGCATCACCGTCAACGAAGCCCGTCCGATGGAGGCACGTCCTCCACGTAGCGGCGGTTACGGCGGCGGCGGCGGTGGTGGCGGCTACGGTGGTGGTGGCGGCGACCGTTCCGGTGGCGGCGGCTACGGCGGCGGCGGCGGTGACCGCGGCGGCTACGGCGGCGGCGGCGGTGGTGGACGCGGCGGCTACTAAGCCCTGCAACCCAGCCGTCTCGGCCCTGTGCTGAGACAAGCCAAAAAGGCTTCAGAACTTCGGTTCTGAAGCCTTTTTTGTTGGGCGTTTACCGGCTCTCGGGGAAGTGCTGTTGATTGCCACACTACGATGTTGCGATGCAGCAAGCCAGTCGCAAGGTCCACGGCCAACCAGGAAGCATCCCGGTGAGCACCTTGCCGCTCGGCCATTTCTGCTCGGTCACGCCGCCCTGAGCTGCCTTTTTCTGCCGCTCCCCGCGAGCACTTTGGCGCCAGCCGCCGTTCCCTGTTGATCCCCGCCTGCGCCAAGCAGGTGTTGTTACCGTTTCACCCATGTTATTGAAATCATCTTTCCGCCAGACTTGGTTTTCCAATGTCCGGGGCGACCTGCTTGCCGGGCTCGTCGTGGCGCTGGCGCTGATTCCCGAAGCCATTGCTTTTTCCATCATTGCCGGGGTCGATCCCAAGGTCGGGCTTTACGCCTCTTTCTGTATCGCCGCGGTTATTGCTTTCACCGGCGGGCGGCCGGGCATGATTTCGGCTGCTACCGGGGCAATGGCGCTGGTGATGGTCATCCTGGTCAAGGAGCAGCACGACGACCACTTTGCTGCGGACCAGTCTAGTGCCGGTGCTGGTGCTGCGGTGACGCGGGCCGGTTGTGCCGGCGCCTGGATTCATGGCTAAAACAGGCTGTAACCCATATGTAGCGGGCGCATACAGCTATTGAATCTGTAGCGCATGAAGTCCTGAAAACCGCTTCCGGCGTCACTGCTCTTTGGGCATGGTTCCGGACCCGCCGATCCAGTTAAAAGAAATGTGCATTCCAGCCGCGTCTGCTACAAATTCAATAGCAACCCACGCTGTCCCTTTGTCGGTTGCGCGGCTCTAACGCAGTCACACCCAGTTGATCAAACTGCTCCGGCGTACTCCCCGCGCGCGGGGTAGTCTTTGGCAATCGCGAAATCGATGGCACCCAGCAACTCCTGAAACGGTGGGCGGGCAAAGGGCATGGTTTGTACCGCGCCGTAGTACAAGGTGCCGTCCGCGCGCACGATGAAGACACCGGGTTCACTGAACAGAGCTGGCTCTTCAATGCCAATCGACGTTTTGCCGCGCGACTCGCTGATGTACAGCCCCCACTCGCGGGCGCTGCGCAGACTCAGGCCCCAGCCAAACTGAAGCGCGTTGGCGCTCACCTTGGTTGCCATTTGCTGGGCGCGGTCAGCGTCATCGCTGCTCACCGCAACCACCCGCACCCCACGGGTGGCAAATTCCGGAGCCAGTCGCTCCAGCTCCAGCAGGTATTTCGCGCAAATCGGGCAATGCAGGCCACGGTAGAACACCACCATGTCGAACTTCTCACCCGGCTGGGCACCCAAAACGAAGCGACCTCCGTTGGTGAGCTGCACGTTGAGTGCGGGCACGGGGTAGCGAGGCATCAAAGCGGATTGGCGCATGGTTTTTCCTGCAAGGTGATTGTGGTTGATTGAAGTTTTGAATTTTGCAGTACTATTTGCAAACTTTAATTCAATTAATTTTGCAATTCATACAAGATGTCTAATCAGAACCGCCTAGCTCGCCTGGATCGCCTGTCGGCGTTGTTGCACGGGCTGGCGCCAAGGTCGCAACTCACAAGGCCCCAACACGGTCAGACCAGCATCAACTTTGACGCCAGTGCAGAAGCCTTGCTACGGATCCATGTATTCGATGGGCCGATGCAAATCACTGCGCTGGGGCGCACTACCCATACCCAGACCCCAGCGTTTTGGATCTGTCGTGCCGACACAGCTCACACCTTGGCTGCGACCGGCGCAAATGCACTTGTCAGCGTAGTTTCGGCCAACGTGTTTCTGGACGGCCCGGTTGCCCCGGTGTTGCTGGCGGAGTTTGCGCACCCCAGGCTGGTGGCTTTGGATTCCGCCGATGACTTGCTTGCCAACGTGCTGGCACTGGTTCGCGCTGAAACCGCGGCGCCTCGGTGCGGCCAACCTGCGCTGCTGGATCACGCGGCTGACATGTTGTTCATCGGTTTGCTGCGGCATTTGGTGGCGCAGCCCCAGGCGCATAGCGGCCTGTTTGCCGGCCTGTCGGACCCGCGCATTGCCGCAGCGCTTGTGGCCATGCACGAGTTTCCTGGACACCCCTGGTCTCTGGAGGCGCTCGCAAAGCACGCGGGCATGTCCCGCACGGCGTTTGCTGTGGGGTTCAAGAGCAGCCTGAACCGCACGCCGGGTAAATACCTCAGCGGCTTGCGGCTGCACATCGCGCGACGCGAGGTGGAGGCGGGGGCGGGGCTGAAGGCTGCGGCGCGTGCAGCGGGGTATGGCAATGTGTCGGCGCTGTCGAGGGCGCTGGGAAAAAACAAGCCGATGCTTGTAACTGAGTAGCACACAGCCTGCTCCCAAATCGCACCTGAGGCTCGATTGGCTGACAGCTTGTCCAGTGTTGATGGATTGATGAGCAGCTCGCAGTCACTCGTTCAGGGTGCATTCAGGGGGATCTTCAGGTAGGCCACGCCGTTGGCCTCTGTCGGCGGCAAGTCGCCAGCCCGGATGTTGAGTTGCTTGGCATCGTGCAACCGACCTTGTCGTAGCAGCTCACTGTGCTGTGTGATAAAGGTGTTGTATGAACAGTTTTGTGTCAGTGAAAGAGAGTAAATCATGACGATTGATTGGGTCAATTTCACGCCCTGGGCATCCTTGTCCGGTGGCATCCTGCTGGGCGTCGCCTCGGCGCTCTTCATCCTGGTCAATGGCCGGGTTCTGGGCATCAGCGGCATCCTGGGCGGCCTGTTGCCACCGAAAGTGGGTGACACCGGCTGGCGCATCGCCTTCCTGATGGGCATGCTGGCCGCGCCGCTGGTCTACGGACTGCTGGCGCCTGAGGGCTTTATAAAAGCGCCGCGCATCGACGCCGGCTTTGCCACCATCGCCGCCGCCGGGCTGCTGGTGGGCCTGGGCACACGCTACGGCTCGGGTTGCACCAGCGGGCACGGTGTGTGCGGGCTCTCGCGCCTGTCGCCCCGGTCGCTGGTTGCCACGCTGGCCTTCATGGGCGCGGGCTTTGCCATGGTTTTTGTGCTTCGCCACGTTTTGTAAGGAGCACACACATGCACCGCATCACCGAATTTTTTGTGGGGCTGCTGTTCGGCCTGGGGCTGTTGCTCTCAGTGATGACCGACCCGGGCAAGGTCCTCGGCTTTCTGGACCTGTTCGGCACCTGGGACCCCTCGCTGGCTTTCGTTATGGGTGGAGCCATTGCTGTGGGCTTCTTCGCCTTTGCCTTGGCCCGACAACGCACCACGACTGTTCTGGGCGGCGCCTTGCACTTGCCCAAATCGGACCAGATCGACAAGCGCCTTGTGCTCGGAGGCCTGAGCTTCGGCGCGGGCTGGGGCTTGGCCGGGTTTTGCCCCGGTCCGGGCCTCGTCTCCATGGCTTCAGGCGAAATCAAGGCCGCGCTGTTTGTGGCGGCCATGATCGTCGGCATGGTGATCTTCGAAATCGCCGAGCGCACCGTCGGGCGACGGGGCATCAGAGCCTGACATGGTGCCGCTGAAGGCGCTTCCCTTTTTTCGAACAGTCTCGGTCGCAAGGCAGATCTCGCCGGCCGACCTGTGCGGGATTGTGCGCGCCGGCTGAGTTCAGCATCGGGGGTCACCCGCCCGGTGCTCTTGATCACGCATGCAGCCAGCGCGCCTTGTCGGTGTCGCGGTGTGATGCTGGCCCGCTTGAGGTGCATCGATGATCAAATTGGCCTCCAGCCCTTGTCCAGAAAGCGTGAATAGCTATGAATTCAGTAGCAATTTGTGCAGCGTGGCGCTTGTCACCAAACCGCCATCAAACCGACATCAACCCGTCACCCCCCGAATCCAGAATCACGCCATCAATCAAAACACGATGGGAAGTGATTCATGGGTCAAGGGTTTGGCAAGGCTTGGGAGCCGGAAGATGGCGTCAACACGGCGGGCAATCCGTCCATCCACGAGGTAGACGGCGGGCGCCGCCACGTGTTGCGCTGCACCTCGGCGGCTGTGGCGCTGCTGATGGGCTCACACACCCTGACCGGCCACGCGGCCACGGCCGCCAAAGGCAAGCCGCTGGCTTTCACCAGCGTACCGCCGTCTCGCGCAGACGCGCTGGTGGTGCCGCCCGAGTATGAAGCGCAGGTGCTGTACCGCTGGGGCGACGTCACTGGTATTGCTGGTGCAGCAGTACCGGATTTCAGGGCTGACGCGTCGAACAGCACCGGCGACCAGTTGCTGCAGGCCGGCATGCACCACGACGGCATGGAGTTTTTCCCGCTCGACAAAAACCCGCGCCACGGTCTGCTGGCCATCAACCACGAATACACCGACGACGGCCTGCTGCACAGCGACGGCATGAAGACCTGGACCGCCGACAAGGTGCGCAAGTCGCAGGCGGCGCACGGCGTGAGCATCATTGAGGTGGCAGAGAGCGGCGGCGTCTGGCGTGTGATGCCTAACTCGCGTTATGCACGCCGCATCACCGGCAACACACCGATGGTTTTTGGCGGGCCGGCCGCCGGCCATGCGCTGCTGAAGACTGCAGCCGACCCGGAAGGCAAGCGCCCGCTGGGCACGCTGAACAACTGCGCGGCCGGCCAGACGCCTTGGGGCACCTTCCTGACCTGCGAGGAAAACTGGAACGGATATTTTTCTGCGCAGGACAAGCCAAACCCCGAGGAGGCGCGTTACGGCTTGCGTGCCAAAGGTTTCGGTTACCGCTGGCATGAGTTCGACGAGCGTTTTGACGCCGTGAGAAACCCAAATGAGCCGAACCGCTTCGGCTGGGTGGTCGAGATCGATCCGCAGGACCCGACACAAACCCCGATCAAGCGCACAGCGCTGGGCCGCCTCAAGCACGAAGGGGCGACCACGACGCTCAGCCGTGACGGCCGCGCCGTGGTTTACATGGGTGACGACGAGCGTTTTGAATACGTTTACAAGTTTGTCAGCCGCGACAAAGTCAAGCCCGGCGGCATGCGCGCCAACCGCGAGCTGCTGGACCATGGCACGCTGTACGTGGCGCGTTTCGACGCCCAGGGTTATGGCCGCTGGTTGCCGCTGGTTCACGGCGAGGGCGGCCTCAACGCTGCAGCCGGCTTCGCCGACCAGGCTGAGGTGGTGGTCAAGTGCCGCCAGGCGGCCGATACCGTCGGCGCGACCAAAATGGACAGGCCCGAGTGGGTGGCAGTGCACCCGAACACCGGCGAGGTCTTCCTGACGCTGACCAACAACAGCGCACGTGGTCAGGACGGCCGTTTGGCGGATGTCGCCAACCCGCGCAACGACAACATCATGGGTCACATCATCCGCTGGCGCGAAGGCAAGGGGCAGGGCGGTACGGACTCGTTTGACGGCGACGCGAGTGCTACCGAGTTCCGCTGGATGCACTTTGCGCTGGCAGGCGATCCGAACGCTGACAAGGCCGAATATCGCGGCACGATCAAGGGCGACATCTACGGCAGCCCCGACGGACTGCAGTTCGACGCCGGCGGTCTGCTCTGGATACAGACCGATATCTCGACCTCGGTCATGCACAAGGGTGCCTACAAGGATATAGGCAACAACATGATGTTGTGCGCCGACCCCGCGACCGGCGAGACCAAACGTTTCCTGACCGGACCGCCCGGCTGCGAGGTCACCGGCGTGAGCTTCACGCCGGACCGTCGCGCGGTGTTCATCAACATCCAGCATCCCGGCGAAACCGCCAGCGAACGCGGCGACCCGGCCCGCCCGAAAGCGGTGAGCCACTGGCCCGACGGACCCGCAGGCGGCCGGCCGCGCTCGGCCACCGTCGTGATCCGCCGCAAGGATGGCGGCACGGTTGGTACCTGACATGACACGAGAAGCCCCGACCCCGGGGCTTTTTTACAGCGTTTCCGTTTTGTTGTTTGCGAATTGACATCAAGGAGTCACCATGAAAGAACTACCCAATCCCACCTTCGCCCTGTCACCGGTGGCCCCGCCGCATTTTTCACGGGGGTTACTTCATCAAAGCTCTCATGCACCCCTTCCAGCCGCTGTTCAAGGGCCTGCCCTGGGGAAAATCCAGGTCGGCTGGGCCAGGCACCAGGACGAGGTGCGGCAGGCACAGCGACTGAGGTACGACGTCTTCGCGACGGAGATGGGGGCGACGCTGTCCGGCGCATTGCCAGGCCATGACATCGACATCTTCGACGACTTCTGCGAACACCTGCTGGTGCGTGACGAAGCCAGCCAGGAGGTCATCGGCACCTATCGCGTGTTGACACCGGCACAGGCCAAACGCGCCGGCAGCACCTACAGCGATACCGAGTTTGACCTGACACGCCTGCGCTTTCTGCGCCCGCGCATGGTTGAATTGGGACGCAGTTGCGTGCACGCCGGGCACCGTCACGGCGGCGTGATTCTGGCGCTGTGGGGGGCACTGGCCGAGTTCATGGCGCGCAACCAGCTCGATACCATGATCGGCTGCGCCAGCATCCCGATGCAGCACACCGGCCATCCGGAGTACGGCAGCGGGCATGCTGCTGCCAGCATCTGGCGTCAGGTCCGGCAGACCCATCTGGCATCTATCGAGTACCACGTGACACCACGCCTTGCGCTGCCGGTGGATCGCCTGGATGATTCGCTGGACGTCGAGCCACCGGCACTGATCAAGGGTTACCTGCGCCTTGGTGCCAAGGTGCTGGGTGCACCGGCCTGGGACCCGGACTTCAACTCGGCCGACCTGCCCATGATGATGCGCATTGCCGACTTGCCCGCGCGTTACCGCAAGCATTTTTCCGCCTCGGTGGCCTGATGCGTTCGCTTTTCGACAAGCTCGGCCCGCTGAATCATGGTCACATGCCCGATGAGGCGGATGATCATGACGAGCTGACGCTGCGCAAGCGTTACCGCTGCATCTTCATCTCCGACCTGCACCTGGGCACACCCGGATGCCAGGCTGCTGCACTGCTGGATTTTTTGAAGGCTCACCCCAGCGACTATCTCTACCTGGTCGGCGATATTGTCGACGGCTGGCAGTTGCGCCGCAAATGGTACTGGCCGCAGTCGCACAATGATGTGGTGCAAAAGCTGCTCAAGCGCGCACGCAAGGGCTGCCGTGTGATTTATGTGCCGGGCAACCATGACGAATTTGCACGACAGTTCATTGGCCACCAGTTCGGCGGCATCGAGGTGCTGGACGAAGCGGTACACGTCACAGCCGATGGCCGGCAGCTGTGGGTGGTGCATGGCGACTATTTCGATGCGGTGGTGCAGTGCGCCAAGTGGCTGGCGTATGTGGGCGACAACCTGTATGAGTTCACGCTCAAGCTGAACCGCCACCTGAACAGCCTGCGCGCGCGTCTGGGTCTGCCTTACTGGTCGCTGTCGGCCTACCTCAAGCAAAAGGTCAAGAGCGCGTTGAATTACGTGACCGACTTCGAGGAAGCGGTTGCCACCGAAGCGCGGCGACGTGGCCATCAGGGCGTGGTCTGTGGCCACATCCATCGTGCTGAGATGCGCGAGATCAATGGCACGCTCTACTGCAACGACGGCGACTGGGTGGAAAGCCGCACGGCGCTGGTCGAGCTCTACGACGGCACGCTGGAACTGTTGCACTGGGCGCCGTCCCATGAAACCCAGGGCCGGGGGCATATTGCCGCCACGGTCACCGCCTGAGGCCATGATGAAAATTGCCCTGATCACCGACGCATGGAAACCGCAGATCAACGGCGTGGTCACCACGCTGGTCGAGTTGGTGCTGGAACTCGAAAAACTCGGCCACCAAGTCGAGGTGATCCACCCCGGTCTGTTCAAAACCAGGCCCTGTCCGGGATATGCCGGCATCGACCTGGCGATCCGACCCAAAGCGCTGCTGGCGCAGAAGCTGGACGCGCTGCAGCCCGATGCCATCCACGTCGCGACCGAAGGGCCGCTGGGCTGGGCCGCACGCGGCTACTGCGTACGGCGCGGCCTGCGTTTCACCACGGCGTTTCACACCAAGTTTCCGGAAATCCTCAACGCCGCTCTGAAAATCCCGCTGTCCTGGGGTTATGCGCTGTTCCGCCACTTCCACAAGGCCTCGGCTGGCGTGATGGTGCCCACCGATGGTGTGCTGCGCATGCTGCACCAGCGAGGTTTTCACCAGCTGCGCAGCTGGACGCATGGCGTGGACACCCGCTTGTTTGCCTTCCAACCACAGCCGCGCCTGTACCCGCCACTGGGTAGCTTGGTGCGACCTGTCAGCCTGTTTGTTGGCCGCGTGTCCTACGAAAAGAACATCGCCGCCCTTCTCGACCTCGACATCCCGGGGACCAAACTGGTTTGCGGCGTCGGCCCCCTGGAAGCGTCGCTGAAGCAGCGTTACCCGCAAGTGCGCTGGCTGGGCGTGTTGCCCCGGCACGAGCTGGCCAGGGTCTACGCTGCGGCCGATGTGTTTGTGCTTCCAAGCAAATCGGAGACTTTTGGGCTGGTGATGCTGGAAGCCATGGCCACTGGCACGCCGGTAGCGGCCTACCCGGTGGACGGGCCTCTGGAAGTGCTGGGTGCGCAGAAGGGGCATTTTCTGGGTGGGGTTTTGCATGCGGACCTGCGCCAGGCCTGCCTGGCCGCGCTGGCGGTGCCGCGGCAAGAGGCGCGCGCTCGTTCCCTGGCGTTCAACTGGGTGCATGCCGCAAGGCTGTTTGAGGGGCATCTGGTCGCCGCCCGATACAGCGCCGGAAGCCAGCAGGGGGCGGGCGATGCCCTGACCGGTCAGGGCTTATGAC
>NZ_JACDDD010000037.1 GCF_013817205.1 Polaromonas sp.
GGCGACAACGTGTCGATCACCGTCAAGCTGATCAACCCGATCGCCATGGAAGAGGGTCTGCGTTTCGCCATCCGCGAGGGCGGCAAGACCGTCGGCGCCGGTGTTGTGGCCAAGATCATTGCGTAAGCACTGAACATTTTTGCGAGGTTTGACGGAGGGGTATAGCTCAATTGGCAGAGCGTCGGTCTCCAAAACCGAAGGTTGTAGGTTCGATTCCTACTGCCCCTGCCACCCGGCCTTGACAGGTGTTGATGCCGCCCGGTGGTTGGAAAAGACAGTAAAGCGAAGCCCGCCGGGAGTCCCAGGATCCCAGGTGGGCTTAAGCGTCTGAAAAGACGCATGAAGATTGAACAGGAATCAGGCGCTCATGGCCACTTCTCAAGTCGAAACCGTCAGCACCGTCGCTGACAAAGCCAAGCTGGCTCTGGCCCTTGCTCTGGTCGTGGCTTCATTCGTCGGTTTTTACCTGCTGGCCAAGCAAGGCCAGATCGCCCAGTGGGGAGGCTTGCTTGCTGGCCTTGTAGCGGCCGTGATCGTGTTCATGACTTCCGAGCCGGGCAAGCAGTTTGTCGCCTTTGGGCGTGATTCCTGGCGTGAGGTCAAGAAGGTTGTGTGGCCTGCCCGCAAGGAAATCATGCAGATGACGGCTTATGTTTTTGGTTTTGTAGTGGTGATGGCGCTCTTTTTATGGCTCACGGATAAAACGCTTGAGTGGGTGTTTTACGACCTGATCTTGGGGTGGAAAAAATAATGAGCGATATGAACGGTGACGTGATCAGCGAAGTGGCGGCTGGCACATCCCTGCAGCCGACCCCCGGCATGCAGTGGTATGTCGTGCATGCCTATTCGGGCATGGAGAAAGCCGTTGAGCGCAACATTGTCGAGCGCATCAACCGCGCCGGCATGCAGGCCAAGTTTGGTCGTTTCTTGGTGCCGACGGAAGAAGTTGTTGAAATCAAGAATGGTCAGAAAAAAACCACCGAGCGCCGTTTCTTCCCCGGCTATGTGCTGGTCGAAATGGTCATGGATGACGAGACCTGGCATCTGGTGAAGCACACCAACAAGGTGACGGGTTTTGTTGGCGGCGCAAAAAACCGCCCGGCTCCGATTTCGGAGGAAGACGTCCAGAAAATCGTGAGTCAGATGCAGGTCGGCACCGAGAAGCCGCGCCACAAGGTCGAGTTTGAAACCGGCGAATACGTGCGCGTCAAGGACGGCCCATTCACCGACTTCAACGGTACCGTTGAGGAAGTCAATTACGACAAGAACAAGGTGCGCGTATCGGTAACGATTTTTGGCCGCGCGACACCGGTTGAGCTGGAATTCAGCCAGATCGAAAAAACCTGAATTTCGATCTAGTTTTAAATTTTCGCGCTTTGCAACTCGGCGCGAAGGGTTCGCAAGAGCCTGATTGAGTTGTGTAACCCCCGGGGAGCCCGGACCTGTTTTTAACAGCGTCTTGGCGTTAGTACCCGCAAGGAGAAAAGTATGGCGAAAAAAATCGTCGGCTTCATCAAGCTGCAAGTGCCAGCTGGTAAGGCCAACCCGTCCCCCCCGATTGGCCCGGCGTTGGGTCAGCGCGGCCTGAACATCATGGAATTCTGCAAGGCATTCAATGCCCAGACCCAAGGTGTTGAGCCCGGTCTGCCACTGCCTGTGGTGATCACGGCATTTGCTGACAAGAGCTTCACCTTTGTCATCAAGACGCCTCCCGCAGGCGTCCTGATCAAGAAGGCCATCAAGCTGGACAAGGGTTCTGCTACACCGCACACGGTGAAGGTTGGCAAGATTTCCCGCGCACAGCTGGAAGAAATCGCCAAGACGAAAATGAAAGACATGACGGCTGCAGACCTCGACGCTGCAGTTCGTACGATTGCTGGTACGGCTCGCTCCATGGGCGTGTCGGTGGAGGGTGTTGTATGAGCAAGCTGACCAAGCGCCAAAAAACCATTGGCGACAAAATCGACAGCAACAAGCTGTACCCCGTGGCTGACGCCCTGGGTCTGGTTAAAGAGTTTGCCGTCGCCAAGTTCGATGAGTCCATCGACGTGGCCGTCCAACTCGGTATTGATGCCAAGAAATCCGACCAAGTCGTTCGCGGCGCTGTCGTGTTGCCTAACGGCACTGGCAAAACCAAACGTGTGGCTGTGTTCGCCCAAGGCGCCAAGGCTGAAGAAGCCAAGGCCGCTGGCGCTGACATCGTCGGCATGGACGATCTGGCTGCCGACATCAAGGCTGGCAAGATGGACTTCGACGTTGTGATCGCATCGCCTGACGCCATGCGTGTCGTCGGTACCCTGGGCCAGATCCTCGGCCCACGTGGTTTGATGCCCAATCCGAAAGTCGGCACGGTGACTCCTGATGTGGCCACGGCCGTGAAAAACGCCAAAGCCGGTCAAGTGCAGTTCCGTGTGGACAAAGCCGGTATCGTGCACGGCACCATTGGCCGTCGCTCTTTCGACAACGACAAGCTGCAGGGCAACCTGGCTGCACTGATCGATGCGTTGACCAAGGCCAAACCTGCGTCGAGCAAGGGCGTGTACCTGAGGAAAGTGGCGGTTTCGTCAACGATGGGCGTGGGCGTTCGCGTCGACACGCAAACCATTTCGGCGTAATCGCGAGAATTTGAACGGCTCGCAAGGGCAGTTCGAAGTGGTGGGCTGCCGGGGTTTCGGCTGCGGCAGGCCATCCAGGACCGTTGGTGCGACAGGACGCAAGTCTGCCGCTTAATCGTCGCAAGACAGCCAACGCAGATGGCGATCCCGCTGCTGAATGGTTTTGAAAAGAATCTGAAACAGTTGGTCGCTGAACATAGGCGTGTGGATCGGGGAGCGCGAAGGCGCAATCTGAAAAACACATTATTAAGGAGTAGACCTTGAGTCTCAACCGCAGTGAGAAACAAGCCGTCATTGATGAAGTGACCGGCCTCGCCGCTAAAGCTCAAACGCTCGTGATGGCGGAATACCGTGGCATCACGGTCGCTGACATGACCAAGCTTCGCAGCCAAGCCCGCGACAAAGGCGTGACCCTGAGCGTGTTGAAAAACACCTTGGCTCGCCGCGCCGTGGCTGGCAGCGCGTTTGACGTCCTGTCCGACCAGATGACCGGTCCGTTGATCTACAGCTTTTCCACAGACGCTGTCGCTGCCGCCAAGGTAGTGGCCGACTTCGCGAAAACCAACGACAAGTTGGTGATTCGCGCAGGCGCCATGTCCGGAAAAGTCCTGGACGTGAACGGCGTCAAGCAGCTTGCGAACATCCCTTCGAAAGAAGTGCTGCTCGCCCAGTTGTGTGGCTTGCTGATGTCGCCCATTTCGCGTACGGCCGTAGTGCTGGGCGCGCTGGCGGCGAAAAAGGGCGGTGGCGGCACCGACGCATCAAGCGAAGCCCCGGCAGCAGAGCCCGAAGCTGTAGCAGCTTGAATTTGTACCAACTTATTAGGAAATCAAAATGGCATTCGACAAAGACTCATTTTTGACCGCGCTCGACAGCATGACGGTCCTCGAACTCAACGATCTGGTGAAGGCCATCGAAGAGAAATTTGGCGTGAGCGCTGCAGCCATGGCCGCACCTGGCGGTGGCGGCGGCGGTGCTGCTGCACCGGCTGCTGAAGAGAAGACCGACTTCAACGTCGTTCTGCTCGAAGCTGGCGCGCAGAAGGTTCAGGTCATCAAGGCCGTTCGCGAAATCACCGGCCTGGGCTTGAAAGAAGCCAAGGACCTGGTCGATGGCGCTCCGAAGAACGTCAAGGAAGGCCTTCCAAAAGCCGATGCAGAAGCTGCCAAGAAAAAGCTTGAGGAAGCCGGCGCGAAAGTCGAACTCAAGTAATCCTTGTGTTTTTCGAAGGCTGGAAGCCGGTTTCGGCTTCCAGCCTTTCGTGCTTTCAAGGAGTACCGTTAAAAGCGCTGCAATGCCGGCCTTTTAGCCTCTTTGGAAACACTGGCAAGCAGATTTGACGAAAATCTTCTTGCCAGTGCTTCCTGACCCCGACTGCAGGAAGCGCCTTGGTTCGGGCAACGTGCAATGCGTTGCCGTCCGCCATGGTTGGTAGTGGCCAACCACCAAGTCTGTTTGATTACGTGGTGTATTCATTCAAGACAGTCGCCAGAGCTTAACAAGCCGGTTGCCCATACCGGTTTGCGTTCCATCCAAGCGGAGAACTCATGGCCTATTCCTATACCGAACGCAAGCGAATTCGCAAAAGTTTCGGCAGCCGCGAAAGCGTGCTGAATGTCCCTTACCTGCTGCAGATGCAAAAAGACGCCTACACGGCGTTTCTGCAAGCCGATCGTGCGCCACAGAAGCGTACCGTCGAAGGCCTGCAGGCTGCATTCGAAAACGCCTTCCCCATCGTCTCGCACAACGGTTTTGTCGAGATGAAATTCATCGAGTACAACCTGGCCAAACCCGCCTTTGATGTGCGTGAATGCCAGACCCGCGGCCTGACTTTCGCGTCAGCCGTGCGCGCCAAGGTCCAGCTGATCATTTATGACCGCGAGTCTTCCACTTCGCAATCCAAGGTGGTCAAGGAAGTGAAGGAGCAAGAGGTGTACATGGGCGAAGTTCCGCTCATGACTGACAAGGGCTCGTTCGTGATCAACGGAACCGAGCGCGTGATCGTGTCCCAGCTGCACCGCTCGCCGGGCGTGTTTTTTGAACACGACAAGGGCAAGACGCACAGCTCGGGCAAGCTGCTGTTCTCTGCCCGCATCATTCCTTACCGCGGTTCTTGGCTGGATTTCGAGTTCGACCCCAAGGATGTGCTGTATTTTCGCGTCGACCGCCGCCGCAAGATGCCAGTCACGATTTTGCTCAAGGCTATCGGCCTGAACCCCGAGTCCATTCTTGCGAACTTCTTTGTGTTCGACAACTTCCGCGTGATGGACAGCGGCGCGCAGATGGAGTTTGTTGCCGAGCGCATGCGCGGCGAGGTGGCCCGTTTCGATATCACCGACAAAAACGGCAAAGTTGTCGTTGCGAAAGACAAGCGCATCACCGTGCGTCACACGCGCGAACTTGAGCAGAGCGGTACATCCACCATCAGCGTTCCCGAAGATTTCCTGATCGGTCGCGTGGTCGCCAAGAACATTGTTGATGCAGAGACCGGCGAGATCATTGCCAAGGCCAACGATGAATTGACCGAAGTCTTGCTAAAGAAATTGCGTCTGGCCAATGTGCAGGACCTGCAGGTTCTGTACACCAATGAACTCGATCAGGGCGCCTACATTTCCCAGACCCTGCGCGCAGACGAAACACCAGATGAATTCGCCGCCCGCGTTGCAATCTACCGGATGATGCGTCCCGGCGAGCCGCCAACAGAAGATGCGGTTCAGGCCCTGTTCCAGCGCCTGTTCTACAACCCGGACACTTACGACTTGTCGAAAGTCGGCCGCATGAAGTTCAATGCCCGTGTGGGCCGTGACACTTCTACTGGTCCCATGGTCATGACCAATGAGGACATCCTGGCTGTCGTCAAGATTCTGGTGGACCTGCGCAATGGCAATGGGGAGGTCGATGACATCGACCACCTTGGCAATCGCCGCGTGCGTTGCGTCGGCGAGCTGGCTGAAAACCAATACCGCACCGGTCTCGCACGTATCGAAAAAGCCGTGAAAGAGCGTCTGGGCCAAGCCGAGCAGGAGCCGCTGATGCCCCATGACCTCATCAACAGCAAGCCGATTTCGGCGGCGTTGAAAGAGTTCTTCGGCGCCTCACAGCTTTCGCAATTCATGGACCAGACCAATCCGCTGGCCGAGATCACCCACAAGCGCCGTGTTTCGGCCCTTGGCCCCGGTGGCTTGACCCGCGAACGTGCCGGTTTTGAAGTGCGTGACGTGCACGTCACGCATTACGGCCGCGTCTGCCCGATTGAAACGCCCGAAGGTCCGAACATCGGCCTGATCAACTCGCTGGCCCTGTATGCCCGGCTAAACGAATATGGCTTTATCGAAACGCCGTACCGCCGTGTGGTGGACAGCAAGATCACGACCCAGATCGACTACCTGTCCGCTATTGAAGAAGGCAAATACGTCATCGCCCAGGCCAATGCGGCGCTGGACGATGCTGGCAAGCTGACGGGCGACCTGGTATCTGCCCGAGAAAACGGCGAGTCCGTGCTGGTCGGCGCCGAGCGCGTCCAGTACATGGACGTGTCGCCTGCGCAGATCGTCTCGGTGGCTGCATCGCTGGTTCCTTTCCTGGAGCACGATGACGCCAACCGCGCGCTGATGGGCGCCAACATGTCGCGTCAGGCCGTGCCTGTGCTGCGACCTGAAAAGCCATTGGTCGGCACGGGTATCGAGCGCGTTGCCGCGATCGACTCCGGCACCGTGGTGACGGCTACCCGCGGCGGTGTTGTGGACTACGTCGATGCCACCCGCATTGTGGTGCGTGTCAACGATGCAGAAGCCTTGGCCGGCGAAGTCGGCGTGGACATCTACAACCTGATCAAGTACCAGCGTTCCAACCAGAACACCAACATCCACCAGCGTCCCATCGTCAAGATTGGCGACAAGCTGGCCAAGGGTGACGTGATTGCCGACGGCGCGTCCACCGACCTTGGCGAGATCGCCATCGGCCAGAACGTGCTGATCGCCTTCATGCCATGGAACGGCTACAACTTCGAGGATTCGATCCTGATCTCCGAGCGTGTGGTGGCGGAAGACCGCTACACCTCGATTCACATCGAAGAACTCGTGGTCATGGCCCGTGACACCAAGCTGGGCTCCGAAGAGATCACGCGCGACATTCCCAACCTGTCCGAACAGCAGCTCAACCGTCTCGACGAGTCCGGCATTATTTATGTCGGCGCTGAAGTCCAGCCGGGCGATACGCTGGTCGGCAAGGTCACACCGAAAGGCGAGACCACGCTGACACCGGAAGAAAAACTGCTGCGTGCGATCTTCGGCGAAAAAGCCAGCGATGTGAAAGACACCTCGCTGCGCGTGAGCCAGGGTTCGCAGGGTACCGTGATCGACGTGCAGGTCTTCACCCGTGAAGGCATTGTCCGCGACAAGCGTGCCCAGCAGATCATCGACGACGAGCTCAAGCGCTTCCGTCTGGACCTGAACGACCAGCTGCGTATTGTGGAAGCCGACGCGTTTGACCGTATCGAGAAGCTTCTCAATGGCAAGGTTGCCAACGGTGGCCCGAAAAAGCTGGCCAAAGGCACCCAGATTGACAAGGCCTATCTGGCCGACGTCGAGAAGTACCACTGGTTCGACATCCGTCCTGCGGATGATGAAGTTGCTTCGCAACTTGAAAGCATCAAGAACTCGATGGAGCAGACGCGCCATAGCTTTGACCTGGCGTTTGAAGAAAAACGCAAGAAGCTGACACAGGGCGACGAGCTGCCTGCCGGCGTGCTGAAGATGGTCAAGGTTTACCTGGCTGTCAAACGCCGCCTGCAACCCGGCGACAAGATGGCCGGACGTCACGGCAACAAGGGTGTGGTCTCCAAGATCGTCCCGATCGAGGACATGCCGCACATGGCCGACGGTACGCCGTGCGACATCGTGCTGAACCCGCTGGGCGTGCCTTCGCGGATGAACGTGGGCCAGGTGCTGGAGGTGCATCTGGGCTGGGCGGCCAAGGGCTTGGGCCACCGCATCGGGGACATGCTGCAGGCGGAAGCCAAGGTGCAGGAGTTGCGCAAGTTCATGGAGACGATCTACAACAAGTCCGGTCGTGCTGAAGACCTGGCCAAGTTGTCGGACACCGACATCCTCGAGATGGCTAGCAACCTGACGATGGGTGTTCCGTTTGCCACACCGGTGTTTGACGGTGCGTCGGAAGCCGAGATCATGCAGATGCTGCAGCTCGCCTATCCTGACGACATCGCCAAAGCCAAGGGCCTGACCGCAACCCGCACCCAGGCGCAGCTGTATGACGGCCGCACCGGTGACGCGTTCGAGCGCACCACCACGGTGGGCTACATGCATTTCCTGAAACTTCACCACCTGGTGGATGACAAGATGCACGCCCGCTCGACCGGCCCCTACTCGCTGGTTACGCAGCAGCCGCTGGGCGGCAAGGCGCAATTCGGTGGACAACGCTTTGGCGAGATGGAGGTCTGGGCGCTGGAAGCCTACGGCGCTGCCTACACGCTGCAGGAAATGCTCACCGTCAAGTCCGACGACGTGCAGGGCCGTACCAAGGTCTACGAAAGCATTGTCAAGGGCGAGCACGCGATCACGGCCGGCATGCCCGAGTCGTTCAACGTGCTGGTCAAAGAGATTCGTTCGCTCGGTATCGACATCGAACTCGAACGCAGCTAATCAACAGGAAAGAAAAGGATTTAACTCATGAAATCATTACTCGACCTGTTCAAGCAATTCACGCCGGATGAGCATTTTGATGCCATCAAGATCGGCATGGCCTCGCCCGAAAAGATCCGCTCGTGGTCTTTCGGCGAAGTGAAAAAGCCTGAAACCATCAACTACCGCACCTTCAAGCCGGAACGCGACGGCCTGTTCTGCGCCAAGATTTTTGGCCCGATCAAGGATTACGAATGCCTGTGCGGCAAGTACAAGCGCCTCAAGCACCGCGGAGTCATCTGCGAGAAGTGCGGCGTTGAAGTCACGCAGACCAAGGTTCGCCGCGAACGCATGGGTCACATCGACCTGGCCGCACCGTGCGCACACATCTGGTTCCTGAAGTCGCTGCCGTCACGTCTGGGCCTGGTGCTCGACATGACACTGCGCGACATCGAACGCGTGTTGTACTTTGAAGCATATGTGGTGACTGACCCCGGCATGACCCCGCTGAAGAAATTCAGCATCATGTCCGAGGACGACTACGACGCCAAGCGCAAGGAATACGGTGACGAGTACACCGCCAAGATGGGCGCCGAAGGCATCAAGGACCTGCTCGAAGGGCTGGACCTCGACGTCGAAATCGACAAGCTGCGCAATGACCTGACCGGGTCTGAAATCAAGATCAAGAAAAACGCCAAGCGTTTGAAATTGATGGAAGCGTTCAAGAAGTCGGGCATCAAGCCGCACTGGATGGTGCTGGACGTGTTGCCGGTGTTGCCGCCGGACCTGCGACCGCTGGTCCCGCTGGACGGTGGCCGCTTCGCGACCTCGGACCTGAACGACTTGTACCGCCGCGTGATCAACCGCAACAGCCGCCTGCGCCGTTTGCTGGAGCTGAAGGCGCCGGAAATCATTGCCCGCAACGAAAAGCGCATGTTGCAAGAGGCTGTGGACAGCCTGCTGGACAACGGTCGCCGTGGCAAGGCCATGACCGGCGCCAACAAGCGCGCGCTGAAGTCTTTGGCCGACATGATCAAGGGCAAGTCGGGCCGTTTCCGCCAGAACTTGCTGGGCAAGCGTGTCGACTATTCGGGTCGCTCCGTGATCACCGTGGGCCCGACGCTCAAGCTGCACCAGTGCGGCCTGCCCAAGCTGATGGCCCTGGAGCTGTTCAAGCCTTTCATCTTCTCGCGCCTCGAAGCCATGGGCATCGCGACCACGATCAAGGCTGCCAAGAAGGAAGTCGAATCCGGCACGCCGGTGGTGTGGGACATCCTGGAAGAGGTGATCAAGGAGCACCCGGTGATGCTCAACCGGGCGCCCACGCTGCACCGCCTGGGCATCCAGGCATTTGAGCCCATCCTGATCGAAGGCAAGGCCATCCAGCTGCACCCGCTCGTCTGCTCGGCCTTCAACGCCGACTTTGACGGTGACCAGATGGCTGTCCACGTGCCGCTGTCGGTTGAGGCGCAGATGGAAGCGCGCACCTTGATGCTGGCATCGAACAACATCCTGTTCCCGGCCAACGGCGAGCCCTCCATCGTCCCTTCGCAGGACGTGGTGCTGGGCTTGTATTACACGACCCGCGACCGTACCAATGGCAAGGGCGAAGGCCTGGTGTTCGCCGATACCGGCGAAGTCCGCCGCGCCTTTGACGCGGGCGAGCTTGACCTGAACGCCCGCATCAGTGTGCGTTTGACCGAGTGGACCAAGGACAAGGCCAGCGGCGAGTTCGTGCCATCGACCAAGCTGTGGGAGACCACCGGCGGCCGTGCCCTGCTGTCCGAGATCCTGCCCAAGGGTTTGCCTTTCTCCAACATCAACAAGGCGTTGAAGAAGAAGGAAATCTCCAAGCTGATCAACGTGTCTTTTCGCAAGTGCGGACTGAAAGAGACCGTGGTGTTTGCCGACAAGCTGCTGCAGTCCGGCTTCCGCCTGGCGACCAAGGCTGGCATCTCCATCTGCATCGACGACATGCTGATCCCCAAGGAAAAGCCGAGCATCATTGCCCGCGCCCAGAAGGAAGTCAAAGAGATCGAGCAGCAGTATGTCTCGGGTCTGGTGACCTCCGGTGAGCGCTACAACAAGGTGGTCGATATCTGGGGCAAGTCCGGCGACGAAGTGTCCAAGGTGATGATGGCCCAGCTCTCCAAAGAGAGGGTCACGGATCGCCACGGCAAGGAAGTCGAGCAAGAATCCTTCAACTCCATCTACATGATGGCCGACTCCGGCGCTCGCGGTTCTGCGGCGCAGATCCGCCAGGTGGCTGGCATGCGCGGTTTGATGGCCAAGCCTGACGGCTCCATCATCGAAACGCCGATCACCGCCAACTTCCGTGAAGGCTTGAACGTGCTGGAGTACTTCATCTCCACCCACGGTGCGCGTAAAGGCCTGGCCGACACGGCGCTGAAAACCGCCAACTCCGGTTACCTCACCCGCCGCCTGTGCGACGTGGTTCAGGACCTGGTGGTGACGGAAGAGGATTGCGGCACCCAGGACGGCTCGCTGATGCGCGCCATCGTCGAGGGTGGTGAGGTCATCGAATCGCTGCGTGACCGTATCCTCGGCCGGACTGCGGTGGAAGACATCCTGCACCCCGAAAATCGTGGTGTGCTGGCCAAAGCCGGCGTCATGCTGGACGAGGACCTGATCGAGGACCTCGAAGCTGCGGGCGTTGACGAAGTCAAGGTGCGTACGGCCCTGACTTGCGAAACACGTTTCGGCCTTTGCGCCAAGTGTTACGGCCGCGACCTGGGCCGTGGCGGCCTGATCAACATCGGTGAGGCGGTCGGCATCATTGCCGCGCAATCGATCGGCGAGCCGGGCACCCAGCTGACCATGCGGACCTTCCACATCGGTGGCGCCGCATCACGCGCAGCCATTGCGTCCAGCGTCGAAGCCAAGTCCAACGGCGTGATCGGCTTCAATGCACCAATGCGTTATGTGACCAACAGCAAGGGCGAACTGGTGGTGATTGCCCGTTCCGGGGAGATCGTCATCCATGACGAGCATGGCCGCGAGCGTGAGCGCCACAAGGTGCCGTACGGTGGCGTGCTGAACGTCAAGGCCGACCAGCAGATCAAGGCCGGCGCCATTCTGGCCAACTGGGATCCGCTGACCCGCCCCATCATCACGGAGTTTGCCGGCAAGGTGCTCTTCGAAAATGTGGAAGAAGGCGTGACGGTCGCCAAGCAACTCGACGAAGTGACCGGTCTGTCCACCCTGGTGGTGATCGATCCGAAGCGTCGTGGCGTGACCAAGGTGGTTCGCCCGCAGGTCAAGCTCATTGATGCCACCGGCAATGAAGTCAAGATCCCCGGCACCGATCACTCGGTGACGATTGGCTTTCAGATTGGCGCGCTGGTGCAGGTGCGTGATGGCCAGGACGTGGGCCCCGGCGAAGTGCTGGCGCGTATTCCGGTCGAAGGCCAGAAAACCCGTGACATCACCGGCGGTCTGCCGCGTGTGGCCGAGCTGTTCGAAGCCCGTACCCCGAAAGACAAGGGAACGCTGGCAGAGATGACCGGTACCGTGTCCTTCGGCAAGGAAACCAAGGGCAAGATCCGCTTGCAGATCACGGATCCCGAAGGCAAGGTCTGGGAAGACCTGGTTCCGAAGGAGAAAAACATCCTGGTGCATGAAGGCCAGGTCGTGAACAAGGGCGAGTCGATTGTGGACGGCCCGGCCGATCCACAGGACATCCTGCGCCTGCTGGGCATGGAAGAGCTGGCCCGCTACATCGTCGACGAAGTGCAGGACGTTTACCGTCTGCAGGGCGTGAAGATCAACGACAAGCACATTGAAGTGATTGTTCGTCAGATGCTGCGCCGCGTGGTGGTTGAGAACGTCGGTGAGTCCAACTACATTGCCGGCGAGCAGGTTGAGCGTTCGGTCATTCTGGATGCCAACGACGCCTTGCGTGCAGACGGCAAGATTGCGGCGACATTCAGCAACCTGTTGCTCGGTATCACCAAGGCCTCGCTGTCCACCGACTCGTTCATTTCTGCGGCTTCCTTCCAGGAAACCACCCGCGTTCTCACCGAGGCTGCCATCATGGGCAAGCGCGACGAGTTGCGTGGTCTGAAAGAGAATGTGATCGTCGGACGCCTGATTCCTGCCGGTACCGGCATGGCCTATCACGAGGCACGCAAGGCCAAGGATCAGATGGACGACGCCGAGCGCCGCGCCATCGCCGAAGCCGAAGCGGCCGAGCTGGAAGCCCTGCCCGAGCAAACCAGCGAAGGTGCAGCCAGCGAGTAATTGCTGCTTTTTGACGCTATAAAAAGCGGAGCGCCCCATGTCCTTGAATAAAGGGCGTGGGGCGTTTTTCATTCAAAAAGCGAAGAATGGGCTGCGAATCGGGCTGTGCGGGGCTGTGCGGGGCTGTACGGCGCCCGCGCTTGTCGGCTACAGTCGCGAAGTCGCTTGAAGGCGCAGCACTGTCGCTGCATTTGGAGAGAAGTCGCCATGTCCACCCAGTCCCTGATCCTGATTGCCGTGTTTGCCTTGTTGCTGTTCTGGGCCGTCGGCGCCTACAACCGGCTGGTGCGCCTGAAGAACCTGATTGCCAATGCCTTTGGCCAGATTGACGTGCAGCTCAAGCGCCGCTACGACCTGATTCCCAATCTGGTGGAGGCCGCCAAAAAATACCTGCTGCACGAGCGCGAAACCCTGGAAGCCGTGATTGCCGCGCGCAACCAGGCACGCTCGGCCAGCGACGCGGCGCGCAGCCGTCCCACCCATGCGCCGGAAGTTCTGGCGCTGGCAGTAGCCGAGCAGGCGCTGACGGGCAGCCTGGATCGACTCTTCGCTTTGAACGAGGCCTATCCTGAGCTCAAGGCGGACGCAACCATCCGGGAACTCAACGAAGAGCTCACCAGCACCGAAAACAAGGTGGCTTTTGCGCGCCAGGCGTACAACGACTGCGTGCTCGACTACAACAACGCGCAGGCGCAGTTTCCCGCGCTGCTGGTTGCGCGCGTGTTCGGCTTTGCGTCCGCCGCGATGTTGCAGGCCACCCAAAGTGCTGCTGAGCGCCAGGCTGTGCGCATCGAGATGTGAACATGGCCCCCACGCTCGCCACTGCGTGTGCTTCGCGAGGCCTTGCAGGCCGCCGCTCGCCAGAGGCTTCGCTTCTGCCGCCTGTCCAAAGCTGCGCAAGCAGCTTTGGAGCCGCAGGCTCCAGCCTCTCGGGGGCGCTGCGCCTGCGGACCGGCGGAGCCGGATCCGCGGCCCCGGCTGGCGATGAGAAGGCTCCGTCGGTGTCGCGACCGCGCGCGGACCTTCCCCGCTGTGGCTGGCGCACCTGAACGGTTTGAGTATGCGTTTTTTCGAGCAACAGGGACGGGCGCGCGCGGAGACCCGCAAATTGCTTCTGCTGTTTGCGCTGGCCGTGCTGCTGCTGGTGTTGGGCATCAACGCCGCGCTGGCGCTGACATGGCGCCTGGTCACGCCGGGCTTCAGCGGGTATCCCGCGCATTTCTTCATCGTCAATACCGTTATGACCCTCGTGTTTGTGCTGGGGGGCTGGTGGCTGGAAACTTCCAGCCTGGAAGGTGGCGGCGAAAAATTGGCACGCCGCGCTGGTGCGCGCGAAGCCTGGCCGGCCAGCCGTTTTGACGAGCAGAAGCTGTGCAACATCGCCGCAGAGCTGGCGATTGCCGCCAGCATGCGCACGCCGCAGGTCATGGTGCTGGAGCGGGCCGAAAGCATTAATGCGTTTGCCGCCGGATGGGATGAGGAGGACTCGGTGATTGCGGTGACACGCGGTGCGCTTGATGGGCTGACCCGTGACGAGCTGCAGGGGCTGGTGGCGCACGAGCTGAGTCATATCCGGGAAGGCGACACCCGGCTGAACATGCGCCTGGCCGGCATGGTGTTCGGGCTGGAGCTGATTTTCAACCTGGGCTCGAGCATGTGTGAGCGGGACGAGAATGACCGACGCTCGGCGCTGGCGTTGCCCGGGCTGGCCATCATGGCCGCCGGATTTCTGGGGTGGGTCGCGGGCCGTGCCCTTAAGGCGGCGGTCTCACGCCAGCGCGAGTTTCTGGCCGATGCAAGGGCGGTGCAGTTCACGCGCAGCAAGGACGGGCTGGGTGGCGTGTTGCGCAAGGTGGCCGCTGGGCGTGGTGCCGGGGCGATCCGTGGCTTTCATCCGGCGGTCCAACACATGCTGCTGGTCGGTCAGCAGGCGGGCACGCAATGGCTGGACTCCCACCCACCGCTGGCCGAACGCATTCGCCGGATTTATGGCCGTGCCATGCCGGCGCTGTCTCCTGGCGCCGACCCGGCGCAAGATGCGCTGGCGCCGACACACCCCGGCGCCCTGTTATGAGCTTCCGGCGAATAAGCACATCACAAAAGATTCGAACACCTTCCATGCATCCCCCGGCTGCGTACTGGATACTCCCTATGGCCCGCGTCGTGGGGCGCGTTAAATTGGATTTATGTCGAAACTGTGAGGAGAAACTGTGAAAATTATCATTACAAGCTCGCTGCTGGCGCTCTGTGCGCTCGCGTCATCTCTGAGTTATGCCCAGACTGCTCCCGCCCAGGCGTTGTACACCCGCAGCCTGGCCGCCACCTGCGCCAACTGCCACGGTACGGACGGAAGGGCGGTCCCGGGTTCGAGCGTGCTGCCCCTCGCCGGCATGGACAAAAACTACCTCGCGGCACAGATGCAAGCCTTCAAGACCGGCACGCGGCCCGCTACGGTGATGCACCAGATCAGCAAGGGCTACAGCGACGCCCAAATTGACACACTGGCCGGCTACTTTGTCGCACAGAAAAAATAAGGGGGAACATTCATGCAAAGACGCTCCTTCCTCCAGTCCTCCGCCGCCCTGAGCCTGCTCGGCCTGACCGCGTGCGCCACCACCTCAGTTCCCTCCAAAGCCAAAGTTGTGGTGATCGGTGGCGGTTATGGCGGTGCAACGGCAGCAAAATACGTGCGCCTACTGTCCGACTACAAGATCGACGTGGTGCTGATCGAACCGCAGGCTGCGTTCGTCTCCTGCCCCATCTCCAATTTGGTGCTGGGCGGCAGCAAGCAGATCGGTGACATCACTACCGCCTATACCGGCCTGAGCAAAAACCATGGTGTCACGGTTGTCAGGGACGTGGCCAGCAGGATAGATACCGCAAAAAGGACCGTCACGCTGGCCGGTGGCGCGACCATCGCCTATGACAAGCTGGTGGTCTCTCCGGGCATTGACCTGATGTACAGCAGCATCGAGGGCCTGCAGCAGGCGCAGGCCGCCGGGCAGATTCTGCAGGCCTGGAAAGCTGGACCCGAGACTGTGGCACTGCGCAGGCAGCTCGAAGCCATGCCCGACGGCGGCGTCTACGCGATCACGATTCCTGAAGCGCCCTACCGGTGCCCGCCCGGCCCGTATGAACGTGCCTCGGTGATTGCCGGCTACTTCAAGGCCTTCAAGCCCCGCAGCAAGGTGCTGATCCTCGACGCCAATCCCGACGTGACCTCCAAGGGCCCGCTGTTCAAGAAGGTCTGGGCCGAGCAGTACAAGGGCATCATTGAATATCGCGGCCAGCACAGGGCGACCGCGGTTGATGCCCGGACCGGCGTGATCAAGTTCGATGTGCAGGATGACGTTAAGGCCAATGTGCTCAATGTGCTGCCGTCCATGCGCGCCGGCGCCATCGCGGTGCAGACCGGCCTGAACAACATGGCCAACAACCGCTGGTGCGGTGTCAACTACCAGAGCTTCGAGTCCACCGCCGCGAAAGACGTGTTTGTGCTCGGTGACTCGATCCAGATCGCCCCGGCCATGCCCAAAAGCGGCCACATGGCCAACAGCCATGGCAAGGTCGCGGCGGCCGCCATCGTGGCGCAGCTGTCGGGCTGGGACATCAATCCTGCGCCCATGCTGACCAACACCTGCTACAGCTTTGTGGACAACAAAAACGTCATCCATGTGGCCAGCATGCACGAGTATGTCGCCGCAGAAAAAACCTTCAAGACAGTGGCGGGCTCTGGCGGCGTCAGCACCGCCCCGTCCGAGCTCGAAGGCGTGTATGCGATGAACTGGGCCAGCAACATCTGGTCGGACACGCTGGTCTGAAGCTGGCCCCCACGGTCGTTCGCTTCGCGTAACTCCCTGCCCCCCAAAGGGGCCGCTGCGCCTGCGGTCCGGCTAAGCCGGTCCCGCGGCCCCTGCTTGCAATTCGGGGTAAACGGTGAAAGGGCTTGCGGCTGGTCTAATACGGGAAAGTCGCCCGTTTTGGGCGACATTCGTGAGCCTAATGCAAGACAACTCAACCCAACAAGTCCCCCTGTGGCGCCAACTCCAGGGGGCGGCTTTTTTACTGATGGCCGTGCGTGCTGGCCGCTCGATGACGGCCGCACTCGAAGAGGTGGATGCCGCCATCCGCCCTGGCGTCCAGGCGCTGGGCTTTCACGCGCTGCGCCAGCTGGGCCGTGCCGAGGCGCTGCGCCAGCAAATGGCCAGCCGCCCGCCGCCGCCAGAGGCCGACGCGCTGCTTTGCGTGGCGCTGGCGCTGATCTGGACCGACGAGGGTGCACCCTACACCGCGCATACCCTGGTGGACCAGGCGGTCGAAGCTGCCAAACGCAGCGAGGAAACGCGCCATCAGGCCAGTTTCATCAACGGCTGCCTGCGCCGCTTCCTGCGCGAGCGTGAGATGCTGCTGGCGCAGACGGAAAAACACCCGCAAGCCGTCTGGAACCATCCGCAGTGGTGGATAGACCGGGTGCGCCAGGACCATCCCATGCAATGGCAGGCCATTTTGCGGTCCAATAACAGCCGCGCCCCACTGACGCTTCGGATTAATCAACGAAAAACGACCCCGGCCCTCTACCAGCAAGCGCTGACAGCTATCAATACAGGAGCAAAACAGTCCGGCTTGTACGGCCTGGTGCTGGCAAGCGCCCAGCCGGTGCCTTCGCTTCCCGGCTACTTGGAAGGACATTTTTCAGTCCAGGATGCGGCCGCACAACGGGCCGCCCCGATGTTGCTGGACGGCCTTAGTCCGCCCACCGGCGGCCGCCTGCGCCTGCTCGACGCTTGCGCGGCACCAGGCGGAAAAACTGCCCACCTGCTTGAGCTGGCAGACGCCGACGTGACAGCGCTCGACATCGACGCCCGGCGCTGCGAGCGTGTCAGGCAGAACCTGCAGCGCCTGGGTTTGCAGGCCGATGTACGTGTCGGTGATGCCGCAAGGCCGCAAGACTGGTGGGACGGTCAGCCCTATGACGGCATCCTGCTGGACGCGCCTTGCACTGCCTCGGGCATCGTGCGCCGACACCCGGATGTGCGCTGGCTGCGCCGTCCCACCGACATCGCGCAGCTGGCAGCCCTGCAAAAGCAGCTCCTTGATATGCTTTGGCCACTGCTCAAACCCGGCGGACGCCTGCTTTTTTGCACTTGCTCGGTTTTCCGGGCTGAAGGCGAGCAGCAGGCGCAAACGTTTGTTACGCGCCACAAAGACGTCCATTTCATGCCGTCACCCGGTCATTTCCTGCCTCAAACTGGGGTGCAGGAGACCGTCTTCCCGGACAATTTGCAGGGTGACCATGACGGCTTTTATTACGCAGTTTTTGAAAAACGCAGCTTGTGAGGCGATGCGGCGCGGGCTGCTGGCGTTTTTTGCCTGTGTCGTGATGGCGTTTGCCAGCCCCGCGACGCAGGCCGCAGAAGTCACGCAGCTGCGGATGGAGCGTTCCGACGAGTCGGTTTACCTCTCCGCCGCCGTCCGCTTCGATTTGCCCCCGGTCGTTGAAGACGCCTTGATCAAGGGCATTCCCATGTTTTTTGTGGCCGAAGCCGACATCTACCGCGGCCGCTGGTACTGGTATGACAAGCGCATCACCACCGCCACCCGCACCATGCGTCTGGCTTATCAGCCGCTGACCCGGCGCTGGCGCCTGAACATCCTGCCCGGCGCGATCAGCGTGACCGGCCTGCGCGCTTCTCTGAGCCAGAATTACGACACCCTGTCCGACGCACTGGCCGCGATCCAGCGCATCTCGCGCTGGCGTATCGCCGACGCCGCTGAAATCGACGCCGCCGCCCGACACAACGTCGAGTTTCGTTTCCGGCTGGACCTGTCGCAGCTGCCGCGTCCTTTCCAGATCGGTGTGGCGGGCCAGCGCGACTGGACCATTGCCGTTGAAGACAGCCGGCAACTGGTGGCGGAACCGTTGCGCGATATGTCGCTGACGCCCGATCCTGTCAGGGAAACGGCCAAAGAGGCGGTGAAGTGAGCCCCCAGCGGCAGGTGTCGACGCTAAAAAGCAGCCCGGCGTTCCGCTGGACCGTCGGCGTGGGTGTGGGTGTGATGGCTGCGCTGGGGCTGGTGCTGATGTTCCTGCTGACCCAGGCGACCGGCAACCGCGAACTGTACGAGCGCAATTACGTCCTGTTGTTTGCGTTGAACGTGGCGGTGGCCGGCTTGCTGCTGCTGGTGATCGGCTGGATTGTGCTTCGCCTGTTTTTGCGTTTGCGCAAGGGAAAGTTCGGCAGCCGGTTGCTGGTCAAGCTGGCGGCCATTTTCGCCCTCGTGGGCCTGATGCCGGGCATGATGATTTATGTCGTGTCCTACCAGTTCGTCTCGCGCTCCATCGAAAGCTGGTTCGATGTAAAGGTCGAAGGTGCTCTGGACGCCGGCCTGAATCTGGGCCGCGTCACGCTGGATACCCTGGCGGCCGAACTGGCGAACAAAACCCGGGCAGCTGCAGGCCAACTGGCCCAGACACCTGATGCCACTGCGGGCCTGGCACTGGAGCGCCTGCGTGACCAGCTTGCGGCCAGCGACGTGGTGCTGTGGACGGCCTCCGGCCAGATGATCGCGAGCGCCGGCGATTCGCGTTACTCGATCAAGCCCGAGCGCCCGCCCGGGCAACTGCTGCGCAATGCACGAGCGCAGCGTGTGGCCACGCAGATCGAGGGCCTCGACGAAGTGGCCCTGTCCGCTGCAGAGGCAGGCGGCGCCGAGCCAGCCGCGTCACCTGCGACCAGGGCCCCCGCCGACGCCAGCACCGCGCCCAGAATCAAGGCGCTGGCGCTGGTTAGCAGCGCCGGTGTGGGCCTGTTCGGCGAGAACCGTTTCCTGCAGGTGACTGAGCTGTTGCCCGCGAGTCTGGTGGCCAATGCCATTGCGGTGCAGGAAGCCAATCGCGAGTACCAGGAACGCGCTCTGGCCCGTGGCGGCCTGCGCAAGATGTACATAGGCACGCTCACGCTCAGCCTGTTTTTGGCTGTGTTTGGGGCGGTGCTGCTGGCCGTGGTGCTGGGTAACCAGCTGGCTCGCCCGCTTCTGGTCCTCGCTGAGGGCGTCAAACAGGTCGCGCAGGGTGATTTGACGCCCAAGGCTGCATTGCAGGGCAAGGACGAACTGGGCGGGCTGACCCGATCTTTTGCCGACATGACCCAGCAGCTTGCTGATGCGCGTGGTGCCGTGCAGAAAAGCATGGACCAGGTCGATGCGGCCCGTGCCAACCTGCAGACCATTCTCGACAACCTGACGGCAGGTGTGATGGTGCTGGACCTTCACGGGCGCATTCAGACCAGCAACCCTGGCGCCACCCGCATCCTGCGTGTACCACTGGCGGCGCATCAGGGTCAGCCCCTGAGTGAGGTCCCCGGCATGGCAGCCTTTGCGCAGGGGGTACAGGCACAGTTCGACACCTATTTTGGCGAGAACACACTGCACGGCATCGAACATTGGCAGCAGTCCTTCGAGCTCAATGCGGCGCAACCGGGCACACCCGAAAACGCCATCACACTGATCGCCCGCGGCGCCAAGATGCCCGGCAACGAATGCCTGCTGGTGTTCGACGACGTGTCCGAGATGGTTTCGGCCCAGCGCGCCCAGGCCTGGGGCGAAGTGGCGCGGCGCCTCGCCCATGAGATCAAAAACCCGCTGACGCCTATCCAGCTCTCGGCCGAACGGCTGGAAATGAAGCTCACAGGCAAGGTCGCCGAGCCCGAACAGATCCTGCTGACCAAATCGGTGAAGACCATCGTCGACCAGGTTGATGCCATGAAGCGGCTGGTCAACGAATTCCGGGACTATGCGCGCTTGCCCGCCGCCGAACTCAAGCCCGTGGACCTCAACGCCCTGGTCAACGATGTGATCCAACTCTACGCCAGTGACAACGCGGTGGTCCTGGTGCAGACGGAATTGGAGTCCGGTTGCCCCGACATCAAGGCGGATTCACAACAGATTCGGCAGGTTATTCACAACTTGTTGCAAAACGCCCAAGACGCTCAGGAGGGACTACCGGCTGGGCGCACGGCGCTGGTCACGCTCAAGACCGAGTTCTCGCCAAGTTCTCGCCGCGTGCGCTTGACGGTGCGCGACAACGGCAGTGGCTTCCCTGAACACATCCTGAAACGGGCGTTTGAGCCCTACGTCACAACCAAAGTCAAAGGCACCGGGCTGGGTCTGGCGGTGGTCAAAAAAATTGCCGACGAGCACGGCGCCCGCATCGATATTTCGAATCGGGTGGTCGGTGAGGTCGTTCAGGGTGCCCAAGTATCGTTATCATTCGCGGTTGTGACTTAACAACACTTGCGTGCGCAGATACAGCTGCCGCAGGACCGATAACTGCTGGTTAGGGATAGCGATTCATCATGGCAAATATTCTGGTGGTTGACGACGAACTGGGCATACGGGACCTGCTGTCGGAAATTCTCAACGACGAAGGCCATCAGGTCGAGCTTGCTGAAAACGCCGCTCAGGCACGCGCCGCCCGCGGCCGTGCCCGCCCCGATCTGGTGCTGCTGGACATCTGGATGCCCGATACAGATGGCGTCACCCTGCTCAAGGAATGGTCGTCCAGTGGCATGTTGACCATGCCAGTGATCATGATGAGCGGTCACGCCACCATCGACACTGCCGTTGAAGCCACCAAAATCGGCGCTATGGCCTTTCTCGAAAAACCCATTACGCTGCAAAAGCTGCTCAAGGCTGTTGAGCAGGGCCTGGTCAAGGCAGCGGGACGCAAACCGCTGGTCCCGCAGGCCGCTGTGATCCACGCGACTGAGCTAACCGTGGAAGCTGCGATGACAGGCGGTGTGGCGGTTCAGGTGGTCGAACTCGGCCCGCAGGCGACACAGAGCTTCCTGCTCGAAAAGCCGCTGCGTGATGCACGCGATGAGTTTGAAAAAGCCTACTTTGAATTCCACCTCGCCAAGGAAGGCGGCTCCATGACCCGCGTGGCCGAAAAGACCGGCCTCGAGCGCACCCACCTGTATCGCAAGCTCAAGCAACTGGGCGTGGACCTGACCCGTGGCAAGCGCGTAGCCTGATATATAATCTAAGGCTCAGGCCCGGTAGCTCAGTCGGTAGAGCAGAGGATTGAAAATCCTTGTGTCGGTGGTTCGATTCCGCCCCAGGCCACCACCCCTCTTTCTCAGACGATCCCAAGACAGCTCACAAGTCCTTGTAAATCAAGGACTTAGCCTGAAAAGGCGGCTCAAGCGGTATCGTTGAATCCCACAACGTCCCATTCTTGCGTGTACCCAACGGTGTGCCCAGACTGCTGTTCAACCTCAGTCTTGTTTTTGGGTACACCATGGGACAACTTAACGAGCTTCAAATCAAGGCGGCACAGCCGCGCGACAAAGAATATTTACTCGCGGACGGGGAGGGCTTGTACCTTCGCGTGCGACCGACCGGCAAGGCCTGGGTCTACCGCTACAAGGAGGCCGGCAAAGAGGCCAAGCTAAGCCTAGGGCGCTATCCAGCCATGTCGCTGGCCGTAGCACGCAAGAAGGCCCGTGCCGAGGCTGAAAAGAGAGCGGACGGGGTAGACCCCCGTGAAGCCCGGCGCGAGGAGGAAGAGCGCGATCGTGTCACCCGTCTCAATACCTTCGAGTTGATGGCCCGGGCTTGGCAAGCCCAGGCGAAGAAGGACCGCCAATGGTCGGACAGCTACGCCGAGAAGGTGATGCGGCATTTGGAACTGCACATCTTCCCGTGGCTGGGCTTGCTGACGATGGAGACCATCAAGCCTACCGAGCTTGTACGCTGCCTGCACCGCATCAAGGAGCGCGGCAACCTGGAAACGGCACAGCGCGTCCGGGAGGCCGTTCAGCACGTCTTCCAGTATGCGGTTGACGTGGGCGCGCTGGAGCCGGCGAAGAACTTCGTAAACAGCCGTACCGGAGGGCTGCCGTCGCCACGAGCCCGCCACTATGCTGCCATCACCGATCCGCAGAAGCTCGGGCAGTTGCTGCGCGACATGAATGCTTACAACGGAAATGTCATCACCCGAGCGGCCTTGCAGCTTTCGCCGCTGTTGTTTCAGCGGCCAGGACAATTGCGGCTGGCGCATTGGGAGGACATCGATCTCGAGCGGAGTCTATGGCGCTGCCCGCCCGAGAAGATGAAGCTTCGCGAGTGGAAGAAGCGTGATATCCGTACGCCGGCGCACCTCGTGCCACTGCCGACGCAGGCCGTAGCCATTCTCCGAGACATCTTCCCGTTGACCGGCCCTGTCGGGCCGATCTTCCGCAGCATGGCCAAGCGCTCGGAGGCGACGCGGTACATGAGCGATAACACGGTCAATAGCGCGTTGCGCACACTCGGCTACGACACGAAGGAGCAGATCACTGGGCACGGCTTTCGAGCCACCGCCCGGACCTTGATCCGCGAATTGTTGGGTTGGGACCGCGAAGTCATCGAGCGACACCTGGCGCACGGGTCTGACGAGGAACTCGGCGGCAGCTACGACCGCACAACACATTTCGAGCAGCGTCGTCGGATGATTCAGGCGTGGGCGGATCTGTTAGATGATCTGACTTTAGGCAAAGTTGTTGAGCCGGCGCGCGATATGCGCCCATCCAGAGACGTGCATCCGCAGGCGGGGATCAGCGCTAGCAACGAACGGGGGCTCAGGGTTGCGGCGTAGCGGTCCGGTATCCCTCCGGATCGTTGATCCACTCCTGAAGCTCCGCGCTTGACCATGCGGAGGCACGGCCACCAAGATGGACTGGAGCGGGAAAGCGACCTTCAGAAATGCGCCGGTAGACCGTCGAGCGGCTGAGCGCGGAGATGCGCGTCACGTCGCGCAGGCGGTAGAAGGCGGGCGGGGCTTTGGAGATGTTCGGCTTGGGCAGGGACTGGTGAAAGAGCATGGAGGTCGTTCCTTGTCGGTGATCCGAAAGGATGCGTCCTGGGACGGCTCAAACAGACCCGTACTGGCGTAGGGCAGCGCGCCGGGTACAAGCCACGCGGGACGCTCTCCATTGCAGCCGAACTCGCTCTTCAGAACGGTAAGTTACTTCGCCAACTTTCGGCGCCGAGACTTCGCACGTGTCCTTTGTCAGGGCGAAAACAACCACAACCACCGTGTTGCGACCCATCGAACGTTTGCTGAGTGCATCGGAGCGCCTGAAGCACCTTGCGCAGTTCCAATTCGACCCTCATCGGCCTCTGGGAATTACCGAATGCAGAGGCAGTGCGACCTACACCCAAGAATGGCTGGCTAAGGTCTGAAAGACCTCAGGGAGTGCTCACCGCGCGAAATGGCGTCGGTGACGAAGTCCCCATCCCGCCTCTCGCGCGGCGAATCGACTGACGCCGCGGCGATGACGAACAACGCGTCCATACGCGCTGAGATGGCTTTTGCGTCGGCCGCAGGCCACCATCGCGCCATGTCACGCTGAAGAATATCGGGTCTAAATCCGTCACCGCCATATTCAAACAGGCCTGCGGCGAGCAGTTGTAGCGACTTATCCATGGTGGCGAAGAGATAGCGGATCAATTTGCCCTCCGCCTCGTTCACACGCCGAACGAAGTCGCTGAGGTAGGTGATATCCCATGCAACGTTGCGCGCACCGGCCAACGCGCGCTCTCGGTCTGCGGATTTCAACTGCTTGAGTAGCCCTTTGCGCGGGGGCGAGTGCGGGGCGAAGTACAGACACGCCATCAAGGCAGCCGGTCCTGCGACGATGAACTCGCGCTCCATCCAGTCGAGGAGGCCAAGCATGCGGTGCAGAGGCGACAGGCCATCGAGCTCCAACTGGCCAATCTTCAACGCCACGGCGTAGTTACGGCTCCAGCGACGTAGCGGATAGGCCAAGTCGTGATTCGTCAGTGCGTGCGGGTGTAGCGCAGAAGGCAGCGTAGCGATACGTCCCAGCGCGTAGTCCAGCCACTGGCGCGGAACACCGTTGTCGGCGGCCCGGAACCAGGCGATCTCATCGTTGGCGGACTCGTTGCTTTGCCCGGAAGCGAGTTCGTGGAACGCGACTGAAGGTTCGACCTTGATCTCGAGGCACTGCGCGAGGGCCAGGACCCCTGCGGCGAGGCGCGAGGCATCGTCTGCGGGCGCACCCTTGGCGATACGGGCCCAGCGCGAGACGATGTTGCGGTCGGGCAGCAGAATGGTCTCGCGGTGCTCCACGCTCTGCTCGTAGAGAAATCCCTCGGAGTGGCATAAGCCGATGGGCGGCGGGACATAGCCGGGCGTCAACACCCCGGCATCCTCTAGGACAGGCCCGAGGACCAGAAGGTCTTCGTGCGGGAAGTCACCAGGCAGTATCACCGAGACGGTCATATCCTCCGGACCGACACCGGCAAACTGGAAAACAAGGCGGTCATCGGACTTCCTCGCCCTAGTGAATTTCGGCGCGCCAGTCATGGACGTCGCCGCTTCCAAGGCTTGTCCTGGCGGCGGGACCGAATACGTCGGACCATGGGCGCCTCGCCCGGGAAGCCGCCATGTGCCATCGTGTGCAGGTCGACGGCGTCAATGTCGTTGTGCCCGCGCTCCTCGCAATGCGCTTCCAGCCACCTCTGATGGTCATGGGCGTGCACCGCAAAGGCTTCGTCGAATGACACGGGATCGGCCCAGGCAGTCCATAGGCAAACAAGAGCCGCGATCTTCCGTGAGAGTTCTTCCTGATAGCGCGGATCGAGCAGCGACATGCCGTGGGCGATACGGTCGACCACAAGACGCATGTAATCAAGCGCGTAGGGAAGATGCAGGTACAGGTACTCCCACTGCGCCTGCTTTTCCGCAGGCCCGCTGAAGACGAAGTTGATGTTCATCAGCTCGGTGCGGATTGCATGGTGCTCGGTGAACAAGTGGATCGCGCGGTTGCACGCTCCGTCAAAGCCTAGCGCCTTGTCGTATCGCAATTCCGCAAGGCGTTGGGGAGAAAATCTCACCTCGGCGCCGAGAATCCCAAGCACCTTGGCGATACGGCGTGAATGGGCATCCAAACCGCCCGCGCGCTCCGCGCGAAGAGTAAGCGGCTGCGTGCTCAGTTTGTGCGCGAAGTCCTCAAGGCTGATGACGATTTCTTCGAACACGTACAGGCTTTCTTGCAGCGGCTTGCGCAAAAGCATGTACGTCACATTGAGCTTACCCTTACGTGAACACTCCAGCGCTTCGTAGAGGCAGTGGAGCATGTCGGACAGGACCGCCGGGAAGGTGACGCACTTCAAGATTTTCGCGGCGTCCTGCGCCATGCCGTTGATCTGGAGCCACTCAACTGGGTTTTCTGCAGCGTCGAATGCGGCACCCAACTCCAGATTGGAAAAAGAGATGCGATGCTTGAAAAATCCGCCCGTTTCACCGTCGGTCAAGATCGCACCCATGGCGTCGTGGATTACGAAGCAGAGGTCGTGCGCTATGTCGAACTCCTTGGGCAGGAGGCCGCCTTCAATGACGCGCAACGGTACGTAGTTTTTTGCCAATCTCACCCTCCTTGAGCAACAGCCTACAGACGGAACTGGTCTTCAAGGACCGGAAGCACCATGGGGAATATGCCTTCATCTCCAAGCTTTCTCTTCAACTCCGCCTCTTCGTGCACTACGGCACAACTCAGTCCTATCAAGCCGCTTCGGGCGAGTTTCAGCAACTTCATGACGTGATGCTCAAGTTCCTGATCAGAGATGGCATAGCCAAGCTCATCCCCGTTCCGTGCCCGGTCCCCCTCCGCGTCGTAAAGAAAATGGTCATGAACTCTCAGGTATTTGTGGGCGATGTGATTGCGAATCTCATTCAAGACCCTCGCCTCCGGGTCGACGGCCCCTTCGCCGACGGGCTTCAAGTGAAAATCGCGGCTTAGCCAATACAAACCGCGCAAGGGCCAGTTGCTGGATGCCGCAAACCTCGCAGACAGCCCTGGGTTGGATCGGTCTGCGGAGCGCCACACAGACGCGAACGAAACTCGTTTTGGCTCTAGCCCGACCTTCCAATACTCGTTAACCAGGTACGCGATTTTGTCGAAGATGGCATGCAAAGCGAGGAACGCCATCTTCAACTTTTCGATCCAGGTTCGATAAAAGCGGTAGTCCAGCGCATCGAAGAGGACAACGCCCTTGTCCGCGAAATGCAACTTGTCCCCCTTCTCGCACAACGCTTCAAAGACAAGATACCTCGCCGACACATATTCCTGCTTCAGCTGATTGAAGATGGCGTAAGGGCGCGGCATGAGCGCCGTAGCCTCGTCCGCTGGGACTGTGATCGAGGGCAGCGTCAACGTGTCCTGCAGCGCTTCGGCCTCTAGTTCGACGTCATTGATCGAACTGAGGACCGCACGATGCTGCACACACCAACGTCGATACCGTCGTTCTTGCTTGGAGCGCCCACGTTGAAAGGGATGAAGAGGAACCTCCACCTCGTTCCAATCCGCACGGCTTCGAAGGTGAGCTACCAAGTCCTCCATTTCCTCCCGAGCATGCGGCTCAACACCAGCCCGCAGCGCCGCGACGAGCGTGCGGTAGCTGATGCGCAGGAGCAGTGCCTGTTCCTGCCCAGTGCCTGCGTAGCGCGCATACCAGTACAGGGCTAGCCCCTTGTTGCCCATCGCCATTCCGAAGCGTGGGTGCTCGGACAGTGCTTCATCCCACAGTTCGACAGCTTCCACGATGCGACCACAACGATTCAGGGAATTCGCCAAGTTGGTTATGACGCGCAGCTTCAGATCGGTGCCCAACGTCTGTGTCGTTTCGGCAGCCAACGCGCGCCTTGCCACGCGAAGTGCGCGAATCTCGTCCTCCAAGAGTGGTTCGACCCAATCCGACGACGCCGAACCAGCGTCCGTCCGCAGGGCAGCATGGATGTTGGCTTCGTAGAGGGCAAGAGCACCCCTTTCAACTGCCGACATGGGCGCGCGACTCATGCTCGCGATGGTTTCAAGATAGGCGCGCAGCGCCGAGACATCTTGCGCCTCGCAAGCGTCATCAATACCTCGTGCAAGATCTTCAAGAGCAGTTGACATTCGATCCCCTTCTTCACTCCTCAATACTTGCGTGCATCCTACGCGAGCACGCAAGGAGCACAGGCGCTGCTAGTATCTGACGAGGACGAATTCATACTGAATGAAGCATGGCGCAAATGATTCCAGGCCTCGGTCCACGAGAAACCGACAGCAGTGGCGAGAAACGGCTTTACTACCTGTTAAAAAGCGCGTTGCCGGATGACTTCGTGGTGATTCATAGCCTTCCTTGGCTGTGTGCTGGTGTGCGCTCGGTCGATCCCAGCTATGCCCCGACCGGCGAGATCGACTTCCTGGTCATTCACGAAGCATTGGGAGTCCTGGCTATCGAGGTGAAGTCGGGCGTTCACCGCGTGGAAGGCGCATCATTTGTACATGTCCGAACAGGTCGAATGAGTGATCCTGTGCATCAAATCCGAAGAAATGTTCACGGCTTGGCCAGATGGCTCGGCAACGAACCCCAGCTGCGCCTGAGAATTGGCTACGGCTTCGTATTTCCGGACAGCGACTTCGGAAACGCAGCGATCAGCGCGGCTCTTGTCGACACCTCGGTGACGCCGACGCAAGCCATCCACATCGACCGGACCGGACTTGGCAACCTGGCCGACAGAGTACCAGCTTTGATGGCGTACTGGCAACGCGCGACAGGTTCTGTGCCGCTGGGTTCTCCACGCGCAAGGCAGCTGGTCCAAATGCTCTGCCCGGAATTCGACGGAACTCCGTCGTGGGCTTCGCGGCTCGAATACAACGGCAAGTGCTGGCTGCGGCTGACCGAAGAGCAGGCGGCAGTGGTTGATTCAGTCGCAGGCACCTCCCGAATCGTCGTGACAGGCTGGCCGGGCACTGGCAAGACCCTGATCGCCGTGGAACTCGCCAGGCGCGCGGCTTTGGCTGGGAAGCGTGTTCTTGCGCTCACCTTCAATTCACTGCTGGCCGAGCACCTGCGCACCGAACTGGAAGGAAATGAAGGCAGCGTTTCGACTTGGCACGGCTTCTGCTCCGGATTCGCGCGCAAGCTGCACGGTGGCAACACATCCACCGCCGAATGGCTGGAACGCGGTTGCCTCGAAGACCTCATGAATGCGGAGGCGCTTGGCTTGGTTTCGCAGTTTGACGTGCTGTTAATCGACGAGGCACAAACGCTTCGTCGGGAATGGTGCGACTGGCTCGCTCGCCGGTTTCAGCGAGGACAGATCGTCGCCTTCTGCGACGAAACCCAGCTTTTCTCGTTCGAGAAGGAGCGGATATCCACCACAGAGTTGTGTACGCGAATCGGCGCCGGAGCCCCCTTTTTTCTCACGATCCCTTTGCGATCCCCGAAAGCAGTCGTCGATCACCTTCAGCGCATCCGGTCCTCGTCTCACCAGATGTACAGTCCGCGCGAATTTGATGAGGAGTCGCTCCAGGAGCATGTCGTCGCAGACGTGGGTAAAGCTCTGGACGAAACCATCGAGAGCATGGCCGCAGCCGGGGTGAGCCGTAAGGACATTGTCGTCCTGTCCAAGTTCGGCGCACTCAGAGAGTATTCAGGTCTTGAGCGCTATGAAACGGTTTCACGGTTCCGAGGCATGGAATCTCCGATCATCATCGTGCCGTGGGCTGATGGAATGGACGATGCAGAACTCTTCTGCGCCTACTCCCGAGCCACGTCCGTGTGCATCGCGTTGTACGAGGCCGAGAGCCTCGGCATCAATGCTCCAAGCGGCAAGTTTCACGAGCTCATTCTTGCGAATCCCATCAATGCAGCAGTAGCCCACGACGCGGCCAAGCAGGCGCTGACACGAACCATCATTTCGGAGTATGTCGAATCGCAATCGCTGGGTCTTTCGTCCGCGGACATACGGTGGTGCGATGTGTGGAACGCCTGGCTTGTCGATTGCGAGGACCGGTCAGAACTCGCTAGCCTGTGGATCGACTACCTCATCTGCCACCACCCTTGGCCCGTCTATTCCTGGACGAACCAGTCTCGGCGTGAACTGATGCGCGCCATTCCTACGGCGAATTCGGTGGATGATGGCCAGGCATGTCAGATGCATAAGCTGACGTGGTGTGACCGCTGCGAAATGGTCGCACCTCACGAACGGCGAGCAGACGCCAGCACGGTATGCAGAATTTGCGCGGAGCCGAAATCCGAATCGTCGTCCCCAAGTCCCGAGTTGCTAGAGCGGATGAAGCGGTACGACAAAGTCGTCAGCTCGGACAAGCCGGAGTCGCTGCCTAAGGAGGAGGTCCTCGGCCTTCCTCTGATCATCGCGGCACTCGGAGCTCGTAAGGTGGCCCGGGCACGACCTCGTCGGCACAGCACCGCGATGGACGAGCTCCCAACGGGAGCGATCCTCTATCGCGCCGCTATGGCGTTTGTGTACTCGCGGATCAGCTTGCTGCGGGAAGGCTCAGACTTGGTACTCGAAAAGCTGGTCGCCGAAACTGGGCGCTATCTGGCTCCTCCGAACGTCACAATTGCGCAGTGGCGGTCAAGAGTCGCATTGGCCTTGGGGCGCAGCTTCAGCCAGGATCTCGTCACCAAAAGGAGCAAGGGCGTGTACACGACCAAGCCGCTCGACGCCTCCGAGAAAACCAATACCCAAAAGTCTCGTGCGGCCGGAAGTCGGTCCGCCAGCAGCGCGTAGCCGGCGAAGCGCCAGATGCACCGCTGGCCCTCGTGCTCTTAGCCGGCCGCCTTCCCCTTTTCGAGGCTCTGCCGGTAGGCCTGTTCATCCTCGTAGTCCCGGTCACGCCAGCTATCGTCGACTCCGCCGGTGCCGCCCGCCTCGCCAAACACCAGCCCAGCCCTGCCCGCCTTGCGGTACGTCAGCCAGCCGCGGCAGTTCAGCGTATCACCGTTGAACATGCGGTCACCCTCGGGGTCGTATTCACCCGTCAGGTCGCCTGCGGCTTCGAGGGTCCACTCGTCCCGTGCTGCCCACAGGTCCGAGGTCGCAGGGCACGCGTCTTCCATTTCAGGCTCGTATGGGAACGACGCGTTGCTTTCGGCCATCGCCCCGCCCACGTCGTCCGAATCGGAGATTGCCTGCGCCAAGGCCTCGCGGGCATGCGAGTCGTAGAAGTCGGCAACGCTCTCATACACGCCGACCTGGCCACCACCGGCTTTCAACGCGGCGGTACACGCCTGAACGACCACCGGACCATTCTGCAGGCCCAATTCGACCGCACGGCCTGTTCCCAACGGGACGTTCAGGACGTAGACCTCGGCGTCATCGAGGTGGTACTCGCGTGTGGTATCCGCCTCGTCCACCGCCAGCGCGGCATGGGTGCGGTAGCCCAGCAATGCTGCGACGACTTCGGTGAGATGGGAACGCATGACCGTCAGGCCTTGCGCCGCGAGTGCTTGGGAGGCCGTGTAGACGGCCGAGCGAGCGTAGTTGCTCATAGGAATACTCCACTGCTGTTCGAGCGCTGGACGTTTTGTCGCTGTCGAACAGCCGGTATCCCGGAGGGTTCAGAAGCGATGTACAGGGACTGACAAAAGCCTTTTTCAAGCTGTCCAGAGCTTTGGCGGGCGCCAGGCGCAATTTTACGCCCGGCGGCGTGGCGCCGCAACCGCCTGCTAGGCCTGCCCATATTCGGTGGAATGGCCTTGTTTCCTGCACAGTGAAGTTGTGCGTCGGCTGGGGCGCCGCGCGGGTAGTGGGTCGCATAGCGCACCGGCGCGCCCGGTGCGATAATGACGCTAGGGCTTCGGGCAGGAGCCTGCACCCGTCATAGCGAAGCTGTTGACAGCACGGTGGCCGAGCGCGCGCGTCACGATGACAGCTTGGCTCAGGTGAAGCAGATGCTCAGCGCGCGCTACCCGGATTGCCCGCCGTTGCGATCGTTGCTCAAGAAAATCAACACGGCGCACAAGTCGTTGCAGACCTGGGCCTGAGAAAGTCATTGCAATGTCTCGCGCAAAACAAGACCAACAAGCACAGCCGACCTCGTCACCCCCCGTTCGTCCCGAGGCCGAGCTCGAGAGCCGGTTGACAGCGGCCCTATCTGCTGCCTTCCCAAACATTCCGCGCGCACAACTGAGCGAGCAAAGGCGTTTCACGGTGCGTCTTGGGCATGAAACGCACGACTTTGACAGTGCGGCTTTATGGGAAAAGAGCGGACGGGCCGACGTGATCATCTGGCACGGCGAGCGGGCGCTCGCCTTGGTGGAACTCAAACGGGAGGATCTTCCGCTCACGCTCGCGGACTACGAACAAGCGCAAAGCTACGCGAACCAATTGACGCCGCGACCACCCCTTGTCGTGGTGACCAATGGTCGTGAGACACGCGTGTACGACGCCAACACGGGCCAGCTGTGGTCAGGCAACGAGGACGCAGCAAAAGAGGTGAAGCGCTTGCTTGTCAACGCAGCCACACTGGCTGCGGCGGACATGCGGTGGGCAACCGAGGCCCTGATGGGCAGGGAGACCGGCGTCTGGGTGCCCATCGTGCGCTCCGCAACCGCCAGACTCCTGGCTGAAATGACCGACCCTCCCGGAGCGTCGGATCGGCCCTTCGCCCAGCTCCTGTTGTTTCCCCGCCTGAGCAGCTTCGCCGCCATCAAGTCGGCTCGCGCCGGCACCCGCTTCACGCTGATTGAGGGAGCTGCCCAAAGCGGCAAGAGCAGTTGCCTGCGTGAGGTCACGATGCGCACGCAAGAAAGCGACGACCTGGCTGTCCTGATGTTGCGGGGCTCCGGCCCTGGACTGTTCCAGTCGCTGGCCAATCTCTTCGCCGCGGAATTGGAGTGGAACCTCACTGCCAACGACGCTCGCCAGTGGCTGCGGCGCATGTCCAATGGGCTCGCCGGCCCGGCGCTTGTACTTGCCGTCGATGATGTCCAGCCCGGCACGGCGATGGCCGCAGACCTGGAGGAATTGGCGAGCCTGCGCCCCGGCAAGAAGCTCAATGTCATCGTGACGACTGAATCTGCCGAGCGGCTCGCGAAAGCCCGCAACGGCCGCACGCCGACGGCGGTGGGAACGAACGCGGAGACGATCGAGATTGGCGCTCTGGGCCTGGAGGAGTTTCAAGCGGCCCAGCGCAACTTGGCCAGTCACAAGATCGTGTTCCAGCAAGGCGCCGAGTACGCGGAGGACTATCGCGCGCCCTGGGTGCTGCGCACGATCTACGACGCTGCCGCGCGCGATCCACGGCATCAGGACCCGGACCGCGGCCTACTTCTCCCTCCGGCTCTGGGCATGGAACTCGTGGATGCGGCGCGGCACAGCTTTGCTGGGCAAGAAGACCTGATGCACGGCTACCGCGTGCTCGCACGCTGCGCCCTTGCGGACACGGGCGCTCATTCCGCAGAACTTTCCCTGGCAGCCGCCAACGGCTTCGTCGTGCGGCAGGACGCACTGTCCTCCGAGGGTCGCGACGCGCTGCGCGAACTCAGTTCGATTGGAGCGGTACGTGTCTATCGGCACCCCGGGGGTGAGGACGTGGTTGTGCCGGCCGTTCCCGCCGCCTTTCTGACGGAGCTCGCCGATGCGGCGGGTGAAGAGCTTGAGCGACGCGCGGAACTCGATCCCCGTGAGGCTGGAGTCTGGCTGGGCAATCGCCTGGGCGCGACATATCTCGGCGACCTGGTCGGCGCGCAAGCGATCCGCGCCATGGCGGACCGGACGGGCGGATTCAGCTCTGCAATCATCGAAGGCCTGCTTTCCATCGAGCCCACGGAGCAGCTCATGGAGAATGCATTGATCGCGATGGCCGCGCCCAACGGTCGGCTGATTCACTTGAAGATCGAAGACGGCAAAGTGTGGCTGTCCAACCGCCATGGCGACGTCAGCGGCGAGCCCGTGTACCTCGGAGCGGAACGCTCGCGCACCTACGGGAATGCGACCGCGTGGATGATCCTGGGGCAATTTGCCAGACTTCCCACAGCGGTGGTCGGCGACGACAGCAAGCGCATGGACGCCTGGGTACTCTTGGAAATTGGCCAATGCAAGTTTCCATTGCTCCGGGCGAATGAAGAAGGGCTGGGCCACCTCGAACACGAGCTTGGCAACGGCGTCCGCGTCCTGTGCCAGGATCAAGGTGCGATCGAAGCAGCGACACAGGCCATGGCCGATCTGTTGTCCCGTCGTTGGGCGCATGCCGATGCCTGGGTCGATGCCGCACTTGAGACAGGCTCGCTGCCGCTGCTGCACCGACTGACAATCGCGCTGCGCACGGTACGCATGCGCAACATCCCCCGCCTGTCCGAATGGGCTGGTGAGAAGCTCTCGCAGCATGTTCTTCCCGCCCTCAATGCTTTTCTTCGAGCACCGCTCGCGGGGCAAGCCGAGGAAACTCCATAGTTGCGTATGACGTCCATATGCCGCATGGAGTTTGGCTATCACCCTGATTTTCTTGCGTTGTCCTCGGGGCAGATTTCCATTTCGGCGCTGCCCGGCATAGCCTCGGCGAAGGCAGACATCGAAAGCAGCGAGACCTTGGACCAGGATTGGATCTATGCGCCGCCGCAGCTTGTTCGCAATTTGGGCGGCGGCGTCCATCAACGCCCGTACTCCGCTCGCGTCTTCGGACTTCCGAAAACGCATGTGATTGCGCACGCACTTTGCGAGGGACACGACCACCTCACCTTCCACCTTTGGGCTTTGTCGTTCTTCACGGGAATGCGGCTGACCGCGACGGAAGCCGGCTTCGTCGATGCGACGCCCATCAAGCCGGGCAAGCTCATCGACTTCGTGATGCTCGGTCGGGGAATCGCCGACGCGCTGGACCTGGCCGAGGCCTTCTGGACGCATCATCGGGCGGCCCCGGACCGCGCCAGGTTGATCGCAGCCGCCGTACACGCGCTGTTTTTGGGCCAAAACCCGCAGCATCTTCAATTCGAGCGGTTCATCTTGCTGTACACGGCGATCGATGCGTGTTTCGCGCTCGCCAAGGCCATTAAAGGACCTACTCGGCCCGTTTCTCATACTGGTCGCGTGAAGTGGATGTGCGATGCGTTCGGCATGCCCACTCCGGCCTGGGCGGACCCAGCGTCCGGCGCCGAAGTCGCGTCGCTCCGCAACGAGACGGTGCATGAAGCCCTCTTCATGGGAGAGCCTCTGGGCTTCGCCATTCATGGGACAGGAACCAATCAGAACCTCACGCTCGAAATGCGAGCACTGGTCTGCCGGTTTGTCGTGGCGCTGCTGGGAGGGGAGGGTTGCGACTATGTTTACTCGCCGGTCAACACGCGGCAGCGGCATGGGCTGAACCTAGCCACGCCATGACCAGTGCGCATGAAGCGCCATGACCCGAGTTCGATGAGGCGCTCGCGCACGAGCTGCGGATGCGAGCCCTCGGCTAAAGCCGAATGCCGCCCGACTTCGGCGTCGCGAACTGGTCCGGCTCTTTGCCGAGCTGGAATGCGACGACGTAGAGCCCGCTCACGGGCATAGGCTTGGCGTCCGAATCCGTTCCCCACTTCACCTGCATTTTGCGCTCGGCATAGCGCAGCGAGACGCCGAGCGCCTTCAGCCCGTCAATCCGCGCCTGCAGCTCGTCGTACACCTCAAACTTCGTCGTCTCGGTGTATGCGTCAGCGCAGTCACGGTAGTCGCGGAAGTAGTCCACCAGCTCGGCGAACGTCTCGTCGGCCTCGCGGCTGAGCTCGAAGCCGGGTTCCGACAGATCCATCATGTGAAGTTCGGCCAGCTTCGCCAACTGCTTGCCCGTCGTGAGGGGCAACGCGGTCAGCGTGACGTTCTCGCGATCGAACTTCTCCTTCTGAGCCTTGAGCTCCGCTTCGGTCGGGATCGTGAAGGGCTTGTTCAAAACGTCCAGGTCCTCGAATTCGAACGCGCGGGCCAGTGCTCGGCGCGTGTCCAGACTCGCCGCCTGGCCCTGCTCGACCCGTTGGATGGTGCGGACGTTCAGGCCGGATATTTCCGCCAGTTGTTCCTGAGACCATTGGCGCACTTCCCGGAACAGCCGGACACACAGGCCCAGTTCTGCAGGGGTCAGCAGGCGCGCCTGTGGCGCTTGTTCGGTGGTATTCATTCGCAGGCCCATTGTCGTTGGTCGGTGCAATGCAGCATGGGAACGGGCGTCCATCGTCACCACGACAGCGGCCCGACAGCAACCCGTCCTGGCGTCCCGCCGCCGGGCTCTTCGGGCTGCGCCCCGTGCTTCGGTCGAATCGTGGCCATCCGGCTCCGATCCCTGGCGCCCTGGTCGAGTGCGACCCGCAGCGCAGTGGATCGCCAGGTCACAGCCTGAAGCCCGAGCAGGCCTGTCGAACAGGCCTGCTGATGCACTTGAAGCGCCAAGTGTTCTACGTCGTGTTCAACTTGCCGATCGAGGCCAACCAGCCTTGCGTCTTCGTCGAATCCGGCGTCATCGAGCAGCTTGAAGGGCAAGTCGAACGCTAGCCCGGATATTTCATTAGCAGGAGTCGGCAGCCCCGTGCCGAAGCGCGTTGTCATTGGTGTTCGATGTCAATTGCAACCGGGGACTGCCAATGCCAAAGTGTACGCAAGAACGGATCGATTT
>NZ_JACDDD010000118.1:0-5649 GCF_013817205.1 Polaromonas sp.
GGGGCAGTTCGCCCTAAATTGGCCAAAACCCATCCAGTACCCAGACAATTCGACGAACGACACGCATCGGCCGCTGCGCGCCCCAAATCATGTGCTCATCGGACTACTGGTGAAATATCCGGGTTAGGCCGAGAATGACCGTCAACCGCTCTTCAGGTGACGCCAAATTTTCATCCGGCTCCGCTGACTCTGCAGCGCCAACTTTGAAATCCTGCGCCAATGGCTGCGGGCTTGCCGCTTTCCAGGCTCGATATCGATGATCGATCTCCTGTAAGCAAGCACGCGGATCAAAAGGTTCCGTGATGGCTGCTCGCCCTTCTTCGGTGATGGTTCAGACTGATTTTTCCTTACGCACATAGTCCGCCTTCACAAGACCTACCGACGAGAACGCAAAAATCGAACGCCATCGAACATGGCCCGATGTTTCGTACCTTTGTCTTGCCCAATCATCCAACGAGACGCTTCGCTCAATATCGGTCATCAATTCAGCATGGCGAATCTGCCCATTGGGGCTCTCGCCAATGCTGTGAGTGCAGCAAAGTGCAAGTCCGTGATCAATTTGTCAGAACGAGAAAGGGGACGGGACATTCACAAGCTCCAATAGAAAAGGGCGCTAGCGCCCTTTCATCCTGCCTCAAGACCCCGCTCAGACGGGCTGCGGTGCGCGCAGGCGGATATGCAGCTCTTTCAGCTGCTTTTCATCCACCGGGCTGGGCGCGTGGGTCAGCAGGCACTGCGCACGCTGCGTTTTGGGGAAGGCGATCACGTCACGGATGGACTCGGCACCGGTCATCATGGTCACGATGCGGTCCAGACCGAAGGCCAGGCCGCCGTGCGGCGGCGCACCGTACTGCAGCGCGTCGAGCAGAAAGCCGAATTTCTCCTGAGCTTCCTCCGGTCCGATCTTCAGCGCGGCGAACACCTTGTTTTGCACATCGGCGCGGTGGATACGCACCGATCCGCCACCCAGCTCCCAGCCGTTGAGCACCATGTCGTAAGCCTTGGAGATGCATCGGCCGGGGTCAGTGTCCATCCAGTCTTCATGGCCGTCCTTGGGCGCGGTGAACGGGTGATGCACCGCGCTCCAGCGCTGGGCGCCTTCGTCGTATTCGAACATCGGAAAGTCCACCACCCACAGCGGCTTCCAGCCGGCCGTGAACACGCCAGCCTTCTTGCCGAAGGGGGACAGGCCGATCTTCAGGCGCAGCGCGCCCATGCTGTCGTTGACGATCCCGGCCTTGTCGGCGCCGAAGAAAATGATGTCGCCGTTTTGCGCGCCGCTGCGCTCGAGGATCTCGGCCACCGCTGCGTCATGGATATTCTTGACGATGGGGCTTTGCAGGCCGTCGCGACCCTTGCTCACATCGTTGACCTTGATCCAGGCCAGGCCTTTGGCGCCGTAGATCTTGACGAACTCGGTGTAGCCGTCGATCTCGCCGCGACTCATCTCGGAGCCGCCCGGCACGCGCAGCGCCACCACGCGGCCGCCGGGTGTGGTGGCCGGCGCGCTGAACACCTTGAAGTCCACATCGGCCATGACATCGGTCAGTTCGGTGAACTCGAGGTTCACGCGCAGGTCGGGCTTGTCGGAGCCGAAGCGGTGCATCGCGTCGGCATAGGTCATGACCGGGAACTCGCCGAGGTCGATGGCCAGCACGGTCTTGAAGATGTTGCTGATCATGCCCTGGAACATGTCGCGAATATCCTGCTCACCCATGAAGGACGTCTCGATATCGATCTGCGTGAATTCGGGCTGACGGTCAGCGCGCAAGTCTTCGTCGCGGAAGCATTTGGTGATCTGGTAATAGCGGTCGAAGCCGGCCACCATCAGCAACTGCTTGAACAGCTGCGGGCTTTGCGGCAGCGCAAAAAACTGGCCTTCGTTGACACGGCTGGGCACCAGGTAGTCACGCGCGCCTTCAGGCGTGCTTTTGGTCAGCATGGGCGTTTCGATGTCGATGAAGCCGTTGGCGTCGAGGAACTTGCGGGTTTCCATCGCCACGCGGTAACGCAGCATCAGGTTGTTCTGCATGTACGGACGGCGCAGGTCCAGCACGCGGTGTGTCAGGCGCGTGGTTTCTGACAGGTTGTCTTCGTCGAGCTGGAACGGCGGCGTGACGCTGGGGTTCAGAACGATCAGTTCGTGGCAGAGCACTTCGATCTTGCCGCTTTTCAGCGCTTCATTGACGGTGCCCTCAGGGCGCGCCCGCACCAAGCCCTTGATCTGCACACAGAACTCGTTGCGCACGCCTTCGGCCGTGGCAAACATGTCGGCCCGGTCCGGGTCGCAGACCACCTGCACATACCCCTCGCGGTCGCGCAGGTCGATGAAAATCACGCCGCCGTGGTCACGCCGGCGATTGACCCAGCCGCACAGGCTCACGGTCTGGCCCAGCAGGGCTTCGGTCACCAGACCGCAATAGTGGGAACGCATTTGGGAAGTCATAAATAGATCGCTTGTTCGCTGGTCGTCTGAGGTGAACGCTTGCGCGCTCCGGGGGGAAAACTATTTCGGTTTGTAGTTGGCGGCGCTGCCGGGCACCACCACACCCATGGAAATCACATAGGTCAGGGCCTCGTCAACACTCATCTTGAGCTCGATGCAATCGGCCCGCTTGAGCATGACGAAGTAGCCGCCGGTAGGGTTGGGGGTGGTCGGCACATACACACTCATGTAATCGCCCGTCAAGTGATTGGCAACGTCACCACCCGGCATGCCGGTCTGGAAGGCAATGGTCCACACGCCTTCGCGCGGCCACTGCACCAGCAGCGCCTTGCGGAAGGCATTGCCGTTCTCGGAAAACAGCGTGTCCGACACCTGCTTGACGCTGGAATAAATCGAACGGACGATGGGAATGCGGCTGAGCAGCGCATCCCACCAGCGCACCAGCTTGCGGCCCAGGAAATTGGAGGCAACTGCACCAATTGACAGCACGATGGCCAGTGCCAACAGGACCCCGAAACCCGGGATGTGGAAACCCAGCAATTTGTCCGGCTGCCAGTCGACCGGCAGGATCTGCAGCGTCTGGTCCAGCGTGCCAATGACCCAGTTCAACAGCCAGATGGTGACGACCAGCGGCACCAGCACCAGCAGCCCGGCAAGCAGCCATCGGCGCAAGGCGTTCATCAGCTCGCCTTGGGCGTGGTCGCGGCGCTGCCTGCCGGGCTTGCAGGGGCTGCAGGCGCAGGTGCTGCGGCGGGCTGGGCGGCAGCCGCGGCCGGCTTGCTGTCACCCGCTGCAGCAGCAGGGGTTTCGCCGCTGACCGGCGGTACCGCAGCGGCACCACCGCCGCCCCGAAAATCGGTCACATACCAGCCCGAACCCTTGAGCTGGAAGCCGGCGGCGGTGAGTTGCTTCTTGAAGGCCGGTGCACCGCACACGGGACAGTCGTTCAGCGGCGCATCGGACATTTTTTGCAAAACGTCCTTTTGATGCCCGCAGGACTCGCATTTATAGGCGTAGATTGGCATGATTCTGGAAGGTTTTGTCAGGGGTGTCTGCGGCTGCGCAGACCGCAGGATGCAAAACCTTCAATTATAGGCGTGGGGCCGCACCCCGGCGCTCCGGGGGCCATCCGATCACTGCGGGGGGGATCAGGCTTCGGTCGTCAGGCGGTGGTGGCTGCCGCGGCGGTTGTCTATGGTTTGCGGGGTCAGCGAGCCGACCAGCATGCCCAGGGCAGCTGCCAGCACGCCGGCCAGCTGCGCCGGAAACTGTTCGCCCAGGGTGCTGAAGATAAACAACAGCCAGACCCCGATGCCGCTCACCACGGAAAACACCGCGCCCTGGGTGCTGGCCCTTGTCCAGTAGAGGCCCGCCACCAGCGGAACAAAGGCGCCGACCAGAGGCACCTGGTAGGCGCCGGACACCATCTCGTAAATTGAGGTGCCCTGCATGAAGATGGCATAGGCCAGCACCATGGCGCTGAACACCAGCACCGTCGTGCGCATCAGCTTGAGTTCGTGTTTGTCGCTCATGCGTGGCTTGAACTGGCGCCAGATGTTCTCGACAAAGGTCACGCTGGGCGCGAGCAGGGTCGCCGAGGCGGTGGACTTGATGGCAGACAGCAACGCCCCGAAAAACAGCACCTGCATGATGAAGGGCATTTTCTGCAATACCAGCGTCGGCAGGATCTTCTGAGGATCTTCCTTGAGCAGCAGGGCCGTCTGCTCCGGCATGATGATCAGCGCGCTGACCACCAGAAACATGGGAACAAAGGCAAACAGGATGTAGAAAATGCCTCCGAGCACCGGCCCCTTGGTTGCGGCATTGACGCTGTTGGCCGACATCACGCGCTGAAATACATCCTGCTGGGGGATGGAGCCAAACATCATGGTGATGGCTGCCGCAAGGAAAAACACCATGTCCCGGAAGTTCGGCTCCGGCCAGAAGCGGAACAGGTCCTGGCTGGTGGCCAGGGCGATCACCTTGTCGGCGCCGCCGGCCAGATTGCCGGCAAACACAGCCAGCACCGCCAGGCCCACCACCAGCACAATCATCTGAATGAAATCGGTCACGGCCACGGACCACATGCCGCCGAACAGGGTATAGGCGAGCACCGAGGCCGTGCCTATGAGCATCCCGGCCGTCAGCGAGATCGCACCGCCCGAAAGAATGTTGAACACCAGCCCCAACGCCGTGACCTGCGCCGCCACCCAGCCCAGATAACTGATCATGATGATGATGGAGCAGGCCACCTCGACAGTGCGCCCGTAACGCTCTCGGTAATAGTCGCTGATGGTCAGCAACGACATCTTGTAAAGCTTGCCGGCGAAAAACAGGCCCACAAGGATCAGGCAGGTGCCCGCGCCGAAGGGGTCTTCCACCACGCCATTGAGGCCACTTTGCACAAACTTGGCCGGAATGCCCAGCACCGTTTCGGAGCCGAACCAGGTGGCAAACGTCGTTGTGACGATCATGATCAGCGGCAGGTTGCGCCCCGCGACGGCGTAGTCCGCTGTATTTTTGACCCGCCTTGCAGCGTACAGGCCAATGATGATGGTGATCAACAGGTAGACGAAAACCAGGGTCAAGAGCACGGTGGCCTCCTCAAGAATGCGTGATTATCACCAGATTTTCGGTCATGGCTGCCAGATCAATCGACGCCACCGGGTGCCAGCCCATGGCCCCTAAAAAACGCGAATGCGCAGCATCACCTGCATCGCGAGCAAGCCCAATGCAAAACCCAGGCCACCGTAAATCAGGCCCTGCAGCAGCCGGTTGGTGCGCTTTTGCTCCTGCAGCAGTTCCTGCAGTTCCCGATGGTTACCACCTGACGGGTTTTTCAGGTATTGCTGCAGCAGGCGCGGCAGGCCGGGCAGCAGCTTGGCATAGGTCGGCGCCTCGGCCTTGAGCTGCTCCAGCAGCTTTTCGGGGCCAACCTGCTCCAGCATCCAGGTTTCCAGGAAGGGCTTGGCCGTGCTCCACAGGTCCAGATCGGGGTCCAGCTCGCGGCCCAGGCCTTCTATGTTGAGCAAGGTTTTCTGCAGCAGCACCAGTTGCGGCTGGATCTCCACATGGAAGCGCCGCGAGGTCTGGAACAGCCGCATCAGCACCATGCCCAGCGAGATTTCCTTGAGCGGGCGGTCGAAATAGGGCTCGCAGCAGGCGCGTATGGCCGACTCCAGCTCGTCGACACGGGTCTGTGC
>NZ_JACDDD010000118.1:5659-7639 GCF_013817205.1 Polaromonas sp.
GTGCTGGCACCCACCCCGACTCGATATGCAGCTCAGCCACCCGTTTGTAGTCGCGCCGGAAAAAGGCGCTGAAATTCTGTGCCAGATACTCCTTGTCGACCTCGGTCAGGGTGCCGACGATGCCGAAGTCCAGGGAGATGTAGCGGCCGAAGGTGGCCGGCTCCAGGCTGACCTGGATGTTGCCTGGATGCATGTCGGCGTGGAAAAACCCGTCACGGAACACCTGGGTGAAAAAGATGGTGACGCCGTCGCGCGCCAGTTTTTTCATATCCACGCCGGCGTCACGCAGGCGCTGCACCTGGCTGATGGGCACGCCGTTCATGCGCTGCATCACCATCACGTCGGGCATGCAGAAGTCCCAGACCATTTCCGGAATCAGCACCAGGTTCAGGTCCTGCATGTTTCGCCTCAGCTGCGCCGCATTGGCCGCTTCGCGCAGCAGGTCCAGCTCGTCATGCAGGTACTTGTCGAACTCGCCGACCACCTCGCGCGGCTTCAAACGCTTGCCGTCGGCCGACAGGCCTTCGACCCACCCGGCCATCATGTGCATCAATGCCAGGTCTTTTTCGATCGCCGGCAGCATGTTGGGCCGCAGCACCTTGACCGCGACCTCGCGGCCGCCGGGCAGTGTGGCGAAATGCACCTGCGCAATCGAGGCACTGGCGACCGGCTGGCGCTCGAAGGTGTCGAAGATGGCAGCAATCGGGCGGCCGAATGATTTCTCGATGATGGCAATCGCGATGTCGGTATCAAAGGGCGGCACCCGGTCCTGCAGCCGCGCCAGCTCATTCGCAATGTCCAGCGGCAGCAGGTCGCGGCGGGTCGACATGACCTGGCCGAACTTGACAAATATAGGGCCCAGGCTTTCCAGTGCCTCGCGCAGGCGCGCGCCGCGCGGCGAGCGCAGGTCGCGCCCAAGCGACACCACCCGCGTCAGCGTGCGTATCCACGGCTTGCTAAAACTCGACAGCACCAGCTCGTCCAGCCCGAAGCGCAACACGGTCCAGACGATAAAAACGCCGCGGAACAGGCGGCTCATGGAGCGGCTTTCGGCGGTTCGGGCACGGGCGGCACCGTCACAGCGCCTGAGGAAGCGGCCGCGGGAACCGGCGCCTGGGCCAGGAACTGCCGCAGGCCCGTGATGGCCTGGCGCGCGAAGCCGGCCAGCGTGTGGGCGGGCACGTCGCCGATGACGCGGGACAGGTCTTCTTCCACATCCCAGCGCAGGTTATCAGCCAGCCAGCCAAGCTCGGCAGCCAACTGTACGTCACCTTCGATTTTGACCGGTGGCGCCTTGCCGGCTAACACCGACTGCACAAGCACCGAGGGTGATTCAGCGGCAACGGCCAGCAGAAGGTCGGGTTTGGCGCCCGGCGCGGCACGGTCCAGCAATCCGGCCGGCGTGATCAGCAGGTCCAGCGCAAACACGCCCCAGCGCATATGGACCACGCTGCCCTTTTTGCGCAGCAAGCGGTTCTGCGCCTCTTTTTCCTGCATCAGCACATGGTTTAGAAACAGCACCAGCTTCTGCTGCCCCTCATCGACCACCCAGCCGGGCGGCTGAAAACGGGCAGCGAGGGATTGCAGGAAAGTGAAAGGGGACGTGGTGTTGGTGCGCATACGCCCCCGATTTTGCAGCAGATTGAAAAAGCCCCACCATCGCTAGCGATGAGGGGGCTTTTAAATTTCAGCCAGGGCCGCGGATCCGGCTTCGCCGGTCCGCAGGCGCAGCGCCCCCTCGGGGGGCAGAGAGCGACACGCAGTGCGCGAACGTGGGGCTTTATTGCAGCGCTTGTACGCCAGCGACGAGCCAGCCACCACCGCTGCGCGGCTTGGTCATGTTCCACACCTCGCGGAAGGGGCTTGGGCCGGTCGAAACGTCTTCGCGAATCATGCCGGAGAACTCGACACTGGCCATGTAGACGTCGCTGAGTTCCTCGATACCCAGCAGTTTGGCGTCTAGCATGACCACATCTGTCT
>NZ_JACDDD010000119.1 GCF_013817205.1 Polaromonas sp.
GAAACTGTGGTGGTGTCGGGCGCGGCAGGTGCTGTCGGCCAGACCGTCGGCCAGATCGCCAAGCTCAAGGGCTGCCGCGTGGTCGGCATTGCCGGCGGCAAGGCCAAGTGCGACTGGGTCGTCAAAGAGCTGGGCTTCGACGCCTGCATCGACTACAAGGCCGGCGACGTGAAGGCCGGGCTCAAGGAGCATTGCCCCAAGGGCGTGGACATTTATTTCGACAACGTCGGCGGCGACATCCTCGATGCGGTGCTGCCCCGCATCACGCGCGGTGCTCGCATCATCATCTGCGGCGCCATCAGCCAGTACAACAACACCACACCGGTCAAGGGCCCGGCCAATTACCTGTCGCTGTTGGTCAACCGCGCGCGCATGGAAGGCATTGTGGTGTTCGACTACGCCGACCGCTACCCTCTCGCGATTGCCGAGATGGCGGGCCACCTGAAGGACGGCAAGATGAAGAGCAAGGAAGACGTGGTCGACGGCATCGAGAACTTCCCCGAAACCCTGCTCAAGCTCTTCAACGGCGAGAACTTCGGCAAGCTGGTGCTACGGGTCGCGAAAGAATAAGCAGCTTTTTAGCTCAAGGCCCAGCGCGCAACAGCCACTGTCGCCGCGCCGGCGACCGCGGCAGCCAGGTCGTTGCGCACCAGTTTCATCACCAGGCCGACGGCCAGCAGGGCCAGCAATTCGGGCAGTTTGCCCGAGGTGGCGGCAGGTGTGACGATGCCGACCATCACCGAGATCGGTATGGCCTTCAGCGCGGCCTCCACACGCGGCGTGATGCGCACATAACCCATCAACAAAAAGCCGCTGATGCGGCAGGCGAAAGACGCCAGCGCCATGCCCAGCAGCGCCAACAAGAAGGTCGACTCAACGGCCATGGCGCCAAGCCCCCATCAGCCCGCCAGAAATTCCCGCAGCGACGATGTACCACGCGCCCGGCACCAGCCGGTGCACCAGCAAGGCCGCCAGGCCGGCAGCAGCAACGGGCCACAGGTCGGACTTGCCGCGCCACAACACGATGCCGATGGCCGCTGCGAAGGCGACGAGCATGAAGTCCAGCCCGAAGGCCGCCGGATTCGGCACATTGCCGGCCAGCAGATGGCCGAGCAGCGTGCCGCCCAGCCAGGGCGCAAACATGGCCACACCGGAGCCCAGCACATAACCCGCATCTCGGTAACCGGCATCGTACTCACGCATGGCCATGGCCCAGTTGCCGTCGCCGAGGAAAAACAGCGAGCCCCAGCTCTGGTGTCGTGGCAGGCCGGCCAGCCAGGGCTGAAGCGCCGCGCCATACAGCACATAACGCGCATTCATCACGAAGATGGTGACGATCACCGGCGTGACGGCGGCGGTGGCCGTCCAGCCCTGCAGCGCTGCCAGTTGCGCGCTGCCTGAATACACCGCCGCACTCATCAGCATGGCCTGCAGCCAGCTCATGCCGCGCTCGCTGGCCAGCACGCCAAAAACCATGGCATACAGAATGATCCCCGGCGCCATCACCTGAGCCGCGAAAAAGCCGCGGCGCACGCCAGCGGCCGTGAAACTGACTGCCTCGCGGGTCAACGCCCGACCACCAGGCGGATGGCCGGCAACACGCGCTCGGTCTCGGCCCGACGCTCCAGCGCCATGCGCATGTTCATCTGCGCAACTTCGGTGTGTTCAATCGCCAGCGCCTGCGCGCGCGCGCCCTCGCCGGCTTTCAGCGCGGCAAACAACATGTGGTGCTGGCGGTGCGCATAAAGCATCCAGTCACGGTCCAGCGCCACCGTGCCCTGCATCGGCAGCATGGCCGAAGCCGGGGCAAACGGCAGCTTGTCATTGAGCGTGACGGCTCGCTGCAAGGCACGGTTGCCGCTGGCCTCCAGCACCAGCGCGTGGAAACGGTCGTTAACCACGGCATAAGCCGCATAACTTTCGTAGCTCAGCGGGTTGGCGGCCAGCGCCGCGTCGCCCTCGTCCAGGCAGGCCTGCAGCCCGGCCTGCAACTGGCGCGAGACGCCATGTTCGGCCACCAGGCGCGCCGCCATGCCCTCCAGATTCCCACGAACGGCAATGGCGTCGGCCACTTCACGCGGCGTGAACTGGCGCACCAGGTACTTGCCGGTGTCGTTGGCCTCGACCAGGCCCTCCTGCTCCAGCGTCACCAGCGCGGCGCGCACGGGGGTGCGCGAGGCGCCTAGTCGCTCGGCCAGCTGTTGCTCGGCCAGGCGCTGGCCGGGCTCGAATTCGCCGCGCAGGATCAGGTCGCGCAGCTGAATCAATACCGTCTCTTGCAAGTTCATGGCGCGAACTGTACACTGAATTTTAATTTCGGTATACCGTTTCAGGAAAGTCGACTCATGAACGCAGAACAAAACCAATTGATCACCCGCATCGGGCCGGGCACGCCCTGCGGCGCGCTGCTGCGCAGCTACTGGCAACCGGCCGCGCTGGTCGACGAGTTCAACCCGGCGCTGGATCCCCGCATGGACAAACGCCCGGTCAAGGCGGTTCGGCTGATGGGTCAGGACTTCGTGCTGTTTCGCGACGACAAGGGCAACTACGGCTTGCTGGACCGCGACTGCCCGCACCGCGGCGCCGACCTGTCTTTCGGCCGCGCCGAGGGCGACGGCCTGCGCTGCCCTTTTCACGGCTGGAAGTTCGACGTGAGCGGCCGCTGCCTGGAAACCCCGGCAGAACCGGCCGGCAGCAAACTCTGTGCCCGCGTGAAGCAGCGCAGCTACCCGGTGCTGGAAAAAAGCGGCGTGATCTTCGCCTGGCTGGGCCCGGAAGGTTCCACCCCGCCACCCTTTCCTGCTTTTGACTGCTTCACCGCGCCCGCCACCCACAGCTTCGCCTTCAAAGGTTTATGGAATGCCAACTGGCTGCAGGCTTTTGAGGTTGGCATCGATCCGGCGCATCCGTCCTTTTTGCACCGCTTTTTGCAGGACGAGGCGCTGGAAGACATCGGCAACAACACGGCCGGCAAGCAGTTTCGCAGCGCCAGCGCAGGCGCCATAGCCGGCGAGCAGTGGCCGATGACACGCATCATGCGCGAGTTTGCCCAGCCCGAAATCAGTGTGGACACCAAACCCTGGGGCATACAACTCACCGCTTTGCGCGCCATGAACGACGAACTCACGCATGTGCGCGTGACCAACGCCATCTTTCCGGCGACCTTCGTGATTCCGCTGTCGGAAACCATGACCATCACGCAGATGCATGTGCCGGTGGACGACACCCACACCTATTGGTATTCCTTCTTCACCAGTTTTTCCGGCCCGCTGGACAAGGAGAGCATGCGCGCGCAGCGCCAGCAGTTCATCTCGCTGCCCGACTACATCCCCAACGCCGGGCGCCACAACAACTGGGGCTTCAACGCCGAAGAGCAGCGCACCCAGACCTACCTGGGCATGGGTGAGGAAGACATCAATGTGCACGACCAGTGGGCGGTGGAAAGCATGGGCGCCATCCAGGACCGCACACGTGAGCACCTGGGGAGCTCCGACAAGGTCATCATGGCAAATCGCCGGGTGCTGATCAAGGCGATTGCGACGGTGCAGGAGGGAGGCATCGCGCCTGGCATTGCCGATGCCAGCCAGGCCGGCCTGATGCACGGGCCGGACACGGTGGACGGCATCGCCCCCGCGGGGGAATGGGTCGGCTGGTGGCAGGAACAAGCACGCGCCAAACAGGCCAAGGCGCCTTGGAATGCGAAGGACATCACCCAGGTCGCGAGCGCATGAGCAATTTCGCCGAACAATGCGGCATCCACGATGCCACGCGGCAGCGGGCACTGGAGCAGACAGAGTCACTGATCGCCACGTGCGGCATCGAGCTGGTGCGTTTTGCATGGTGCGATCTGCACGGCACACTGCGCGGCAAGACCCTGGTGGCAAGCGCGGCAGCAAAAGCCATGCAGGGCGGCGTGGGCATGGTGAGCACCCTGCTGCTCAAGGACAGCTCCGACCGCACGGCTTTCAAGGTTTTCGAGGCCGGCGGTACGTCTGAGTTGCCGGGCTTCGAATTTGCCAGCAACCTGCTGCTGCTTGCCGACCCGGCGAGTTTCAGGCAGCTGCCGTGGACCACGGCCACGGGCTGGGTGCAAGGCCAGCCCTGGATGCAGGACGGCAGCGCCGTCGAGCTGGACACGCGGCGCATCCTGCAGCGCGCGCTGGCGCGGCTTGCCGATGCCGGCTACGGCATGAAGTGCGGGCTGGAGATCGAATTCCACATTTACAAAATCACCGGCGACAGTGCCGGCGACCAACTTGATCCGGAACTAGCCGCCTGGCCAGGCCCGGCGCCCAAAGTGGCGATGATCCATCCGGGCTACAACCTGCTGTCAGAGCAATGGTTCGACATGGCCGAGGAGCCGCTGCGCATCGTGCAGTACACGGCGCAGGCGCTGGGCCTGCCGCTGCAGTCGCTGGAAATCGAACTCGGCCCCAGCCAGGTGGAGGCCGTCTTCGACGCGACCGACGCGCTAACGGCGGCCGACAACATGGTGCTGTTTCGCAGCGCGGTCAAGCAGGCGCTGCGCCGCGCCGGTTACCACGCCACCTTCATGTGCCGCCCGCCCTTTCCCAACATCATGTCCAGCGGCTGGCATCTGCACCAGTCGCTGGTGGACCCCGAAACCGGCGCCAACCTGTTCCAGCGCGAGGCATCGGCCCCGGGAACGCAAGCCACCGACGCGCAGTACACCCTCTCGAGCGTGGGCGAACACTATCTTGCCGGCCTCCTGGCGCACGCACGCGGAATGACGGTGTTCTGCACACCGACCATCAACGGTTTCGGCCGCTTCCGCCCCAACGCGCTGGCGCCGCAGTCAGTGCTGTGGGGCCGCGACAACCGCGGCGCCATGCTGCGTGTGGTCGGGCAGCCCGGCGATGGCGCAACGCGCATCGAAAACCGCATCGGCGAGCCGGCCGCCAACCCCTACCTTTACCTGGCCTCGCAGATTCACGCCGGGCTGGACGGCATCACGCGTCAGCTCAAAGCGCCGGCGGCGACCGATGCGCCTTATGGTGAAGCCGCTACCCGCATTCCGACCAGCCTCGATGAAGCACTGGCAGCATTGCAAACCGACCCGGTGCTGGTGCAAGCGTTTGGCGAGACATTCATCAACTACTTCACGCGCATCAAACAGGCGGAGATCACGCGCCACGAGCAGGCGGTGGACAAGGACGACTGGCAGCGCCGCGAATACTTCAGCCGCATCTGAGCATCAGGACCCTCATGATTACTATCAATTTCATAGCTGCCGACGCACAGCCAATAAGGGCTACAGGCAAAATTGGTCAAAGTTTGATGGAGGCCGCCGTGGCCGCCGGGGTGCAGGGCATTGCGGCAGACTGCGGCGGGCTGTTGACCTGCGCCACCTGCCATGTGATGGTGACGCAGCCGTTTGCGGCGCTGCTGCCGGCCGCCGACGGCGAAGAACGCGCCATGCTGGACTTCACCGCGACACCGGCCACACCGGCCAGCCGGCTCAGTTGCCAGATCATCCTGAACGCAGACCTCGACGGTTTGACGGTAGAGTTACCAGCCAGCCAGTATTGAGGGCCTCACGCTCAACAAAGGACACCGCATGATTCTCGAACTCGCCGACATCCGCATCGCTCCCGGCCAGCAAGCCGCCTTTGACGAGGCCATACAGCGCGGCCTCACCACTGTGATTGCCGGCGCCAAAGGGTTTCAGGGCTTCAAGGTCAACCGGGGCATTGAAAACCCCGAGCGCTACATCCTGCAAATCTTCTGGGAAAAACTGGAAGACCACACCATCGGTTTTCGCGAGTCACCGGCTTTTGCCGCCTGGCGCGCCATCGTCGGCCCGTTTTTCGCAGCGCCGCCGGTGGTGGAGCACTTCACGCTGCTCGCGAAATCGACCTGATACGCAAAGCCCCATTTTGAAAAACTCAAAACGTACAAGGGCTAAGACCACATGGGTCGTAAACCCCATGCTGGGATGCTACATGCACAACCGTACGATCAACATAGCCGTAGTCCTCTATGAACCTCATCAATATTGATGATCTTTCAAAAACCGAAATTCGTGAGATATGGGCGCTTGCAGGCAAGCCACATCGTTCTTTGACCGGGACTGTAGCCTGGTCATTTGAAGGCAACGGTATCCGTACGCGAACAACCTTCATCCAAGCGTTCAGAGAGCTCGGCCTTTCCTATATCGAGCTGCCGAATTTCCTGAAAACCAACGAGCGCGCTTCTGATCTCGCTGGCTACCTTGATCCTTTTTATGCAATGTATGTAGTGCGGGAGTCGAATCACGAAAGGCTGCGTGAGTTCGCGTCCGTATCCAGTCGCCCCGTCATCAATGCCATGTCATGCGCGGCACACCCTTGTGAAGTGCTTTCCGATGCCTGCTACATCGAGGCGGAGTTGGGGTCAATCGAGACCACCAAGATCGGCCTCTGGGGCCCTACAACCAACGTGTTCAAGTCTTGGCATGAGCTCGCTGCAGTATTTGGGATCAAAATCCACCATTTCTGCGGCCCCGAGTTCCACACCAAAAATGAACACGTTCTCTTTCGAAATATTTCTGATGAATCACTCGACATCCTGGTCACTGATGGTTGGCCCAGCGGGTTCAACGACCCTTCTTGGGCGTTGACGCGTGAACACTTGGAACGTCTTGGGAACCCCAGACTCTTGCCAACCCCGCCTTTCTCCATTGGCAGGGAACTGAATTTTGATCCAGGCTCGTTTAGCGGCTTTGTGGGCTATCAGCAAAAGCGCGTCCTGCTCTCAGTCCAACGAGCTATCCTCATGCGTGCCGCCGGCTGAGCCCTTGCAGGGAGACGGGCGAAGTCTCACAGGCACTGGGCAGCGTAGCAGTCCTGTGCAACCTCTGTGCAATCGTAGCCACGCGAAAATTTGTTGTTTTGGTGCTAATATTTCTTTCATGAACACCGAAACCATCCGTCGCGAGGCTTTGTCGCTTCCTGTTCAAGAGCGCGCCGAGTTGGCGGAGCAGCTGTTATCCAGCTTGGATGCTTTGTCAGACAATGAAATTGAGCATCTTTGGTTTCAGGAGGCCGCAAGACGTGCGGCCGAAATGGATCAGGGGGTCTCGAAGCGAATTTCTGCCGATGCCGTGCGCAGCCAGGCTCAAGATCTGCTCAAGTGAGTGACTTTTTCCATGAGTCAGCAAGAGTTGAGCACCTTGAACATGTCGCCTATTACGAGGCCCGCCAAGCCCGGCTAGGTGCCCGCTACTTGGCGGCCTTCGAGGCGGCGATGGTCAAGATCTGCGAAGCGCCAGATCGTTACCGCGTAGAGTTTTCGCCAGGTATCCGGCGCTACCGCGTACATGGCTTCCCCTACAACATCCTCTACCGGCAGGCAGGTGCGGAGGTAGAGGTTCTCGTGGTTGCGCCTCATCGAAGGCGGCCGGCTTACTGGCTTGGCAGAGTTTAAGCGGGCAGCGTCTTGGTGGGCGCACACACTTAGAACTTATCCGTAAATAAATGATAATCACTTTCCATGCGCGAGTGCCGCGGTTGGAGTTGTGATGGCAAAAGCCAAATCCTGGGAAGTGACTGACGAATTCTGGCAACGTGTTGAGACGTTGATCC
>NZ_JACDDD010000120.1 GCF_013817205.1 Polaromonas sp.
CGCCCTTCCTGAACGTGCAGCCGGCGGACAAGTTCTTTGACCTGCTCAAGGCGGCAACGCGGCGAAGCGTGATCGAGGACCGTGAAGTGTTTGTGAGCGCGGTCGGTTCGCGCCGCGCTTCGACCTGTTTTACTTACCAATGGGAGCTGGCCGATGGCGCGCAGGTCAGATTTCAGTGCGTCGACCTTTTCGATTTCGATGCGCAAGGCCTGATCGAGACGATGACCATCGTCTATGACACGGCGCCCATCCGCGAGGCCGTCGGCGACAAGTACCGAAGCGCGCAAATCCCCTGATTCTTTCGCCCCAACCCAAGCAAAGGAGCACCCCCATGTCACTTGTACGCGTCCAACACTTCTCGATCTCGCTCGACGGTTTCGGAACCGGCGAGGGTCAAAGTCGCGATGCACCGTTCGGCCACGCTGGCGAACGGCTGCACGACTGGATGTTCGAAACCCAATGGGGTCGCCGGATGCTCGGTGAGTCTGGCGGCACGGCTGGCGTCGATGACAGTTTCCTTCGTCTTTTTACGCCGGGAATTGGCGCCGAAATCATGGGTGCCGGCAAATACGGCTACCCCGGCTGGCACGAAGATCCGGAGTGGAAGGGCCCTTGGGGCTCCAACCCACCATTTCACACACCGGTTTTTGTCCTGACCCATCACCCCCGTCCGCCGATTGAAATGGAAGGGGGCACAACCTTCCATTTCATCGACGCGTCGCCGGCTAAAGCACTTGAGGCGGCACGCAAGGCTGCGGGCGGCAAGGACATACGCATAGGCGGAGGCCCGACCATGATCCGCGAGTTCCTCAAGGCCGGACTGGTCGACCACATGCACATCGTGGTGGTCCCTATCCTGCTCGGCCGCGGTGTGCGGCTCTGGGACGGCCTGGAGAGCCTTGAGAAGAGCTACAACATCGAGTCCGTCTCGTCGCCCGTCGGGGTCACGCATATGACGTTCACCCGTGCGGCGGGTCATTGAGTCCATCAGTAAATCGCCATTGATCACTGCTTCAACCACTTCAACCACGTCAATCCAACAAGGAGAATCACATGAAATTCATGGTCCTGGTCAAAGCCACCGCCGACAGCGAAGCCGGCATCATGCCCAGCGAGAAATTGCTCGCGGAGATGGGTCGCTACAACGAAGAGCTCGTCAAGGCTGGCATCATGCAAGCTGGTGAAGGCTTGCACCCGAGTTCGAAGGGCGCCCGTGTGCGCTTTTCGGGCAAGAACCGCACGGTGATCGACGGGCCGTTCACCGAAACCAAGGAACTGGTTGCCGGCTTCTGGCTCTGGCAATGCGCCTCACTGCAGGAAGCGATTGACTGGGTCAAGCGCTGCCCCAACCCGATGCCTGGCGACTCGGAAATCGAGATCCGGCAGATCTTCGGGGCCGAAGATTTCGGCGAGGCTCTCACGCCGGAGCTGCGTGCGCAGGAAGAGCGATTGCGTGCACAGGTGGACAAGTCCAAGACTCCCTGATCGCCTCACTTGCATCCGTTTCATGCAGGCGCGAAGGCCGCCGCGTACGTGCATACGTAGTCGGCGGTGTCGATTTCATCGACCCTGCTTCGTCGTGGTATTGAAACAACCCGAACGCCCGATGGGCCTATTCTTCAGGAGAGATCAATGAAGTCACTTCGCACTCTTTTTGCCGCGCTGCTCACAGCGGCAGTGGCTTTCGCGGCGCTGCCTGCCGTTTCCCAGCCCGCGGAGGGCAAGCGCGGCGCGGACAGGCGCGCGGCGCCAGCCAGCAAGCCCGTCAAGAGCGGCTACCTCAACGTCAATGGCGTCAACTACCACTACCAGGTTCACGGTAAGGGCGAGCCGCTGTTGCTGTTGCACGGAGGGCTGGGTCAGATCGAGATGTTCGGCCCGGTATTGGCGACGCTGGCCAAAACCCGCCAGGTGATCGGCGTTGACCTGTACGGGCACGGCCGCACGGCGCTGACCGCCCGGCCCGTCAGCCTGGTGGACATGGGCGACGACATGGCGCAAATCCTCAAGCAGCTCGGCTACGGCCCGGTGGATGTGATGGGCTATTCCATGGGCGGTGGTGTCGGCTTTCGCCTTGCGGTGCAACATCCCGAGCGGGTGCGGCGCCTGGTGCTGGTGTCCGCCGACTACGCGCAGGATGGCTTCTTTCCGGAAATGCTCCCGATGCAGGCGCAAGTCGGCGCGGCGATGGCCGACATGATGAAAGAGACGCCGATGTACAAGTCCTACGCCGCGGTCGCGCCGCGTCCGCAGGATTTCCCCAAGTTGCTCGACCAGATGGGCGCGTTCATGCGCAAGCCTTACGACTATTCGGAAGACGTCAAAAAGCTTGCGATGCCAGTCATGCTGGTCTACGGCGACAGCGACATGTATCGCCCCGAGCACATCGTGAAGTTTTACCAGTTGCTGGGCGGCGGACTGAAGGACGCGGGCTGGGGCCGGGAGCACATGGCGAAGAACCGCCTGGCGATCTTGCCGGGGTTCACGCATTACGACCTGTTTCTGGCGCCGGCTCTGGTGCCGACGGTGTTGCCCTTCCTTGATGCGAAGAACAACACGGCCAGTTGGGCGCAGCAGGTCAGCGAGCGGAAGTAGAGGTAAACGGACACCTCAAAGCATCTAAAACTGCGCAACACCCACCAACTCAAACACCCCCAGAGCCCGCGCCTGCCCATTGAGCAGCACATCGACGCGGTGCTGGCCTGCATGGTGTTTGCGCGTGGTCATTTCGGCGGTGGACACCGTCTTGCTCAGCCGTACGGTCTCTTTCGGCGCAAGGCTCAGGACCTTGAGCTTGAAGACCTTGGCACTGGTTTTGCCACTGGCCTTGACGTAATGAATGCAGAAGTCCACCAGCACTTCCTGCGCCTTTGCACTGGTGTTTGACACGTCAAAGGCGATGGTGACCTTCTCGCCCATGGGCACGCGCGCGGGTGTGATGCGGGCGCGGCTCACCGCCACCTCCGCACTTTTGCCGAAGCCAAGGGCGGCCAGTGCGCCCGCCTCGCCGCGCTTGACGGCCGAGCGCAGCGCGTGCTGCACGATCCAGCGCCGCTCATCACTCGCGCCCTTGAGCCATCGCTTCGCAGTCTTCGCCAACACCTCCGGATGGTCCTTGCCGATGTCGTTGAGGTTGTTGGCGACCGAGCGGCGCACATACAGCGCCGGGTCGTCTTTCAGCAGCTCCAGCAGCTCAAGCACCGGCGCCGGGTTCTTCTGAAAGGCCGGCAGTCGACTGGCCCAGGGCAGGCGCGGCCGGCTGCCTTCAGACACCAGGCGGCGCACATGTTCGCTGGGGTCGCTGGCCCACTGCCTGAATCGTGCGAGGGTGGCGGCTTCGTGGTGTTGCAGAAAAGCGCGGATGCTGAACTCGGCAGTAAAACGCTGCGTCAGCGCATGTTGCGCGCGCATGGAGTCCTCAAAATGCGCCAGCCCGAATTGCGCCACAAACATTGTGTGCGGCAAATACAGGAAGGAGCCCAGGCTCAGGCCTGGATCGCGACCATGCGGCTGGTCCAGCGAGGCCAGCAGGATGTGGATGGCCTTCGGGTAATCAGCCGGCAAGTGCCGCTGCAGCGCCTGCGCAATGTGTTTGCCGCGCGGCATCAGGGCCAGTTCATCGTAGCCGGTGAGTGCATCGGCGACAAACCTGCGCGTATTGAAGGCCGGATGCACCGCCGTGACCATGCGGGCAATCGCTTGCGGCACATCGGCGCCGTACTGATTGACCAGCGGCTCAGCCATCCAGAAACTGCGCCAGGGCCTGCACGGTGTTGGTAGCGGCGCCGCGGTGCTGCGTGGCAAAGCCCAGGCCGGCGTCGGCCGCAGCCTGCTGCGTGGCGGGGCGTGACAGCATGGTGCGGGCGCTGCGCACGGCTTCGTCCATGTCAGCCACACGGCGCGCGGCGCCCGCCGCTTCTGCCAGCTCGGACACCTCGGCAAAGTTGAAGGTGTGCGGCCCCATGATGACAGGGCAGCCGCAGGCAGCGGCCTCGATCAGGTTCTGCCCGCCCAGGGGCGCGAAGCTGCCGCCCAGCAGGGCGACGTCACTTATCGCGTAATACAGCGCCATCTCGCCGAGGGAGTCCCCGAGCCAGACATCGGCGGACTGCGGCGCGCCATTCCACGCCGAGCGCCGCGCGACCGACAGCCCGTGTTTCACCGCCAGCGCCTCGACCTCGTCAAAGCGCTGCGGATGGCGCGGCACGACGAGGATCTGCAGATGTGCACCCGCTATGGTATTGATAGCTGGTTGCGCCCGACTGGAAAGGGCCAGGGCCACAATCTTCTTGAAAAATTCATCCTCTTCACCTTCACGCGAACTGGCCAGCATCAGCACCGGCTGGCCCAGCGCCCGGCGCCAGGCGCGGCCCTGCGCCTGCTGCGCCTCATCCGGTGTGGCGTCGAACTTGAGGTTGCCAAACACCCCCTGCACCGTGGCGCCGAGTTCGCGCAGGCGCTGTGCGTCGTTGTCGCTCTGCGCATAAACCGCCGACAACCTGGCATAGGCCGGCCGCGACAAGGGGGCGATGCGTGTGGCCTGCTGCAGCGACTTGTCAGACAAACGCGCATTGACCAGCGCCACGGGCACGCTCTGCGCCTGCGCGCAAGCCATGGTGTTGGGCCAGACCTCGGTTTCCAGCAACAGGCCCAGGCGCGGCTTGAAGTGCGCAAAAAAGCGTGCGGCAGCGCCTTCGCTGTCCCAGGGCTGCCAGACCTGCACATCACCTTCGCGCAGCAGGCCGGCGCCCTCGGCGCGGCCGGTGGCCGTGCCATGCGTCAGCAGCACGCGCAGGCCGGGCCAGCGCTTGCGCAGCGCGGCCAGCAGAATGCCGGCGGTACGCGTTTCGCCCAGCGATACCGCGTGGACCCAGACCAACTCGGGCCGCACTTCGGCGGGCTGCGAGTAAACGCCGAAACGCTCATCCACGGCTTCCAGGTAGCCGGCCTCGGCCTGGCCACGGCGCTGCAGCTTGCGCCGCAGGAAAGGCTGGGCCGCCCACATCAGCAGCGAGTAGAGCTTGCGAATGACATCTTCTATCACGCCGCGCCCTCGTGCCTGTCCGGCGACCGGCAGGCCAGCCACGCATCCCACACCTGCGCCACCGTCGGGCAGGGTTGCGCAAACACGCTGCGCTGGCGGGCGCCCTCGCCTGCCGTAGTCGCGGGCAGCGGGCCGGTGCGCCAGGCGGTGTCAAAGTTGTAGATCTGCACATGCGGCAGATCCAGCGCGACGGCGATGTGACTCAGGCCGCTGTCCACGCCGATGACGCCGGCGCACTGCGCGAGTTGCTGCGTGAGTTGGTCAAGTGCAAGCCTCGGCAACACGGCGGCTTTGTCTTCCGCTGTGTTCAAAACCTGAGCAATCGCCCGGCTGGTGGCCAGCTCATCATCGCTGCCGTGCGGCAGCACGATCTGGTAACCATGGGCAATCAGTTGCCGGCCCAGCGCTATCCAGTTTTCCAGGGGCCAGAGCTTGTCGGTGCGCGAGGTCCCGTGCGCGAATGCTATGGTTTCAGGAGCGGATTGCTCAATATCCGTGAGGGCTGGAGGCCGATTTAGCCCGTAATCCGCGCGTGTTACCGGGGTGTAGCCGAGCGCACGCGCAGCCAGCTCGCGCCCGCGCACCACCGCGTGGCTGCGCGCAGGCAGCGTGACGGCCACGTCCGCGACCCAGCGCGTAGGGGCCTCATAACCCGAACCCTCTGTCTGGTTGGCCATGGCGTAACGTTTGCCGCCGGGCGCCAGCCGCGCCAGCCAGGCCACCAGCGCCGACTTGGTCAGGCCCTGCAAGTCGATCACCGCGTCATAGGACTGGCTTTGCAGCTCGTGCCGGAAAGCCCGCCAGGCGATACGCGTGGCCGCGCTGAAGGGCGCCTTGCGCCAGCGCCGCAGCTCACAGGGGATGACGCGCTGCACACCGTCGCCCAGCAGCGGGGTCAACAGCGGCGCAAAGGCTTTTTCCACCACCCAGTCGATCTGCGCACCGGGATGCGCGGCTAGGATGTCCTGCACCACCGGCAGCGTGTGCACCACGTCGCCCAGCGATGAGAGTTTGACCAGAAGTATTTTCACGAGTCAGTCAGCCGCAACTGGACTTGGAAAGAGTTTTTTTCCCCGCGTTGTCAAGCAGGGGCCGCGGGTCCGGCTCCGTCGGCCCGCAGGCGCAGCGGCCTCCTCGGGGGGCAGGGAGCTACACGCAGTGAGCGACCGTGGGGGCATTAGTGAACAGCGGCAGCGAAGCTGGCGTCCGGCTTGACGCTGCGCAGCAACTGGAGCATATCGGTCTCGATGCGTTTGAGCGCGGCCTCGGTGTGCCCTTCAAAACGCAGCACCAGCACCGGCGTGGTGTTGGACGCGCGGATCAGGCCGAAGCCGTCCGGCCAGTCGACACGCACACCGTCGATGGTGTTGATCTTCGCCGGGGCCGGGAAATAGCCCCCACGCTCGGCACTGCCGTGTCCTCTCTGTCCCCCGAGGGGGCTTAACCCTCCTTGGGGCGGCCCGGCGACGGGTTCACTCGCCGTCTTGATGAGTTGCTCCACGACCGCGTGCGGCTCACCCTCCTTGCAGGCGACGTTGAGTTCCGGGGTGCTGAAGCTGGTCGGCAGCCCGTTGAGCAGCGCGCCGACGTCAGCCACCTTGCTCAATATCTCCAACAGGCGCGCACCGGCGTACGTGCCGTCGTCAAAACCGAACCAGCGTTCCTTGAAAAAGATGTGGCCGCTCATCTCGCCGCCCAGCGGGGAGTCGAGCTCTTTCATCTTGGCCTTGATCAACGAGTGGCCGGTCTTGTACATCAAGGGTGTGCCGCCGGCAGCTTCAATCTCTGGCGCCAGGCGCTGCGAACATTTCACGTCGTAAACAATGGTGCCGCCGGGCACGCGTGACAACACATCGCGCGCAAATAACATCATCTGGCGATCCGGATAAATGTTCTGGCCGTCACGCGTGACGATGCCCAGGCGGTCGCCGTCGCCATCAAAGGCCAGGCCTAGCTCGGCATCACCCACCTGCAGCGCGGCAATCAGGTCTTTCAGGTTCTCAGGCTTGCTCGGATCCGGGTGGTGGTTGGGGAAGTCGCCATCGACCTCGCTGAACAGCTCGGTCACCTCGCAGCCGAGGGCGCGGAAGATGCCGGGCGCCGAGGCGCCGGCGATGCCGTTGCCGGAATCAATCACCACCTTCATGGGCCGCGCCAGCTTGATGTCGGAAACAATGCGGTCGCGGTAAGGGGCCAGCACGTTGATATTGGTGATTTTTCCGGTGCGAGGTGGCGGTGTCGGGGAGGAAGAATTTTCCGACGGGCCGCCCCTAGGAAAATTAGCCCCCTCGGGGGGCAGCGTAGTACGCGAAGCGACAAGCGTGGGGGCCTCCATCATCTTGCGCAGGCCCTGGATTTCGTCACCGTAAATCGCGCGACCGGCCAGCAACATCTTGAAGCCGTTGTAGTCCTTGGGGTTGTGGCTGCCGGTGATCTG
>NZ_JACDDD010000038.1 GCF_013817205.1 Polaromonas sp.
CCATAAGCCCCTACTCTGGGCAGTGGTGGGAAAACTACCTTGTTCGGTATTTGGTTGGAACAGTTGTAGGCGCTGCTTGTATCTGGATATTGCTGCAAACATTGCGAAAAGATGTGCGGCGACCGGACATTTTCGACCTGACCGTCATGGAGCCGTCTTATTACCTGCTTGTGTTGATTGTTGGAGGGTTTGCGTACTGTTACATAGCCAGTCAACTGGTTTTGGTGGTGCACATGTGGCGATTTGCCATTGAGTTTGTGTGGAAGCGGAAGACCGGGAAAAGCTTTGTGACGACGATGGCAAGAAATCCGATACCTGCATTTTTGTTGTATGTATTTGCTGTGGTGGCGCTTGGTTGGTTGATAGACACGCTGCTGCCGCCTAACCGCAGCTTGTTTGTGATTTACTTTTTGGTGGCTGTTGCCTGTATCGGCCTTCAGTATGCGATGTGTATTCATGTATTCTTGCAACATCACCGGCTTTACTCTTTTTATGACGGCTTGGCAGGTGCTCGTGCATCGGCGCAAGGCAAGCCCAAAAGAATCGAGTTAGTGGATTCATACCGGCATTTGCGTGAACATGGCAACGCATTTTTTATCCTGTTGTCCGAGGGAATATTTTTAGGGTACGTCTATGGCTGCCAGTATTTGATCTACGGGGCGCAAGGCACAGTGATTCCGACAGCTGAACATCAACTCTTGGCGGGAACTGCGGCGGTTGTTGCATGGATATTGCCTGGCGTGGCAGCATGGTTTGTAGCAACATCCCTTGAACACAAGTTCGCCGAATGGAACTACGCTGACGATAACGTCAATGTCTGATCCCGAATAGGCTGTCAGCTCAAGCAGGCTTGCGGTTCACGAGCACAATCCCCAGCGCCACCAGTACCAGCGCTGCCAGCAGGCTGGGTGTGGCGGCCTCGTTCAGCCACAACACACCGAAGAGCAGCGCAAACAGCGGCGTCAAAAACACGAAGACCGAAATTTTGGTAGCAGGGTAACGCCCCAGCATCCACATCCAGGCCAGGTAGCTGGCAAACGCTCCCACCACCGTCTGCAGCACCAGCGAGGTGGCGGCAAACGGGCTGAATTCCCAGGACCAGCGTTCACCTAGGGCCAGCGACACCAGCGGCAGGGCGACGGTGCTCACCGCGATTTGATAAAACAGCAGTTTTTCGGGCGACACCCGTGACAGTGAGGAGGCGCGAATCACCACCGTGGTCAGGCCCCACAACATGCCGGCCACCAGTGCCATCACATCGCCGACCCAGGTGGAGGCGGCACCTGCGCTGAACCCGTCGCGCAGCGCAAATGCCACCGCCGCAAATGCGCAGGCCAAGCCGGCCCATTGCACCGGCCGCAGCTTTTCGGACTTGACCCAGATCGGCAGCAGCGCCGCTACCCAGAATGGCGAGGTGTAGAGAAACACCGTCAGGCGCGACGCGCTGGTGTACTGCAGGCCCACATACAGGCAGGCAAACTCCGCAGCAAACAGGCTGCCCGCCAGCAGCCCGGCGCGCAGCGAGCCATCGGCGCTGAACAGCCGGATGCCGCGCCAGGCACACCAGACCAGCAGCAGCGCCGTGGCACCGGCAAAACGGATGGCCGCCTGAAAAGCCGGCGCGATCTCGGCCAGCGTCGCCTTGACCAGCACCTGCTGGAAGCCCCAGAACAGGCAGCAGGCCAGCAGCAAGGAAATGGCAACAGCATCCAACTGGGTTTTGCGGGCATTCATGGGCCTGCATGGTAGCCGGATGCAGCGGCTGCTGCTCGCGCGCCGGGTTACAACGGATGCTCGGTGTAAAACCGCCCACCATGAAACAGCAGCGGCGCCGCGCCGGCGCGGTGGCTGCAGCGCTCGACCTCGCCGACAAAGATCACGTGATCGCCTTCTTCATACCGGCTGCGGTTGAAACATTCAAAGACTGCTGCCGACCCGGTGAGCAAGGGCGCCCCGCCGACGCCTTCGGTCCAGGCGACGCCGCTCCAGCGGCCCTCGCGTTTGGCGGCAAAACGTTCGGCCAGCTCCTTCTGGTCGGCCGCGAGGATGTTGATGGCATAGTGCGAGCCGGTGCTCAGCGCAGGAAGGGAGCCGGCCGCGCGCGCCAGGCTCCACAGCACCAGCGGCGGCGCCAGAGATACGGAATTGAAGGAGTTGGCGGTCAGCCCGATCAGCTCGCCGCTTTCGCTGCGCGCCGTGACAATCGTCACTCCGGTGGCAAACATGGCCAGTGAGGCGCGGAACTCCAGCGGCGAAAAACTCGGACTGCCGGCCTGGCGGGGACGAACGGGGGACATGCGGCTAATTTACCCCAAGCCTCCGCAGGGCAGGGCTGAACAGGCGGCGCGTAAAATTTCGCCATGCATCATTCCCTGTTTGCTGCGCTTGCGACGTTGCTGCTGCTGTCAGCGCCCGCCCAGGCAGCCGGCCCCTGCGAAGCGTTTGTGCGCAAGCTGCCCAACGTCAAACGCAGCCTGTGCGAAGCGGCCAGGCTGGAGGCCACGCCGGCCCGCTCAGTGCGCGGCCAGACCCTGTGGAAGCGCGACATCCAGCCTGACGACGCGCGTCTGCGGGTGCTGGTGTTGGGCGCGATTCATGGTGATGAGCTGTCGTCGGCCTCGGTAGCGCTGCACTGGATCCAGCTGGCCGAGCAAACGCCCGCGCCATGGTCGCAGGCGATCCACTGGCGCTTTGTGCCGGCGCTCAATCCCGACGGCCTGCTCTCCACCCCCCCGCAGCGTGTCAACGCCAACGGGGTGGACCTGAACCGCAACTTCCCGACGCCTAACTGGGAACGCGATGCCAAGGTCTATTGGGAAAAACGCACACACAAGGATCCGCGTCGCTGGCCCGGCCCGAAACCGCTGTCGGAACCGGAGTCGGCCTTTCTGCATAACGAGATGCAGCGTTTCAAGCCCAACCTGATCGTCAGTATCCACGCGCCTTATGGCGTGCTGGACTTCGACGGCCCGTCGGTGCCGCCGTCCAGGCTGGGCCGGCTCTACCTGGACCAGGTCGGCATTTTCCCGGGTTCACTGGGCAATTACGGCGGCGTGCACAAGGGCGTGCCCGTGGTCACCATCGAACTGCCCAATTCCACCCGCACGCCGCTGGACGCCGAAATGCGCCAGATGTGGCTGGACCTGATGCGCTGGATGAGTGAGCGCATGACGGCAGCGGAGCTACAGCAGGCCCCGCGCGTGCCCTGAGTTTATGAGTCAAATTGGGCTCTAGCCCATAATCGACGGGCGCAAGCAGCTATGAAAAAAGTAGCGGTTCTGCCGGAAATCAGGGCAAACGGCGCTCAAACGGCGCTTCTCAACGGCGCTTGAGTTTGTCATAGGCCGCATCCATGGCCGGGCCCTTGCCCGTGTCCTTGAGGCCGCGTCGCAGGTCCTTGCTGGCCTGAGCCACCTGAGGGTCGGGCGTGTCGTCGGTCATGCCGACCGATTGGTCGCGTTCGTGGGGCAGAGCCAGACTGGCTTCATCCGATGCATCGGCCGGCGTGCTGGCATGACCGGTCCGGGCACGGCCGGCCGCCGGGGTTTTCTGCGGCATGCCGTCGCTGGTTCCGGGGACGTCGGAGAGGGTGTCTGGCGCCGCCTTGGCGGGAGTGTGTTTGGTCATGGGGTACTTTCTTGCAGTCTATAAAACGCTTGCAGAGTCTCACGATGGCCGCTCAGCGGTGGGCGAGCTGTCAGTGCATGGTGGCGCTGGCTGTAGGAGGCCGGCAAGGTCCGCAAAACGCTCAGAGCCCGATGCGCCGCCAGCGCCGGCCGCGAGCACGGCCTGCTGGACCTCACCATCAACAGCATGAGCGAAGGCGTCTTGGTGGTGGACCTGGAAGGCCGCTTCCTGCTGTTCAATGCGCGTCTGCAGCAGCAGGTGCTGGACAAGCTGCTGGGCAATGCCTGGAAGCTCCGCAGCCGCCGGCCCGGGTGGTGGCTGCCGGCAGTGCTGCAAGGGACCTGAATGCCCATTACCCAATAGTTCATTTGCGACCGATTGGTTCAAAAAACAAACAACGGCTTTTTTTAAAGACGTCTACGGCTAAAATCAGGTCATGAGCACCCGAACACTTCCCCCTCCGCTTCCCCCCACCTCGCCGCTGCCGCCCAGGACCTCTTTCAAGGCCCAGATGCTGGCCGTGCGTGAGGACGCCATCATCCAGGCCGTCAACCGCCTGCTGTCGGAAAAAGGCTTCGACCTGATGACCGTTGACCAGGTGGCGGCCGAAGTCGGCATTGCCAAGGCCAGCCTTTACAAACACTTCCCCAGCAAGGAAGACCTGGCCGCCGCTGCCATGGTGCGTGTCATGCAGCGCGCCCAGGCTTTTCTGGCCGGTCTGCCCGCCGATGGCCGGCCGCTGGACCAGCTCAAGGCCATGGTGCGCTGGATGCTGACACTGCAACTGGCCGGCGAGATGCCTTCGCTGCCGCACCACAACTCCAGCCTGCGCACCACGCTGGTGAACAACAAGGCCTACATCGACGGGCTGATGCAGGTCAGCGACCAGCTGGGCGGCTGGATTGAAAAAGCCCAGGCCGACGGCTCGCTCAATACCCGCCTGCCGCCGGTGCTGGTGCTGTACACGCTGTATGCGCGCGCCTGCGATCCGGTGCTGGAATTCCTCAAGTCCGGCGGCCAGCACAGCGACGAAGAAGTCATCGCGCTGGTGCTGCAGACCTGCTTTGACGGGCTGAACGCGCGCTGATCGGGGCTCGTTCTTGCTATTGATTCGGTAGCGGCTTGCGCTTATTCGGCGGGGGCTAACGGCTGATTTTGATCAGCAATTCGGGCTTGAAAGCGTCCTGCTCGCCCTTGCGCGCATAACCCAGCGGGTTGGCCACGACGCGGCAGCCGTTTTTCACATAGTCGCTAGGGCAATGCAGATGGCCGTGCAGCCACAGCTGCGCCTGGCCCAGCAAATCGTCGAGAGCATTGCAGAAACCCGCAGTCCCGGGCGTCAGGCCGTAGCGCGGGTCGGCGCTCAACAAACTGGGTGCAAAGTGAGTGATCACCACCGTTGGACCTTCGAAGGGCTGGGCCAGCGTCTGCCGCAGCCAGGTCTGGCTCGCCAGCCCGCGTTCGCGCACCGCCTCGGCCAGCACCGGCCGGCCCTGGTGAAACGTGTGATTTTTGTTCAGGTAAAAGTTGGCGGCGCGAAAGGCTTTTTCGCGGCTTTTGAGTTGCTCACCCAGCGTGATGTCCCCAGTCGCGCCCGCAGGGGCGCTGAGCGCGTCAAAGTCGGTCCACAAGGTGCTGCCGATAAAACGCACACCCTGCAACACCACACTTTGCTGCTCCAGCCAGACCAGCCCCAAACGCTCGCAGGTCTCTCGCAGCCGCGTGTGGGTCGTCTCAAAATCCAGGCCGTCGTATTCGTGGTTGCCGGGGATGAACAGCACCGGGGTCGGCCAGCCGGCCCCGCCCTGGGCCACCGGCAGCGGCGAAAAACGCGCCAGCCCGAAGTCGGTGCCGGCAAGCAGGGAGCCTGGCTGGTAAGAGCCGATGTCGCCGGCCAGCACCAGCAGGTCTGCGCCCGGCGTCGGCTGCGCCATGAAATGCGGGTTGGATTCAAGGTGCAGGTCGGACAGGAGCTGAATATTCACCCGCCGATTGTGCGGGATGTGTGGCGACGCTCTGGCCGGCGCGGCAGCGCCCCATGTCCGCAACGGCCCAAGCCATGCCTGTTCCGCATGAAAAGCGGACTGCAGTGTCTTGCAAACCTAGGGAAAACCCTTACTCTTGAGTCATCGCAACTTTTCACCCTGATGGTGACTTTGACATGACCCGCTTTTTTGCTCCCCTGCTTCGTTTCCTGGCAGCCCGCCGCAGCGCTGCCGCCAGGCCCGGCGTGGCACGCCAGCTGATGGAGCGCGCCGACGACCACGCCGGCCGCAACCCGCGTCAGGCGCGTGAACTGCGCCGCGCTGCCTTTGCCTACCTCAGCGTGGTGCGCTGACTTTTACTATCAAAATCATAGCTGACGGCGCTTGCTGGACGAGCGCTGAAGGCCAGTTTGGCATCAAAACGGGGGCTCAGACCGAAAATGCCCTGTCTGCCGCCCGTTCCAGGGCCTGGCGCAGCCAGATGTGGGCGCTGCGCTGCTGCGAGCGCCGGTGCCACACCGCATCGACATGCACCGGTGACACGTCAAACGGCAGTGGCCGCAGCACCAGCTGGTCGGCAATGCCGGTGACGCTCACAAAATGGCGCGGCAGCACCGTCAGCAGGTTGGACTTGGCCACCACCCGGCCAGCGGTGAAAAACTGGTTGACGGTGAGCACCACCTGCCGCTCGCGGCCCAGTGAGGCCAGCGATTCATCGATGAAGCCGTAGGGCCGGCCCGAAAAACTCACCAGCATGTGGCGCGCTGCGCAAAAGCGATTGAGCGTGAAAGGCCCACTGGCCAGCGGGTGCCCGCTGCGCATCACACACACGTACTCCCCGTCGTACAGGCGCTTGTGCATGAAGGGTGTTGGCTCGCCGCTCTGGGCCCGTGCCGTCAGGTCGGCCAGCACCGAGGGGAAGTAACCGACCGCCAGGTCGCAGCTTTCCTCGTCCAGCAGTCGCCGTGGGTCGCGCGTGGTCAGCGGCACCACACGCACCGACACCCCGGGCGCCTCCGTCTCCAGCGTGTCCACCAGGCCCGGGATAAGTTCTGCGGCGGTGGCGTCGGCCATGGCCACGACAAAGGTGGTGTTCGCGGTGGCGGGTTCAAATTCATTGGGCGCGAGCGACTCCTGCAGCTGTTGCAGCGAATCCCGCACTGCAGGCCAGATCGCCAGGGCCCGCGGCGTCGGTGCCATGCCGTGCCCGCTGCGCTGCACCAGCTCGTCGCCCAGCGTCTCGCGCAGGCGGCGCAGGGCATTGCTGACCGCCGGCTGCGTCAGTGACAGGTTGCGCGCGGCGCGGGTCAGGCTGCGCTCGGCCATGACCTCGTCAAACACGCGCAACAAGTTCAGGTCCAGGGTGCGGAAATTGGGCTGGCTCATGCGTTTCTTGACTGGAAAAAGTTATTATCACCAGGGTGAATGGTCAACATCATAAAGATAAAGTTGAATAACATCAGTGATAACCCTAATATCTCTCTGTGCCCAAACCAATATCGGTGGTGGCACTCATCAAGGGGAACCATCATGACCAGCTTCGTCAACATCAAGTACTCCACAGAGCACACCGGCGCCGCCCGGGTTGAGTCGGCAATACACGCTGCCAGCCAGCTGCGTCAGGGATTCTCGGGCACGCGCGGCCTGGCTGCGTTGCTGCTCTCGGCCATCGTGGCTTCCATCATGGTCGTCGCCTACCAGGTCACGGACAGCGTCGCCGAAGGCCATCTGCTGGTGATCTGGATGGCCTTGTGGGCCGTGGCTTTTGCCGGTCTGGCGCTGTTTGCCGGCACTGCCCGCAACCTGGCTGCCCGCACCGTCGCCGCGATGGACGCCTGGTCGCAGACCCTGGCCCAGGCCCGCGCAGACATCCGCATGTGGGAAGCCGCAAAAACCGATCCCCGCGTGATGTCCGACCTGCGTGCGGCAATGACTCGCCAGGAAGTGGCGGCTGACGAAGTGCCTGCAACGACCGACGCTGCGGCCCCTGCTGCAGCCTCTGACCGGCGCGCCGCTCGCCTCAGGGGCTACGAATTGCGCGCCTTCCAGCGGTATTACCTCTGAGTCACCCCAATGCCCTGTTTCAGCGGGCATAAAAAAGCCACCGGATCGGTGGCTTTTTTTGTGCCCGGACGATGAGCCGGAAACACGCAAGGTCACATGCAGGTCATGCGTGCAACTTCCTGCAATGGCGCGCAGGGGCCGGTCAGGCCGCCAAACGCTGCTCGATGGCAGCCTTGGTCTCCTCCAGCTCTTTCGGCAGGTGATTTTCGAGTTGCTTGAACAGCTCGGCATGTAATTCCAGCTCCTTGAGCCAGGCCGACTTGTCCATGCTGGTGACGGATTTGAACTGCTCGGCGCTGAAGTCCAGGCCGGTCCAGTTGATGTCTTCATAACGCGGGCTGACGCCGGTGAAGTGGTCCACCCCCTGGCCCTGGCCCTCGATGCGGTCGATCATCCACTTGAGCACGCGCATGTTCTCGCCGTAGCCGGGCCAGACGAACTTGCCGTCCTCGCCCTTGCGGAACCAGTTGGCGGTGAAGATCTTCGGCAGTTTCGCGCCCGAGGCCTCCAGCTTCTTGCCGACGTTGAGCCAGTGCTGGAAGTAGTCGGCCATGTTGTAGCCGGCAAAAGGCAGCATGGCAAACGGGTCACGTCGCACCACACCGGCTTGGCCGGTGGCGGCTGCGGTGGTCTCGGAACCCATGGTGGCGGCTGCGTAAACGCCTTCGACCCAGTTGCGCGCCTCGGTCACCAGGGGCACCGTGGTGGAGCGGCGCCCACCAAACATGAAGGCGTCAATCGCCACACCTTTTGGATCATCCCAGGCGCTGTCCAGTGCCGGATTGTTGGTGGCAGCCACTGTGAAGCGGGCGTTCGGATGGGCCGCTTTGGCGCCGGTCTCTTTGGCGATCTGCGGCGTCCAGTCCTTGCCCTGCCAGTCAATCAGGTGGGCCGGCAGGCTGCCGCTGTCTTTTTCCATGCCCTCCCACCACACATCGCCATCGTCGGTCAGCGCCACATTGGTGAAGATGACATTCCTGTCCAGACTGGCCATGCAGTTCGGGTTGGTGTGGAAGTTGGTGCCAGGGGCCACGCCAAAATAACCGGCTTCGGGATTGATTGCGTAGAGCTTGCCGTCGGCCGCAGGCTTGATCCAGGCGATGTCATCGCCAATGGTCGTGACCTTCCACCCTTCAAAGCCGGCCGGCGGAACCAGCATCGAGAAGTTGGTCTTGCCGCAGGCCGAGGGGAAGGCCGCAGCCACGTGGTATTTCTTGCCTTGCGGGTTGGTCACGCCGAGGATCAGCATGTGCTCAGCCAGCCAGCCTTCGTCACGACCCATATTGGAAGCGATGCGCAGCGCAAAACACTTCTTGCCCAGCAGCGCATTGCCGCCGTAGCCGGAGCCGTAGGACCAGATTTCGCGCGTTTCGGGGTAATGCACGATGTACTTGGTCTTGTTGCAGGGCCAGCTCACGTCCTTCTGGCCCTCAGCCAGCGGCGCGCCCACGCTGTGCACGCAGGGAACAAACTCGCCGTCGTCGCCCAGCACGTCGAACACGGCACGGCCCATGCGCGTCATGATCTTCATGTTGACGCCGACGTACGGGCTGTCGGACAGCTCGATGCCGATGTGTGCAATCGGCGAGCCCAGCGGGCCCATGGAAAACGGCACCACATACATGGTGCGACCCTTCATGCACCCGTCAAACAAGGGCTGCAGCGTGGCGCGCATCTCGGCTGGCGCCATCCAGTTGTTGGTCGGGCCGGCATCTTCCTTTTTAGCGGAGCAGATGAAGGTGCGGTCTTCCACGCGGGCCACGTCGGTTGGGTCGGAATTGGCCAGAAAGCTGTTGGGGCGCTTGGCTTCGTTCAACTTTTTGAAGGTGCCGGCGTCGACCAGTTGCTGGCACAGGCGCTGGTATTCAGCATCGCTGCCGTCGCACCAGTAAATGGTGTCGGGCTTGCACAGCGCCGCCATGTCGGCGACCCAGGCAATCAGCCGGGCGTGTTTGACGTAGCTGGGCGTATTCAAATTCAGCCCTTGCATCGCGGGGTGGTTCATCGGGAGCTCCAAAGTTAAAAAGCGTGATTTCGACAAACGTCGGATGCGGCAGCGCGGTCGGCTATGACTGTGGCATCGAGACATTTGTCGAAATGGCGCTGGCTGCGACCCTGTGCGGTCGCGACGGGCCGGCAACAGGGCAGCAAAACTGGCATCAGACAGGTCCCGGTCGGCGAGTGGGGCCGCAGCCGGATGTGCTGCAGCGCTGGGTCAGAAAAAACAGCGGGTGGCTGGTCTTTTCGGCTTCCACGGGTCGGCCAGACAATCCATTTTAAGAACATCGCCGGAAGTTACATGCCGGTTACCGGCAAAGTTCATGCATAACCCGCATAAGGTTATGCATAGCCACTTCCCAGGTTCTGACAGTCGTGACACCCGGGCGGTGAATCGCTGCAGACGCGTGAGGTGGTCTGGATGCTCCTGAAATAATAGCTGTTGACGCAGACTCAATAAGGGCCGGAGGCCGATTTGGCTTAAGGTGGCAGGGTCTGGGCAGTCTGCTGTCGATGCGGGGGGGTCGCTGGTGCTGCGGCGCCTCAGGATGGGAACCCAGGCGGCGCGCCCGCTCTTCCAAATTGCTGCGGCATTGCCGTGGCGGCTATTGCTTGGCGAAAGCCGCCACGTTCCCGGCCCCATTCGGCCGGGAGGTGGTCAGCTGGGTGTTGCCGACGGTGATGGCTGCGATATAGCCCTGCAATGCCGCGCCCACAAACCGGCCATTGATGGAACCTTTGGTGGTGCCGGTGCAGCCGCTGGTGCAGGTGGTGCCGACCAGCGTGTATGGTCCGCCACCCATCTGCCAGACCGTGTTGGCCGGTATCACATAAACCGTCGCCGCACTTTGCAGCGCATTGCTGCCAAAACTCATGCCCATGGCACTGACGTTCTTGATTTGCCGGGAACCAAAGTCCATCAGCAGGTTGCTGCCGCTAAAGCTGCCAACGCGGCCGAAATTGTCGGTAGGCGCAGTGCCGCCCACATAGTTGTACTGGGCCGTCCCCGAGCCCGGCAGCTGGATTTTTGGTGTGTCGCCCCAAGCGTGGTGCGATCCCAGGCGCGAGCTGTCACTGGGATGGGGCGCGCCGTAGGTCCAGTACGCCCCAGCGGCGGCGCTGCCGCCTATCGTTTCGCCAACCGACCGGAGCGCAGCGGCCAGGGATGCCGCATCGGAAAAGTAAGCGCCGCCAATTTCGGTCACCTCGCTTCGGAGTTCGGCCAGGCTGTAGTTTCTCGCCCTGGCTTCGAGCACGCCAGAGAGCCGCTCCACGTCGACCACAGTAATAAACCCGCTTCCCAAGGCGCTCGCGGTCAGGACGGACGGTGAGTCACTGGCGGCGACGGATGTGATTGGAGCCACGAGTTGCGTCGTGGGGGCCTGTTGAACTGTCAGCTGGGGCGAGGTGGAGGTCTGGGTGCCCGAGCTGCTCTCGGCCACGGTTTCCCCGCTGGCCGCCGTGCCACCGGAGCCGGTTGCCGGGGTGACGGCTGCGGTGCGCCCGCGTGCGCCGGAGCTGCGGTCGCTGAGGATGGCCGGTGGTGCCAGCAGCCGCACCGGCGCGGCGCTGGCGCTGGGCACATGAAAATAATCCTGCTGCCCGAACTCGTGCTGGCCACTGTCGTTGGACACGGTGATCCGCCCGTCGGTGACGCCGCCAAAGGTGCCGTTTGTCCCCAGCGTGCCATCGCTGTTGCGGCAGTCGTTGTTACAGGACACCACACTGAAATGGGTACCGCGTATGCCTATCGTCGATGTGGCGGTGCGGACCATGTAGTTTTTCTGGTTGGCCTTGCCAATCAGGCCGGTGATGGTGCGCATGCCGCCCTTGAGCAGGCCCATGACGGAGCGATCCTGCCCGGCGTTTTTTTCAAAGCGGTAGTCTTCTATCCGGAACTGGCTGTTGGCCCGCAAGGCGACGACGGACTCGTCAGTGAACCGCAGTTGCAGGGCGCTGCGGTCTCCCACGGTAAGGACATCCCCGCTTTCCACCGTGGCGCCCGCCCGCAGCGGCAGTTGCTGCCCGGCGCGTGACAGGAAGGCATCTCCGGCCAGCGCCAGAACCGTGCCGGCGGGCTGGGTTTGCGCGCTGCCGAAGCCGGGCATCAGCAGCAAAGCGGCAATCAGGACGTTTTTCATGCGGCCTCCAGTTATTTGAAGTCGTAGCGCAACTTCAGCGCCACAGAGCGGCGGGAATAGTCAAAAAAGCCAATGCTGGACTGCTGTTCAACCTGCTGGTACTCACCGCGCAAAGACCAGTTCCGGTCCAGCGCGTAAGCGGCAGAAAGGTCCAGCGCGTAATACTGGTCACGCCTGGCGGGGATACCAACCGCGAACTCGCTGGCATACCGGCTGGCCTGGTAACTCAGGCCGCTGCCCAGCGTCCATCTGGCCAGCGGCTGCGCCGTGACCGAGGCCCTGACGCCCCACAGGTCGCGGGACAGATCGGGCCGGTTTTTGCGGTTTCGCTCGCTGCCTGCATTCACGCTGGTCGTAAAAACCGGGTTCCAGCGGTGCGCCAGCGTATGTGTCCAGGCGCCCGTCAGGCTCGTCAGACTGCTGTCCCGGACGTCTGCGCCGGAGCTCACGCGCAAGGTCTTGTTGATGTCCAGAAAGCTGTCGATGTTCTGGTAGCTCTGGCGCGAGTGCTGTAGCGACACCGCAAAGCGGTTGTACTGGTCGTTCTGGTATTGCCACTCGCCGACCAGCGTATTGAGTGACAGGTACTTTTGGTTGTCCACCGACAGCCTGAGCAGGTCGACACCCAGGCGGTAAAGGCTGCGCCCTTCCAGAAGCGACAGCCCGCCCTGTACTGCCAAAATTTGCTGGTCAAAAACGTCGCTGCGGCTGTGGCTATGGCTGCGCGCCATCAGCATCGCGCCGCCGTACAGCGACCAGCCGGGTGCAAAGGGGTAGGCGCCCTGAATGCCTGCCAGCGCACTGCTGTAGGAGTCGGCTTGCCGCTCGGACGACTGGCCGGGCAGGACGACAAATCCGGCTGGCAAACCGGCGACCTGGCCGCTGCGAATGCCGCTGTTGATGTTGGTGTCGTAGCCGGCGCCAAGTTCGACGAAGGCGCTGGATGTGGGCTTGTAACGCGATTCGCGCGCCCGAATCGCGTCGAGAAACTGGTTGATGTTCTCCAGCTCCGCGCCGGAGGCCGCCGGTGCCAGGCTGGAGAACTCCTCACGCGCGCGCTGATCTTCGCCAAGAATGAAATAGCCGCGTGCCAGCTGGAACTGGGCAGACCGGTTTTCTGGATGCTGGAGCAAATAACGCTCCAGTGCCAGCACGCCTTCACCCGGTACGCCGCCGTTGAGCGCTGCAATCCCGAAGTAAAAATCAAACAGCGGCGTACCCAAGGCTTCGGGCGCAGCTTTGCCCGCCTCATAGGCTTGCCGGTCCTTGCCCTGTTCGAGCAAGGCCTTGACTTCATCCGCAGGCGCTGCCACCGCCAGCGAGCATGTCAGGCACAGCAGTGAAATCCATGCACCAGCTTGTTGCATCGCGAACCTCTACCCGAGCGCGGGCTTGTGGACAAAAGAGTAGCATGGCGCCGGATTTTTGTAAGCAAAAGAAAGTGACTTCCTGCTGACGGGCCGCGCCCTTGTTGTTTGCCCGCCGCGATCCGCGAGAGGGCGGGCGGGGCGTGTCATCTAGAATTCAGCGTCGCAACCCACCACCAACCTGCGGATTCCGTTCGCTTCCAAAGCACCCATGCCCCTTGAACCGTCAGCCGCCCTGCTTGCCAGCCAGGCTTTGCCACAGGGGCTGGATGCGATTTTTGTGATCCACGCCACCCGCTTTGTCGAGCGGCGGCGCTTCATTGAGGCCCAGATGGCCGGCTTGGGCCTGCCTTATGAGTTTGTGCTCGACTTCGATATACCGGCGATCCCCGAAGACCTGCGGCAGCGGTTGTTCCGCGGCGACAAGCTGTCGCCTGCGCAGCAATCCTGTGCCCTCAAGCACTGGCAGGCGCATCGGTTGATCGTGGAGCGCGGCCTTTCGCGGGTGCTGATCCTGGAAGACGACGTCATTTTTTCGGCGCAGTTTTTGCCGGCGCTGAACGGTCTGATGAAGGAAGAAGTTGCCTTGGGCGATCCGCACGTGACTTTCCTGGGCTGCGGCGGCCACTATTACGTGCCGCATGAGCAGATCCGGGCCGGCCAATGGCTCTACCCGCGCAACCAGGGCAAATTCGCGGATTCCTATATCGTCTCGCAGGCCACCGTGCAACGCCGGCTGGACTGGATAGAGGCCAACGGCATCACGCTGCCGATCGACCACACCTTCGAACACATCGACCGGACCTTGGCCACCCCGATGTTCTGGCTGGAGCCCCCGGTGGTGGAGCAAGGCAGCCACAACGGCAAATTCTCTTCGGCCCTGGACAAGTCCCACCCGCTGTGGTTTCAGGCTTTGCAGTTCAGGTGGAAAAAACTGTGGCGCCGCCGCCGGCACGGATAAGGCGCCTGCCTTTTACCCTGAAAGCCTCCATTGATGACCACAACGTTCAACCCGCGCCCCGCGCCGCCTTCAGCCTTGGTCACCTGGACCCAGAATACGGCGATATTTGCCGTTTGCGTCAATCTGTTTTCCACCGCGCTGGCAAATTTGGGTTTTGCACTTTTCCTGCTTCTTTTTCTTGCGATCTGCCTGAGCGGCCAGCGCCGCCACCTGGACACCCGGAACTTCCCACTGGCGGTAGCTGCGGCTGTGGGTATCTACATCGGCTGGCAAATAGTCGGCTTGAGCTACACCGAAGCGCCCAAGGCGTATGCGTGGCAGAGTGTTTTTTCGGACCGAAAGATCATTTACATCCTTCCCTTGGCCCTTGTGTTCACCGATGAATCGCCCAAGCGACGATTTCTCGTGGCTTTTTTCATCATCTGTGTGGTGGGCCTGCTGGTGTCCTTCGCCCTGAAGGCGCCATTTATGCGCGAATTGATTGGAGCGGCAGCCTCCTTGAAGAAGGTGGGATCCGGGGCCCCTTTGGTGGCGGAGAATGTTTTCAGGTCCCATGCGACACAGAGCATGGTCTTTGCCCTCTGTACGTTTCTCGCATTGTGGTTTGCCCGGCAGCAAAAGGCGTGGTTATGGCGCGCAGGACTTTTTGTGCTGGCGCTGGCTTTTGCGGCCAATGTCGCATTGGTGACGCCGGGCCGGAGCGGCTATGTGGTTTTCCTGGTGCTTGTCGTCTGGTGGTTTGCCGTCTGGCGCGGGGTCAAGGGGGTGTTGCTGGGCGCGTTGGCTGCGTTGGTGATCGGCCTCTTGGCCTACAACCTGTCCCCGACCGTGCACAACCGGGTAAAGATGGGCATGACCGAAGCCCGGAACTTCTCGGAGGTGCCAGAAGAAACCTCGCTGGGGCGGCGGATGCTGATGGTCCAAACCAGTTTGGGCATGATTGCCGAGCGGCCCTTGCTCGGTGTGGGAACAGGCAGTTTCAAGCAAAGCTTTAGCGCGATTGCGGCAGAGAAATACACCGGCTGGCGAGCGATTCCTTTTGACGATCCGCACAACCAGTACCTGTTCGTCACGGTCGAAAACGGCGTGATCGGGTTGATCGCATTTCTTTTCATGCTGGCCATGATCATCAAGGCCTGCCTGAAAAGCGGAACGGTTTACGGAAAAATGGCAGCAGGCTGCATGTTGGCTTGGTGCGCAACCAGCCTGTTCAGCGGCCACTTTCGCACTTTTCCCGAAGGCCACCTGATTGCCTTCATCGTGGGAATACTGATGGTCAGCCGCGTGCCCGACGGGCAAAAGACCGACGGCGCGGCCTGAAACGGCGCAGCCGGCCGAAATCAGGCCATGTAAATGGCAATAAAGGCCAGCAAAAACATCAAGACAGCCCCTGCGACAGGCAACACCAGCGGCATCATCGGGACAATGGCTTCAACGGCGTCCTGTTCCTGGGCGTGCGTCGGGCTGCTGTGGGCGGCGTTGGTGGTTTGTTCTGGGCTGGACATGGTGGAAATTCCTGAAATCGGGACGACAGTATTATTTTACCTTTTCACACGCCGTCCCTGGCAGGCCGGTTGCTAACATCCGGGGTGCCGACCCGGCTCCGGCCAGCGTGCGGCCTGCTATCCCTTGTTGTTCTGGAGCCCGCCATGTCTTCCTGCGCCCCGGCCGTCCGTTCCTGTTTCGCGGCCCTGTTGCTGGGCGGCTTGGCCGGCTGCGCCAGCACCGGCGCCCACAGTCCTTCTGCCCGCCCCGTGCTGTACCCGAATGCCACCCTGACCCGTGTCGGCGACGCCCAGGGACGTGCCGAGGTCGACGCGTGCATGGGCCGGGCGGTTTCGGCCGGCCTCACCCCCGATGAGAAAAACAATGCCGTTGCCCGCGGCGCGGGTGTAGGTGCGGCGACCGGCGCGGTGGCTTCGGCGGTCGGCGCCCTGATCACCGGCCGGGGCGGTGAAGGGGTGATCCGGGCCGGCGCCGCCGGCGCGGCCGTGGGTGGCTCGGCCGGCGCCGTCCAGGGCGCTTTTCGCAATGACCGCCCCAGCAGCACCTACCGCAACTTCGTGCAGCGTTGTCTGGCCGAGCGCGGCTTCGAAGTGATTGGATGGAACTAGCTGACAGCCGTGCGTCCGCCGTGAAGTTGGCCGCTGCGCACCGCTTGCTGTCGGTTCAGGTGGGTGCGGCTCGCCGCGTCCCCTTGGGCGGCCGCAGTGTGCTGACAGGCATGGTCAAGCGTCCTGTGAATGATGCGGTGCCGGTGTTGCCGCTGGGGCTGAGGGGTGACGAACAGGCCGACCTGTCCATCCACGGCGGACTGGAAAAGGCCGTGTATGCCTACCCCGCAGAACACTACGCGTTCTGGCAAGCAGCGCGGCGCGAACAAGGCCTGGGCTTGATCGATGACAGCCTGCCGCATGGCAGCCTGGGGGAAAACCTGACATTGCTAGGCCTGCTCGAAAACCAGGTGTGGGCCGGCGATGTACTGAGGTTTCCCGATTGCGAATTGCAGGTGCGCATCCCGCGCGAACCCTGCTACAAGTTCAATGCCGCCATGGGATTTGCGCGGGCCTCGAAAATGATGGCCCAAAGCGGCTTGTGCGGCTTCTACCTGTCAGTGCTGACGCCCGGCAGCATCAGCGCCGGCCAGGAGTTTGAGCTGCTGCCGGGACGCCGCAGCATTGGCATCCCGCAGCTGTTCGCCGCCAAAATGACCAAACACCTGCGGTAGGTCTCACAGCAGCGCGTACGTCGTGGTGGCGCGGCTGACACTTTTGCCTTCGTCGGCGCCGCGGATGTCGATCTCGCCGAAGGCCAGTGACTTGCCGGCGCGTATCACGCGCGCCTCGATCAGCGCGTCCTGTTTTGACAGCGGCTTGAGAAAGCTGCTGTTCATCTGCACCGTAGTGCAGGGTCTGAATTCGCCGAAATGGTTGATCAGGGCCAGCACCATCGCCGTGTCGGCCGCAGCCATCATGGCCTGGCCGCAAAGCGTGCCGCCGACACGCGAGAGCGCCGGGTTTTGCGGTAGGCGCAAGGTTACGCCCTGTCCATCGAAGGCCTCGACCTTCAGGCCCAGGGCCTGCACCCAGGGTGCAAAATATTCGGGCAGCGCGGCCTGCAACGTTTCCGTGTTCATAGCTGTTCCTCCGCTTCAAAGCCGTCTGCTTTCAACACCGCCAGCACCTGTGCAATGTGTTCGCGCCCGCGCGTCTGGATCACCAGCTCAATGTCCACGTTCTGCGCCGACAGCATGGTGAAGGCGCGCTGGTGGTGCACCTCGTCGATGTTGGCGCCCGCACCGGCCACCGTGGCGGTGATCTTCGCCAGTGAGCCGGGGACATCGCGCGCGCTGACACGAATGCGGGCCAGCCGGCCGGCACGCACCATGCCGCGCTCGATGATGGCTGCCAGCAGCAGCGGATCGATGTTGCCGCCGCACAGCACCAAGCCGACTTTCTGCCCGCGGAAGCGCTCCGGGTACTTGAGCAGCGCGGCCAGGCCGGCGGCACCTGCGCCCTCGACCAGCGTTTTTTCAATCTCCAGCAGCATCACCATGGCCTGCTCGATGTCGCCCTCGTCCACCAGCACCAGGTCGTCCACCTTCTGCGCAATGATGGCCTGCGGAATGACACCCGGCGTGCCGACAGCAATGCCCTCGGCGATGGTGCTGCTGCCCTGCGGGTGCTGCGTGCCCTTGATGGCGTTGACCATGGCCGGGAAGCGCGAGGTCTGCACGCCGATGATGGTGATGCCCGGCTTGATCGCTCGGGCCGCTGTTGCCATGCCGGCGATCAGGCCGCCGCCGCCCACGGCCACCACCAAAGTATCGAGTTCGGGCACGGCCCGCAGCATTTCCAGGCCCACCGTCCCCTGCCCGGCGACGATGGCTTCATCGTCGTAAGGGTGGACAAACACCAGGCCTTCGCGCTGCGCCAGCTCCTGCGCGTGGCTGCGCGACTCCTCCAGCGTGTCGCCGTGCAGCACCACTTCTGCGCCGAAGCCGCGGGTGCGGTCAATCTTGACGCCGGGCGTGAAGCGCGGCATCACGATCACCGCCCGCAATCCCAGTCGCTGCGCATGGTAAGCCACGCCCTGGGCATGGTTGCCTGCGCTCATGGCAATCACGCCGCGGCGCCGCTCCTCGGCGGTGAGCTGCGCCAGCTTGTTGCAGGCACCGCGTTCCTTGAAGGAGGCGGTGTATTGCAGGTTCTCGAACTTGAGGAAAACTTCCGCACCGGTGATCTGCGACAGGGTTTTCGATGCGACACACGGGGTGTCGAGCAACTGGCCCTGCAGCCGGCGGGCGGCGGCCTCAATATCGGTAAATCCAAGCATGGTGCTCCTGGCGGATGGGGTTGTCACGGCATTTTCGCGGGAGCACCGATTGTGGCGGCTTTTGTGGCGCAATCCACACGGGGGAATTTGGCGGGTGTCTTCCACGATGGCCCAAGCTGCGTTATGGTGAGGCATCACCTGTGCCAGGGGGCGCAGAAATATTCTCCTTCAACGCCGGAGGTCCATCGATGAACAAGCGTGTGGGTACCGACAAGCACGGTCAGCTGCTGCTGTCCCCTGGCCTGAAGGATGCGCCGGTGCTGGACCTGATGTGTTCGCATTTTGTACTGACACTGGCCGCCCGCCAAGGCGCCAAGTTCAACGTGCGGCGCGACCTGAACAGCCTGTTGTCGCTGTCCGGCCGCCATCTGGTGTGGCCACTGCCGGCGCTGCAGCGCCTGCGTGAATTCCTGGGCCGTCGCTGCCGCGACAACGAGTTCTGGCGCGGGCACGAGGCGCTCAGTGACAGCGCCTTTCTGGCGCGGCATGGTACCTGGCGCGGGCCCTATGAAGAAGGCACGCTTTTTTTCTACCTCGACGAACATGCCAAGGACCAGCCCAAGGATCTGCTGTCGGTACTCAGCGCCACCGGCGACTGGCTGACACACGCGCTCAAAAAACAGTCCACGCTGGTCGAAAAGAATATCGATGCTCTGGCCAAGCTGCTGCAGCTCAACCAGGCCGAACGCGCGCTGCTGCTGTACGGTACCTTGGCGCGCTACCAGCGTGACCTGCGCTCCCTGCTGGTCGAGTTCAAGGTCAACAATGCGCCCGAAGCCTACGCTGCAATCGCCGAGGTAGCCGGTGTCAAGGCGGGCGAGGTGGCCGAGGCCCTGCGCGCCGGCTCGCGGCTGGAGCGGATCGGCATGGTCGAAAACCTGATTTCCGAGCACAACATCACGGATCTGGCCGATCTGATGAAGGTCAGCGAGAAACTGCCGCCGGTGCTGATGCGTGAATACCGCGACCAGACCGAGCTGATGGCCGTGTTCACGCGCCCGGTGGACCGCAGCAACCTGGGGCTGTCCGATTTTTCCTTCGCACATGACGATGCGCACGTGATGGTGTCGCTGCTGCGCAATGCCGTGGCCGGCAAGGAGCTCGGGGTCAATGTGTTGCTGTACGGACCGCCCGGCACCGGCAAGACCGAACTGGCCAAGGTGGTGGCGCAGGCCGCCGGACTGGACCTGTTCGAGGTTGAATACGCCGACCGCGACGGCAACTCGCTGAGTGGGCGCGACCGCTACCGCTCGCTGCAGATCGCCCAGGTCTTCCTCAAGGGCAGCGCCCATGCTGCGCTGCTGTTTGACGAGGTGGAGGACGTGTTTCCGGCGGTCTCCAGCGAAGCGGCCCAGCTGATGGCGCGCTCCGATCAGCTCGTGGCGCCGCCCACGGGGTCGGTCGGTGGCAAGGCCTGGGTCAACCAGATTCTTGAGTCGAATACCGTGCCGACCTTGTGGGTGACCAACCGCATCGAGCAGATCGACCCGGCTTTCCGGCGGCGTTTTGCCTACCATCTCGAACTCAAATCGCCACCACCGGGCGCGCGCGAAGGTCTGGTGCGCAAGACCCTTGAAGGCGTGGCGGTGAGCGACGGCTTTGTGGCGCGGCTCACGGCCCGCAAGGGGTTGACGCCGGCGCAGATCCGCACGGCGGTGCGTTTTGCCAAGCTGGCCAGCGAACCTGGCAAGGCCGTCGACGGTGCAGACATGCAGGTCATCCTGGGCGGCGGCCAGGCGGCGCTGATGGAGTCGCTGATCGAGCGTCAGCTCAAAAATGCCGACCTGGCGCTGGGCAACAAGACTGGCGCCGAGGGGCGCCACAGCGTCACCACCTATGACCTGTCCATGCTCAACGTCGAGTCGCGCTTTGACGTGCCGCGCATCGTCCAGGCGCTCAAAAGCCGTGGCCACGGCAGCCTGTGTTTTTATGGCGCGCCCGGTACCGGCAAGACAGCCCTGGCCGAACACATCGCCAAAGAGCTCGAGCGGCCGCTGATCATCAAGCAGGCCAGCGACCTGATGAGCAAATATGTCGGCGAGACCGAACAGAACATGGCCGCGATGTTTGCCGAAGCGGAGTCCGAGAAAGCGGTGCTGCTGCTCGACGAGGCCGACAGTTTTCTGCAGGACAGGCGCGGCGCCCAGCGGACTTACGAGGTGACCGAGGTCAACGAGATGCTGCAGGGCATGGAGCGCTTTCACGGCATTTTTGTCTGCACCACCAACCTGCTGGAAAGCCTGGACCAGGCGGCGCTGCGACGCTTTACCTTCAAGATCAAATTCATGCCGCTGACGGCAGTGCAACGGGAAAAAATGTTTGTCACCGAGGCACTGGCCGGTGACGCTTCGGGCCTGGCCAGCGCCTTGCGCGAACGATTGGCCCGGCTCGAGCAGTTGTGCCCCGGCGACTTTGCGGCGGTCAAACGCCAGACCGACATTCTGGCGGTGGCGTTCACCGCTGACGAGTTCCTCAGCCAGCTCGAAGCCGAGCACAGGATCAAGCCGGAAGTGCGGGAATCGCGGGGCATGGGATTCATCCAGTAGCCTGTGGCCGGGGCCAGCATCGCCGCATGCAGGCACTGCGCGGCCAGCACCACCCGGGTCAAGGCGGCGTCGCTCTTGTGGCGCCGGACGGTGCGGCGGCGCTTCTGATGCTATAAATTTGATAGCTACTGGCGCAGGTCCAGTATGGGCTGGCGCCCGATTCGATCAAAAGTCCGTGTTGCAGACGCGCAGCACTTCCTTGCCATAGGCTTCGAGCTTTTTGACGCCCATGCCGCTGATACCTTCTAGATCCGCCGTGCTCTGCGGGGACCGCTCGGCAATGGCGCGCAGGGTTGCATCGTGAAAGATCACAAACGCTGGCAGGTTGTGTTCGCGCGCCACCTCGGCGCGCCAGGCCTTGAGCCGTGCCAGCCGTTCCAGCGCACCGGCATTGAGCGAAGCCTCGGCCATCCCCTTGGTGGAGGTTTTCGTGCTGTTTTTGCGGCGCTCGCCGGACCCGCCCAGCGCCTGCTCGCGCAGCATTACGCTGACCTCGCCCTTGAGCACCTGGCGCGCGTCGGGCAGCAGCTGCAGGGTATTGAAGGCCTCGGGGTCGACCCGCACCATGCCCTTGGCGATCAGCTGGCGCAAGACGCCGCGCCACTGCACCTCGGCCAGGTCGGTGCCTATGCCGAAGGTGCTGAGTTTGTCGTGGCTGTGCTGAAGCACTTTTTCGGTCGCCTTGCCGCGCAGGATGTCCATCAAGTGGCCGGCACCAAAGCTGATGCCACTGGCCTGCTGCACGCGGTAAATGCAGCTGAGCATCTTGCGCGCGGCTTCGGTCGCATCCCAGACTTTGGGCGGGTTCAGGCAATTGTCACAGTTGCCGCAAGGCAAACTGTCTTCGCCGAAGTAATGCAGCAGGGCAACGCGCCGGCAGCGCGTGTCTTCAGCCAGCGTGAGCAGCGCGTCGAGTTTGCCGCGCATCACTTGCTTGAACTCCTCGCTGGCCGCGTCGCTGGTGTCTATCATGCGGCGCTGGTTCACCACGTCCTGCAGACCGTAGGCCATCCAGGCGTTGGCCGGCAGGCCGTCGCGGCCGGCCCGGCCGGTTTCCTGGTAATAGCCTTCGATGTTTTTCGGCATGTCCAGGTGCGCGACAAAACGCACGTCGGGCTTGTCGATGCCCATGCCAAAAGCAATCGTCGCCACCATCACCATGCCTTCCTCGCGCAGGAAGCGGTCCTGCCGCTGCTGGCGCAGCGCGCTGTCGAGACCGGCGTGATAAGCCATGGCTTTCAAACCGGCGTCCTGCAGCATGTCAGCCACTTCTTCAACTCGCTTCCTTGACTGGCAATAAACAATGCCGGCCTCGCCCGCGTGTTCGCTCTCGATGAAACGCAACAGCTGGCGCGTGGCCTCGATCTTTTCGACGATGGTGTAGCGGATGTTGGGCCTGTCGAAGCTGCTGACGAAGGCGCGCGCGTCTTCCAGCTTGAGCCGCTCTACCATGTCCTGGCGCGTCAGCGCATCGGCGGTGGCCGTCAGCGCGATGCGCGGCACGTCGGGAAAGGTCTCGTGCAGCAGGCTCAGGGACCGGTATTCGGGCCGGAAGTCGTGGCCCCACTGGCTCACGCAATGTGCCTCGTCGATTGCGAACAGGCTCAGCAGGCCGCGTTCGTGCAGCGAGCCGAGCAAGCCCTTCATGCGTGGCGTGTTGATGCGCTCAGGCGCTGCATACAGCAGCGTCAGCTCGTTGCGCAGCAACTGTTTTTCGAGCGCGCTGCTTTCTTCCTGCGTTTGTGTCGAATTGAGGAAGGCGGCGGACACGCCGGCCTCATGCAGTGCGCCCACCTGATCGTGCATCAGCGCGATCAGCGGCGAGATCACCACCGTCACGCCATGGCCGGCGTTTTGCCGCACGAGGGCCGGGATCTGGTAACACAACGACTTGCCGCCGCCGGTAGGCATCAGCACCAGCGCGTCGCCCCCTTGCACCACGTGGTCGACGATGGCCTGCTGCGGACCGCGGAAGTCCGAATAGCCAAAAACCTGGCCCAGGATGTCCAGCGGGGTGGGAGGCGTCAGTGTGTGTGGCAAAGTGGATGTCAGGACAAAATGCTATTAAATGTATAGCTGCTTACGCCCGTCAGATAAGGGCTGGAGCCAGTTTTGGCTTGGAACCCGCTACATTTGTTCCCAGGGCAGGCCATCAAAGCGCCAGCCACTCAGGGTGGAGCGCTGGAACTGCTCATCCAGTTCCCCCTCGAAGCCATGCACGACGTTGATCACTTCGCTAAATCCCGATGCCTCCAGCGCCTGACCGGCGGCAAGCGTGCGCTGGCCCGAGCGACAGATCAGCAGCACCGGCTGGTCCTTGCCGCTGGCTTCGCGTGTTACGGCGTCGGCAAACTTCTTCGGGTCCGGTGTCAGGTCTGGATACTCGTACCAGGGCACGTTGATCACGCCAGGCGGTCGGCCCACGTAGAGCGACTCGATTTCCATGCGCACATCAACAAACAGGGCGTCGGGGTGCTGCTGGAGATAGTCCCAGGCTTCTTTGGGTTGGAGGTGTTTCATGGTGGTATCCGGCGGGAGCCTTATTGTCGGGCATGTCAGCGGCCACCGTCGGTACGATAACCGCAGGGTTTGTGTGTGTGGGGGCTGACCCTTAAAATCGTGGCATGAAGCAAGCCATCTACACCCGCGGAGCCGCGCTCCCTGCCATCCTGGAAAAACGTATCGCCATCCTCGACGGCGCCATGGGCACCATGATCCAGCGCTTCAAGCTCAGTGAGGCGCAGTACCGCGGCGAACGCTTCAAGGACTTCCCCAAGGACGTCAAGGGCAACAACGAGTTGCTGAGTCTGACGCGGCCCGATGTCATTCAGGACATCCACGAAGGCTACCTGGCCGCCGGCGCCGACATGATCGAGACCAACACCTTTGGCGCGACCACCGTGGCGCAGGCCGACTACGACATGGCCGAGCTGGCAGTCGAGATGAACTACGCGTCCGCCCGCATCGCGCGCGCCGCCTGCGACAAATTCTCCACGGCCGACAAGCCGCGTTTTGTTGTCGGCGCGCTCGGCCCCACGCCCAAGACCGCCAGCATCAGCCCCGACGTCAATGACCCGGGTGCGCGCAACACCAGCTTCGAGGAGTTGCGCAAGGCGTACTACGAGCAGACCGAGGCGCTGGTCAAGGGCGGCGCCGATGTGTTGCTGGTCGAAACCATTTTCGACACGCTCAACGCCAAGGCCGCGCTGTTTGCCATCGACGAGTACTTCGACAACAGCGGCGAACGCCTGCCGCTCATCATCAGTGGCACCGTGACCGACGCCTCGGGCCGCATCCTGAGCGGGCAGACCGTCACCGCCTTCTGGCACAGCGTGCGCCACGCCCAGCCGCTGGCGGTGGGCCTCAATTGCGCGCTCGGAGCGACGCTGATGCGCCCTTATATCCAGGAGCTGGCGCGGGTCGCGGGCGACACTTTCATCAGCTGCTACCCCAACGCCGGGCTCCCCAATCCCATGAGCGACACCGGTTTCGACGAAACCCCGGATGTCACCTCGCGCCTGCTGCGTGAGTTCGCCGCCGAGGGCCTGGTCAACATCGTCGGCGGCTGCTGCGGCACGACGCCGGAGCACATTGGCGCGATTCACCAGGCGGTGGAGCCGCTGGCGCCACGGAGCATTCAGCGCGGGTTCTTTTACAAGGAAGCGGCTTGAGCCGCTTGTTCCAGCTGCAGACGCCGGCTGCACCGGTCCGGACAGGCCCTACTTCAACCAGCCACGCTTCCTGAAATACCACATTGGCACCACCGCACTGGCTGCCATCAGCAGCAAGGCATACGGATAACCCAGGGCCCAGTCCAGTTCGGGCATGAGCTCGAAGTTCATGCCATACACGCTGGCGATCAGCGTGGGCGGCAGCAGGGCCACACTGGCCACCGAAAAGATCTTGATGATCTTGTTCTGGTTGATGTTGATGAAACCCACCGTGGCGTCCATCAGGAAGTTGATCTTGTCGAAAAGAAACGCCGTGTGCGAGTCCAGCGAGTCGATGTCGCGCAAAATCTGGCGTGCTTCCTCGAATTGCTCGGCATTGAGCATCTTGCTGCGCATCATGAAACTCACGGCGCGGCGCGTGTCCATCACGTTGCGGCGAATGCGCCCGCTCAAGTCTTCGTGGCGGGCAATGGCGCCCAGCACCTCGCCGGCCATCACGTCGGTCACATCCCCCGACAGCACCTTGGTACTGACCTTTTCGAGGTCGATGTAAATGCCTTCAAGGGTATCTGCTGAGTATTCGGCGTCGGCGTCGAACAGCTTGAGCAGCACTTCCTTGGCGTCTTCGATCAGCCCCGGCGCGCGGCGCGCCCGCATGCGGAGCAGGCGGAACACCGGCACGTCCTCGTCGTGAATCGAAAACAGCACACCCTTGCTCTTGAGGTTGTCATTGACCAGGTTCAGGATGAAGGCCACCCGCACGGTGCGCGGCTCTTCGTCGTCGGCAATCAGGAAGTCCGAGCGGATGTGCAGCTCGCCGTTGTCTTCTTCGTAAAAACGCGCGGACTCCTCAATGTCCTCGTCCATCACGTCTTCGGGAATCGACAGGCCGTAATACTGCTTGATCCAGCGCTTTTCCTCGAGGGTGGGCGACTCCAGGTCCACCCAGATGGGATGGAAGCGGGAGAGTTCCTCGAGCGATTCGATCTCTTCCTGGAACAGGCGCCCGTTGGCGAGCGTGAAGATATTGAGCATGACTGGCTCCCAATCGGTTTGGGGGCGCCGACACCCCACATCGATTGGCGGGCGTCGGCGGGGTTGTGGATGGTGGCATCGCTTTCAACCCCGGGGACGACTTCTGGCGTCAGTCTGCGGTGCTGAAAGCTAGCGACTGGGGCTGCTTTCCAAGGATTTCTCCGTAATGATTAGCGGGGATTATGACACTTCAACCCCCGAGCGACCATCGCCGGTTCTACATGAAAAAATCGATCAGCTCGGCCTTTTTTGCATAGGCGTCCTGCTCGCCCAGGGCCATCAGCGCCTTGATAAAACCGTGCTCAAACAACAGGTAGCTTGCCAGGGCTGCGCCACCCGGGCTGCCATGCCCGCCCAGCGCCCCCAGTCCTGCCAGCGCGTTGTAGGTGGCGGCAGGCAACTCGCTGGCATGGGCCTGTGCCAGTGCGTCCAGCGACTGCGTCGGTGCAATCGCCAGCACCTCGATAGGACGATAAGGCATGACCGCCGCGATTTCGCGCGGCATCTGGCGCAGGGTCTTGCTCACGCGCTGGGCCTGCTCCACGTCGGCCCGCAGGGTGTCCTGAAAAACGCTGGCCAGCGCATGGCCGGCAATCGCCCCCAGGGTGGGCCGTGCGGCGATGGCTGGCGTGGCTGCGCCCGTCAGACCTGCGCGTTCCGGTTGCCCCACACCAATCACCAGCACCTTGCCGGCGCCCAGCCGCAATGCGGGTGACAGCGGCGAGCTTTGGCGCATCGAGCCGTCGCCAAAAAACTCGCGGTGATCGTCCACCCACAAAGGCGTCGATGGGAACAGAAAAGGAATGGCGCTGGAGGCCATGAGATGTTCGATGGTGATGGGCTGAAACTCGGCCCGCCGCCCGGGCCGGTTCCACGAGTCATCATCGGTGCAGCGCGCCGTCTGGCAAAAAGTCCAATGCACGCCGCTGGTGTAGCTTGATGCGGTCACGGCCAGTGCCAGGAGGGTTTTTTCCTGCAGCGCCCGGTCGATGTTGGCCAGCGAGATCACACGGTGCAAGGTGTCCACCAGCGGCGTGTTGTTCAAAAAAGCCTGTTGCTTGCGGACATGCTGCGACAGAAACAGGGCAGCAGCAATGCGGCTGGACCGTATCCACCCCGGTACCTTGAGTTGGTAGACCTGTGTTGACCGCAGGGTTGTCCAGAAGTCGGCCAGCTGCTCAAACGCGGCCAGGCCTTCCGTGGCCCGGCTGGCGAGGTATGAGGCATTAAGCGCTCCGGCGGAAGTGCCGACCAGGATTTTGAACGGAAACGGTTGCTTTGCAGCGCCGTCCTGTCGCGCCAGCATGCGGGCCAGCGCTCGCAGCACGCCAGCCTGGTAGGCCGTGCGCGCACCCCCGCCCATGAGCACGAGGGCATTGCGCTCTTCATCGGGTCGGGTCAGACCATACGAAATGATTGTTTCAAGTGACATCGGGTAGGTACAAGTTACCACGGCCCCGCAGATGGCGCGGGTGGCGAAATCCCGCAACTTCATTTGACGGCGCATGGGCTGCATCCAGGCCGAGTAAAGCCGGCAAAGGCGCTGAAGCCGGTGTGCTGGAGGTGATCGACAAGACCCGGCGTCTGGAGCAACTGGCGGGTTCCATCCGCGGCTGGACAGGAACCTGACACCATTGACCACGGTTTGGGGTTGGGGGGCTTGTTCGCGTCATTGCCGAAAAGGCATACAAATCAAGGCCTTTCGAAAGTCCTTCTATCTGCGCAGCGAGATTTTCACATCGTTTCATTTTTTGCTGCAATGCACGATTGCGTTTGCCTGACTTCGGGCGCATAGTGAAACCAAGAGAGTTGTCCGTCCGCCGCCACGCCAGCACTGGCAAAGCGGTGTTTTTAACCCTCATCCAGCCATGGAAAAGGAGTCTCTTTATGAATTTGACGATCAGCGGCCACCATCTTGAAGTTACCCCCGCCCTGCGCGGCTATGTGACCAGCAAGATGGACAGGATCACCCGGCATTTCGACCAGGTGGTCGATGTCAAAGTCCTGTTGACCATCGACAACATGAAGGAAAAGGAACGACGCCAGCGGGCTGAATGCAATGTTCACGTCAAGGGGCGCGACCTGTTTGCCGAAAGCTCGCATGCTGATCTGTATGCTGCGGTCGATGAACTGACCGACAAGCTGGACCGCCAGGTCGGTCGTTACAAGACCAAAACCCGGGACCACCACCACGTTGCCGCCAAGCGCCAGGCCTGAAGGCCTTGGCGTCAGCCGCCGAGGCGGCAGGGGCTGAGAGACCCCGCAGCAGGCCGCCTGTGCCCTCAGGCGGCTTTTTTATGCGCCGGATGGTATCGATGCTTATGAAAGTGCATAATTCGGCGACTAAAAGATCGTTATGAACCGTCTTTCGCAAATTTTGCCTTCTACCCAGGTGCTGGTGCGTGTTGAAGCCACCAGCAAAAAGCGTGCTTTTGAGGAAGCCGGCTTGCTGTTTGAAAATCAGCACGGTCTGAACCGCGCCCTGATCACCGACAGCCTGTTCGCCCGTGAGCGTCTCGGCTCCACCGGCCTGGGCCACGGCGTGGCGATTCCCCACGGCCGGATCAAGGGGTTGAAGGCGCCGATGGCGGCGGTGTTCCAGTTGCACGCGCCTATCGGTTTCGATGCGCCCGACGAGCAAGCCGTCGGCCTGCTGATTTTCCTGCTGGTGCCGGAGGCGGCAACTCAGAAACACCTGGAAATCCTCTCCGAGATTGCCGAGCTTCTCAGCGACAGCGCCCTGCGTGAGCAGCTCAAGGCCAGCACCGACGCAGCGGCCCTGCACCAGTTGATCGCCTCCTGGCAGTCCAGCCACGCTGTCACTCCTTAACCTCATGACCCCGGTTGTTCGCGCAGGCGCCAGAGGGGTCCGGTCATGAAACCCACCGTCGTCAGCGCTGATGTGCTGTTCGAGGACCACCGCGCTGCCCTCAAGTGGGAGTGGGTGGCCGGCCTCGGCGCTTCAGAGCGGCGTTTCGACGAAGTGGCGGTGCGTGCCGCCCGCTCCGGCGCCGATCTGGTCGGTTACCTCAACTACATCCATCCCTACCGCGTGCAATTGCTGGGTGAGCGTGAAGTCGCCTACCTGAGCAACGGCAACCCCGAAGACTGCGCGCGCCGCATCGCACGCATCGTCACGCTGGAGCCGCCGGTGCTGATCATTGCCGACGGCCAGGTCGCCCCCGACACCTTGCTGTCGATGTGTGAACGCGCACAGATCCCGATGTTTGCGACGCAGGAGTCGGCGGCGTTTGTGATCGACGTGTTGCGGGCCTACCTGTCCAAACATTTTGCCGACCGCACCTCGATGCACGGCGTTTTCATGGACATTCTGGGTGTGGGCCTGATGATCACCGGCGAATCCGGGCTGGGCAAAAGCGAGCTGGGCCTGGAGCTGATCTCGCGCGGCCATGGTCTGGTTGCCGATGACGCGGTGGATTTGTACCGCATCAACCAGACCACCATCGAGGGCCGCTGTCCAGAACTGCTGCAAAACCTGCTGGAGGTGCGCGGCATCGGCCTGCTCGACATCAAGGCAATTTTTGGCGAGACCGCCGTTCGGCGGAAGATGCGGCTCAAGCTGATCGTGCATCTGGTCCGCCGCGAGACACTGGAGCGCGAGTACGAACGAATCCCCTATGAGCCGCTGACGCAGGATGTATTGGGCATCCCGGTGCGCAAGGTGGTGATCCAGGTGGTGGCTGGCCGCAATATCGCGGTGCTGGTGGAAGCGGCGGTGCGCAATGTCATCCTGCAGCTGCGCGGCATCGACACCTACCAGGAATTTGTCGAGCGGCATCGCCAGGCCATGGAGCGTGGCGGGTAGGTAGAGCCCCCACGTTCGCTCACTGTGTAGCTCCCGAGGCCTTGCAGGCCGCGGCTCGCGAGACGCTTCGCCTCTGTCACCTGTCCAAAGCTGCTCAAGCAGCTTTGGAGCCACAGGCTCCAGCCCCTCGGGGCCGCGCTGCACCTGCGGTCCGGCAGAGCCGGACCCTCGGCCCCGGCTTGAAATAAGAGCAGTCCTCCAGGAGGGTGTCCTTGACCAGCTGATTGCTATGCTATTTATAGCTATCGATGCAAGTCAGTCAAGGGCTGGAGGCCATTTTCTCTTGAAAAATCAGGCGTGATGATGCCGCACCGGGGTGGCGCTGCGGTTGGGGCACTTGTCCTTGGTGCAGTTCGCGTACATCGACAGCGAGTGGTCGGCAATTGCAAACCCCTTGGCCTTGGCGACCGCATGCTGGCGCTTTTCGATTTCGGCGTCGTAAAACTCCTCAACCTTGCCGCAATCAAGGCACACCAGGTGGTCATGGTGTTGGCCCTCGTTGATTTCATACACCGCCTTGCCGGACTCGAAGTTGCTGCGATTGAGCAGCCCCGCCTGTTCGAATTGGGTCAAGACGCGGTAAACCGTGGCCAGCCCGATATCCGAGCGGTCCTCCAGCAGCACCCGGAAAACATCTTCTGCCGTCATGTGGCGCTGCTTGCCCGTTTGGAAAATTTCAAGGATCTTCAGACGGGGCAGGGTCGCTTTCAGGCCGGTGTTTTTGAGTTCATCAATGTTGCTCATGGCGGTATTCCGGGGATAGGTGGCAAAACGGGGCCAATCCAGGCTCTAGGAGCCTGTCGGACTTGAATCGTCGGCTGCAAATCGACCGCAGCGGTTCATTTTTCACCGTCTTTTTGTCCCATAGCTGGGCTATGGGCCGGCAAATCCGGCAAAAACTGTCCTCACTGGGGCCGATTTTCGCTTTCGACGCCTCAAGTCCGACAGGCTCCTGAGGCCCTGGCCAGCGGGGGCTGGCGGGAGCCCTGAGGGTACACACCCTGCCGCTACAATGATCAATCATATCGCTACACCTCAACCCATGTCTGCAAAAAATCGTCACGGCACCCGAATCGCTCTAACCGTCCTGGCGTGTGTGGTGCTCAGCGCCTGCAGCAGCATGAAGAGCATGACCAGCGGGCTCAGCGACAGCAAGGTCAATCCGGTCAACTGGATCACGCCCTACAAGGTAGAGATCGTCCAGGGCAATTTCGTGTCCAGGGAGCAGGTCGAACTGCTCAAGCCCGGCATGCCACGCGCGCAGGTGCGTGAGGTGTTAGGCACGCCGCTGCTGGCCAGCGTGTTCCACGCTGACCGCTGGGACTATGTCTTTACCCTGAAGCGGCAAAACGCCGAGCCCCAAGCGCTCAAGCTGACGGTGTTTTTCAAAAATGATGTGCTGGAGCGGTTTGAAGGCGACGCCATGCCCAGCGAGACGGAATTTGTCTCCAAGCTCGACTCTCGCCGCAAACTCGGCAAGGTGCCGGTGCTGGAGCTGAGCGACGAGCAACTCCAGGCCGTCGAGAAAAAGGGGGCGACCTCCAGCGTGGCGCCCGCCATGCCATCGGCGCCTGCCGCAGCGCCGAGCGGCAGCTACCCGCCTCTGGAAAGCCCGGCACGGTGAGTGCCGTGGCCACCAGCAGCAGCGCGCCCCATCACCTGATTGCCGTCGCCGGTGCCAGCGGCCGCATGGGCCAGATGCTGGTCGAAGCGCTTCGCGCCAGCGGCGATTGCCGGCTGACCGGCGCCCTGGATGTGGCCGCGAGTCCCGGGCTGGGCAAAGATGCCGCCGCCTTTCTCGGTCATAGCAGCGGCGTACTTATCACCGCCGACCTGGCAGCCGGCCTGTCCGGTTCTGAGGTGCTGATTGATTTCACCCGGCCGGAAGGCACCATGGCGCACCTGGCCAAATGCCGCGAACTCGGCGTCAAGATGGTCATCGGCACCACCGGATTTTCCGATGCGCAAAAAGCCGAGATCGCCGCGGCCGCCAAAGACATTGCCATCATGATGGCACCCAACATGAGTGTGGGTGTGAACGTGACGCTCAAATTGCTGGAGATGGCTGCCAAGGCCATGCCGACCGGCTACGACATTGAAATCATCGAAGCGCACCACCGGCACAAGGTCGATGCACCGTCGGGCACCGCGCTGAAAATGGGCGAGGTCATTGCCGACGCGCTGGGCCGTGAGCTCAAGGACTGCGCGGTGTACACCCGCGAAGGCATTACCGGCGCACGGGATCCTTCGTCCATCGGTTTCGCCACCATCCGCGGCGGCGACATCGTTGGCGACCACACCGTCCTTTTTGCGGGTACGGGCGAACGGATTGAAATCAGCCACAAGTCCTCCAGCCGGGTGACCTATGCCCAGGGCAGCTTGCGGGCCGCGCGTTTTCTGGCAGGCCAGCGGGCCGGTTTGTTTGACATGTACGACGTGCTCAACCTCAAGTGATCCGCTGATGAACATCCTGGCGCTGATCACCCAAGGCGACGCGGTGACCGGGCTTGTCGCCGCGCTGCTTCTCCTCATGTCCGTGGCCAGCTGGGTGGTCATCGTCTGGAAAGCCTGGCTGCTCCGACGCGCGCGCGGCGATGTAGCCCGCAGCACAGCGGTGTTCTGGCAGTCCTCCGCAATCAAGGATGCGCAGCAGAAGGTTGCTGCCTTTGATCGTGAGTCACTGGTCCTGCCCCTGATCGCCGCTACGGGCGCGCAGGCCCCGGGCACCCTGGCCTCGGCTGGCGACCGGTCGCAGCAACTGACCCGTTTGCTTCGCGATGCGCTGCACGGGGTGTTGCACCGCCTGCATTACGGCCAGGTCCTGCTGGCCACCGTCGGATCGACCGCGCCCTTTGTCGGCCTGCTGGGCACGGTCTGGGGGATTTACCATGCGCTGGTCGGCATCGCCGCCGCCGGGCAGATCACCATCGACAAGGTGTCCGGCCCGGTCGGCGAGGCGCTGATCATGACTGCGGCCGGTCTGGCGGTCGCCATCCCGGCCGTGCTGGCCTACAACATTTTCGGGCGCAACATCAGCCGCATCGAGGCTGATCTTGAAGGCTTTGCCTACGATTTGCGCGAGCTGCTGGCCGCGACAGGCGCGGTGGCGGGGCAGCAATTTTCCGACGGGCCGCCACTAGGAAAATTAGCCCCCCAGGGGGGCAGCGCGGTACACGCAGTGACAAGCGTGGGGGCTCCATGACTTTTGGCAGGCTTGAACGCACGCCCGGTGCGCAACCCTTCAGCGAGATCAACGTCACGCCGCTGGTTGATGTGATGCTGGTGCTGGTGGTGATCTTCATCATCACCGCGCCCTTGCTGGCCAGCTCGATCCGCCTGGACCTGCCCCGCAGCGACGCCGCCCAGCCCGGCGATGCCCCGCAGTTCGTGAGTCTGGTGGTGGACAAAACCGGCCAAGCCTTTCTGAACGACCAGCCCGTGTCCGCTGAAAAGTTGGCTCAGCGTCTTGGGCAGAGCGCCGATCGCAACCCGGACACCGAAGTGCAGTTGCGCGCCGATCAGGCCGTGCCGTATGGCCGCATCGTCGAGGTGATGGGCATCGCGCAAAAAGCCGGCCTGAACCGCATCGGTTTTGTCGCGGATGCCCCGCCAGCGGCGCGCCCGTAAAATCGTCACGATCAGCCCAATCGAGTCTCCGGAAAACGCCGGGCCTGCGCCGGCGTCTTCCAGGCCTTTTAACCGACCGAAAGTATCGTGCCCTGCCCCGTGAAGCCGGCGGGCGAGCCTGCCATGCAAGAAAAATACAGCCACCTCGACGTTGAGCGCAACGCGCAATCCCACTGGAACGCGGCCGATGCCTACCGCGTCACTGAAGACTCGTCCAAGAAGAAATACTACGCCTGCTCCATGCTGCCCTACCCCAGCGGCAAGCTGCACATGGGCCATGTGCGCAATTACACCATCAACGACATGCTCACGCGCTACCTGCGCATGAAGGGCTACAACGTGCTCATGCCCATGGGCTGGGACGCCTTCGGCCTGCCGGCCGAAAACGCTGCGATCAAAAACGGCGTGCCGCCCGCCCAGTGGACCTATCAGAATATTGCCTATATGAAGCAGCAGCTTCAGGCCATGGGGCTGGCCATCGACTGGTCGCGCGAGGTCGCCGCCTGCGATCCCGGCTACTACAAGTGGAATCAGTGGCTGTTCCTGAAGATGCTGGACAAGGGCATTGCGTACCGCAAGACCCAGGTGGTGAATTGGGACCCTGTGGATCAGACCGTTCTGGCCAATGAGCAGGTGGTGGACGGCCGAGGCTGGCGCACCGGCGCGATTGTTGAGAAACGTGAGATCCCGGGCTATTACCTGAAGATCACCGACTACGCCGAAGAGTTGCTGGATCACGTGCAGCACAAGCTGCCGGGCTGGCCCGAGCGGGTGCGGTTGATGCAGGAAAACTGGATCGGCAAAAGCGAAGGTGTGCGTTTTGCCTTCACTCATGACATTCAGGGCAGTGACGGCGCCTTGATTGGCGACGGCAAGATGTACGTTTTCACCACGCGCGCCGACACCATCATGGGCGTGACTTTTTGCGCCGTGGCACCGGAGCACCCGCTGGCGATCCACGCGGCAGCGTCGAACCCCAAGCTGGCCGCCTTCATCGAGGATTGCAAGTCCGGCGGCACCACCGAAGCCGAACTGGCTACGCAGGAAAAAAAGGGCCAGCCTACCGGACTGTTTGTCTCGCACCCGTTGACCGGAGACAAGGTCGAAGTCTGGGTCGGCAACTATGTGCTCATGAGTTACGGCGACGGCGCGGTCATGGGTGTTCCGGCGCATGACGAGCGTGATTTCGAGTTCGCCAAAAAATATGGCCTGGCGATCAGGCAGGTCACCGACGTAGCCGGAAAATCCTACAGCGCCGAAGCCTGGGCTGACTGGTACGGCGACAAGCAGCAGGGCGTGGCCATTCAGTCCGGCAAATACGATGGGCTGGCGTTCAAGGCGGCGGTCGATGCCGTCGCCGCCGACCTCGCTGCCAAAGGTCTGGGCGAGAAGAAAACCACGTGGCGCCTGCGCGACTGGGGCGTGAGCCGCCAGCGCTACTGGGGCA
>NZ_JACDDD010000039.1:0-13754 GCF_013817205.1 Polaromonas sp.
TCCTCGGAGGAAAACCAGTCAAGGAATTCACTCCAGGTGCGCGGATAGTCTTGAGCGGAAATGGGCATAATAGCTGGGTATTCATCCAGTATATCTAAGTCCGCTGGAGCTAAGCGGATACCCCTTATAGATATACAGTTCATGACTCGACGAATTCCCGTCGATCAACTCCGGAGGACACCTGCATGCTCGACCACATGACTTTTCGCGTGACCGATATTTCGCGCACCAAAACTTTTTACAGCGCTGTCCTTGAACCGCTGGGCTACAGCGTGTGCTTCGAGGGCAACTTCGGCGCGAACATCTTGGGGTTTGCCTACCCGGACTCATCCGAGCCTGATGGGAAAAAGGCCGATGTCTGGTTCATCGATGGCCCCTCCCCATACGGCGGCCCCCCAGCAACTTCGGGCTGCCATCTTGCATGGCGGGCAAAAAATCGCGCTCAGGTGGATGCCTTTTACAAGGCTGCCATCGCCGCTGGGGCAAGAGACAATGGCGCTCCCGGTTTGCGACCGGACTACCACGCGAACTATTACGGCGCATTTGTCATTGACCCAGAGGGAAACAACGTTGAAGCCGTTAGCCATCTGCCCGAGTGAGCAAGATACGGCATATCGCTTCCAGGTTCGCCTGGAGTGGCAGGCTGCCGAATGGCGGTTAAGCCTTGCGTCAAGGACCGCAGGCAGATTCCGTTTTCCCGCACCGCGTAGACATGCCCACGTACATGAGCGACAGTTGGAAAAACCAAAACCTGCAGACAGTGCTGATAGCCCGTGTCCGACACGCGGCTTGTTTGCATGCCTACAGCCTGCGCGTGACCCGGCCTTAAGGTTTGTACTGCGTCCGTTCCAGGACATTTGCAAGGCGACAGACATGAACATCTCATCCACTCAGGGCGAAAAGAAGGCTGTTTTGCAGGACCAGCGGGCAGCGCAGCGTTTTGGCCTGGCCGTGCGCGTGACTGTCGAGGGGGGTGAGGGCGCAACTCATGACATCAGCGCCACGGGCCTGTATTTCGCGTCAGACACCAGCTATGTGCCGGGACAGGTTATTGAGATGGTGCTGGAGTTTCCGGGCGCCAAGCGCACCCGCCAACTGACTTGCGAGGCCGAGGTGGTACGGGTCACGCCCGTAGGCGAGGGTTTCAACGTTGCCGTGCGGCTGGTGACGCCGCTGTTTGCCGAGTCGTAGTCGCGGGCGACAAGCCGGGCCAGGCTGTCACGCGGGTTGCAAGAACTCCCGGCGGGCCGACATAAACTGGGTGCCACCCACCCCAGGAGACTCTTCCCCATGCTTACCCTTTGCGGCTCCCCGATTTCCAACTACTACAACAAGGTCAAGCTCGCGCTGCTTGAAAAAGGCGTGCACTTCACCGAAGAGGTCGCTGCCACCCACAGTACCGACGAAGCCATCCTCCGCGCCTCGCCACTGGGCAAGATTCCGTTTATCCGCACAGAGCGTGGCGGCCTGTGCGAGAGCCAAGCCATCCTGGACTACATCGAGGCGACCACGCCGCAGCCAGCGCTGATGCCGGCAGATGCTTTTGAGGCAGCCAAGGTGCGCGAACTCACGACCTTTATCGATTGGCACCTGGAGATTGTGGCGCGCCAGTTGTACGCGTCCACCTTTTTTGGCGCTGCGCCGCTCAGCGAGGGCAACCTGGCCCGCATCCGCAAGCAGTTGGAGACCAACATCGCCGCCTTCAAAAAACTGGCGAAGTTCTCTCCCTATGTGGCCGGTGACAGTTTGACCCAGGCCGACTGCGCGGCTTTTGCGAGCCTCCCGCTGGTCGGCATGGCCAGCAAGGCAGCCTTTGGTGAAGACCTGCTGCTGTCCGGCGGGGTGGACTACAAGGCCTACGTCAAGTTCATTGGCGAGCGTCCGTCAGCGCAGAAGGTGGTAGCCGACCGCAAGGCGGCCCAGACCAAAGCCTGAGCCCGTCGGCGGGGCTGTCTGGCGCCAAAAAGTCACAGGCTCCGATGCCAGCCGGGCGACCTGCAAGCCTCGCGGCGGCATTGCCGTCGCTTCCCACCCGGCAGGCGGCAGGGCGGCAGGGCAACACGGCACTGGAGCGCTATAAAAAAAATAGCGGCTTGTGCAGGCCGGTTATGGACTAAAGCCCGTTTTCACGCCCCATCTTCGGCGCCTCACCTGCCGTCCAGCGGCTTGGGCGCTGGTGGTCGCCGATGTATTGATGTGCATCAATGCGGGCGCTGGTGCGCCCCTATGCGCCCCTATGCGCCCCTATATTTGGCAGCATGACAACCCATCCTGTCGCGCACGACCCGGGTCATTCCAGCGAGCCGCTGACCGGTTTTTCCCGCCGCTACCTTGGCATTCTGTCCAAGCTTCAGGCCTTCGAGGAATTGCCCGCGCTCCAGGTGGCTGCGGCCCAGGCGCGAACCATTGCCAGGAACACGCTGTCCCTGTTTCGGCACGCGGTGTTAGAGCACCATGTAGACGAGGAGGGCGAGTTGTTTCCCGCCGTGCTGCGCAGTGCGCGCCGGGGCCCGGAGGCCGAGGAAGTCCAGCCATGGTGCAACGCCTGACCGCAGAGCACCGCCAGATCGAGGCGATGTGGAAAAAGCTGGAGTCTGTTGTCAAGGCCGTGGCCAAGTCCCAGTCGGTCGATCTCGATCTGGATGCCGTGGAGAACCTGGTTCACGCCTACTCGTCGCACGCCCGCTTCGAGGAGGAGTATTTCCTGCCCCTGGCCGAAACCATTCTTGGCCGCGATGGGAATCACATGCAGGCCCTGGGCCTGTCGCTTCACTTGCGGCGCGCCCCGCCGTCCGTCGGCTACATCTGAGTCCCGCGCGGTCTACGCCCCGAGTGCCCTGCAGCGCGGCGGTGCCGGGCGCTCCTGCCTGCGTCGCTGTACGATAGCCGACAGGGCTCGGAGCGATTGGCTCCGGGGAAATTTCCTCACATCGGTGAATTCCATGAAAAGTCATTCGGGCTCCGGCGGACTGGTTTATTCGACAGACGCCGGTCGCATGTGCCCGTCCTGCCGCCAGCCGCAGACGCGTTGTGCCTGTCGCCAGGTCAAAGCCGCGCCGGCGACCGATGGCATCGTGCGGGTCTCGCGCGAAACCAAGGGACGCGGCGGCAAGTGCGTGACCTTGGTCAAGGGCGTGCCGCTGGCCGAATCGGCGCTGGTACAACTGGGCAAGCACCTCAAGGCGGCCTGCGGCTCGGGCGGCACCGTCAAGGATGGTGTGATCGAGGTCCAGGGCGAGCACCTCGCCAAGCTGCTCGAACTGCTGAAGAAGCAGGGCTTTGCCGTCAAGCAGGTTGGCGGGTGAGGGCGGATGACGCCTGAAGATCAGCGACGACTGGTCACAGTCTGTTGCGTCTCAGGCGGCCCACCCCTTGTTTCGGCACGGGCTGCGGCATACCATGGGAGAACCACCGTGCGACGGGCGCCGGTGCTGAACTGTGGGAGCTGTTATGCCGCAACTCATTGCATCGGTCGAGGGCGTTGAGATCAAGCATGTTCACCTGCGCAAGGACCGCACCACGCTGGGCCGCAGGCCCTACAACGACATCGTGCTGAACAACCCGCTGGTCAGCGGCGAGCATTGCGTGTTCGAGCTGCACGGGCTGGCCGACGTGTATGTCGAGGACTTGGGTAGCACCAACGGAACCTACCTCAACGGCCACATGATCAAGTCGCGCGAGCAGTTGCAGGACAACGATGCCATCGCCATCGGCAACTTCAAGGTCCAGTACCTCGCCGCTTCGGGCGAATCAGGCTATCACCAAACTGCAGAGATGAAGCTGGACGTCCACAACCCGGCAGAGGACTTGTCTGCCCAGGCTTCGCTGCATGCGAGTTTCAAGGTTCTCTCCGGATCGTCGGCCGGGCTGGAGGTGCCGGTGGTCAAGGCGGTGAGCACCTTTGGCAATCCCGAAGTCAGCGTGGTTGCGGTGTCGCATCGGCGTTACGGTTATTACGTCGCCCACCTGACAGGCCCGATTGCCCCGTTACTGAATGGCACCGTCGTGAGTGGTGAGGCCGCCCCGCTGCGGCACAACGACGTGCTTGAGCTGGCCGGAACCAGCATGCAGTTTCTGCTGAGGGACGGCGAATCAGGCTGAGGCGCACTGGTTGTTGCGGCGCCGCATCTGTTGGCAAGCCATCCAGGCCTCATTTTTTGCCGCCGGGGCGTTTGTGACTTATGCTGCTCCAGGCGGATACATGCCTTGGAGGAGAACACGTGAACGCATTGACATGGCTGTTGGTTGCTGTGGGGCTGCTTGTTGGCACGGGGCTGGGTGCGCTGCTGCACAGGCTCTGGGTGCAGCGCCATGCTGATCGCAAGCTGCGCCTGCCCGCCCGCTGGTTGCTCAACGCCAGGGGCCTGGTGACCACTGAAGAAATGGACGTCTGGAAATGGTTGCGCATGGCGTTTCCAGACCACGCCGTGATGGTCAAGGTGCCGGTCATGCGTTTCACGGTTCCCAGCACCCGCGACAAGCCGGAGAACAAGGCCCCGCACTGGCACGATTTGCTGAATGGCGTTTACTGCAGCTTCACGGTCAGCACGCTCGATGGCAAGGTTGTCGGTTGTGTAGATGTGCCCGGCAAGCGCGGCCTAACCAGGGCCCAGCGCGACATGAAGGAAAGTCTGCTGATGGAGTGCGGTATTGGCTACACCACCGTGCGCAGCAACAGCCTGCCGTCGACCGGCGCCATGCGCACCGCCTTCCTCGGTGAGCCGGAGTTCGTCGAGCGGGAAGCCGAGGAAACCCGCGGCGGTGACAGCAGCTTCCATGCAGCGCTCAACGAGTTCACCAGTGAAAAAGTCCGTGCGGCCAAGGCTGTGGCGATCCAGGAACTCAAGGACAAGCAGGCAACGACTACAGAGGCGCGCGAAAAAAAGGCCGATGTGGGCTTCAATCCCGACGGCACAGGCTCCATGACCAAAGAAAAACCAGACCGTTTTGCAGTGCAGTGGGAAGACTCCTTCACGATGCCCAGCGAAAGCCGGCCGGCCAAGCTGTCCTGAGCTGCATAGCGGTTTTCGGCTGAAAGACCTGTCCTACAGGTGCACGGGTGGCAGACCCCGTTTGTCGGCGATGAATCCCCTCAGTTGAATGCTTGCCCGTGTTCCAGACTCAAGCATCTTCATAAGCCAAGGAGCTTGAGCATGTCCCCCTCTTTTCAGTCTGCATCCAGAACCACCATCACCCGCCTGCTGGCAGCCATGGGCTTATCGTTGTTGATGGCCGCCGGCGCCGCGGTTGCGCAGGTGCCGATCACCGCTACCGGAACCACCGGCATCGATGCGTCGGGCAATGCCCAAAAGGAACGGCAGGCCTGCATGACCGACCGCACGCAGCAGGACCAGGCCACCTGCCTGCGCGAGGTCAACAATGCAGCCGCTGAAAAACGCAGCGGCAAACTGGACAATTCCGGCGCCCAGTTTGACGCCAACGCGCGCCAGCGCTGCGAAGTGCTGACCGGCGAGGACCGCGTAGCCTGTGAGGCGCGTGTCATGGGTTATGGCAACACGCAGGGCAGCGTCGCCGGCGGCGGCGTGATCCGCGAGGTCGAAACCGTGGTGGTGCCACCGGGCGCGACTTCTGTGCGTATCGAGCCCACGACCAATGCGCCTGTGCTGATCGTCCCTGCCAAATGAGCCTGTGTTCCGTCCATCCCAGAAAGCGCCAGTGACCGATCGCCCACGCCATTTCTCAATGGTCCGGGATTTTCACCTGGCCGACTTTCTGACCTTGTGCAATGCGGCTTGCGGGGTAGCCGGCGTGTTTTTGGCCATGCTGTTCGCGGTGGAGGGCGATACGCGCTTCTTCTACCTGGCAGCGGCGATGGCGCCTGTCGCCTTCATTTTTGATGTGTTTGACGGGAAAGTGGCACGCTGGCGCAACCAGCACTCGGCCCTGGGCCGCGAGTTGGACTCACTGGCCGATATCATCTCTTTCGGGCTGGCGCCGGCAGCACTGGCTTTTGCGGCTGGCATGCGCGGTGGCTGGGACTGGGTTGCGCTGATTTATTTTGTCTGCTGTGGCGTGAGCCGCTTGGCACGCTACAACGTAACCGCCGAGACCCTGTCGGAGGGCGCGGCCAAGGTGCCGTATTTCGAAGGCACGCCGATACCCACCAGCGTTCTGTTGACGGCGGTGCTGGCCTTTGCGGCCTGGCAAGGGCGGCTGGGAGACCAGTTGTATGGCGGCGTGTGGCAGCTCGGCCCGTGGGGTCTGCATCCGCTATCGCTTTTGTTTGTTTTGTCTGGCACGCTGATGCTTAGCAAGACCTTGCGCATTCCCAAGCTGTAGGCTGCCGAACAACGCGAACGGTTTGCACGGGGCCTAAAATTCGACTCCAGCCCACGTCCTGCGGGCGCATCATGCTATAAAAACAGGAGCAATGACACCGTCGGACGCTGGGGGACCTGTCGGCGCACGCCGACAGGGTTAGCACATGTCGGCCTATGGGCCGCCCCAGTCTGGCAGCGCAAAATGAATGTACTTTTTCCATTCCATTCCATTTCACTCCATTGCCATCCCCCATGAGTACGCAAAAACCTCCTTCATCGTCCGGCCGTCCAGCGCTGGTGGCCGAGCCCGATGCACGGCCATGGGTCGTCGCGCTACTGGCATATGTATCGGCAGTGTCTGCCAGTGTGGGCGCAGTGGCTGCGGTGGTGGGTGCCGGTATTCCGCTGGATCTGCTGATGGCGGTGGCATGATCATGCCGTCACTGAACGCCACCCAGCACACACCACCCTACGGTGACGAGCCCGAGGGCGGGCCGGCTGAGCTTCCGGTCGAGCCTGACTTGGGGCCAGTGCCGCCGCTCCCGCATCCCGAAGACCCCGGTGTCGTCCAGCCAGTCATCTGACGGTCATGACCTTGCCCGACACACTCTCCGCAGCCCAGCAGGCACTGGCAGACTATGACGAGGCCAGAGCCGACTATATGAAATTCCTGAGCATGAGCCCGCCCGACGACCACGCCGTCAATGCCGCCATGGTGGCCATGGACCAAGCACACATCCGTTTCAAGCAGGCCATGGGCGATCACGACGCGCCCACACAACTGCGACCGCTTTAACCGACACCTTCTGCACCTGCCTGCGTGCCGCTTTGGTGAGCCCTCGTGTATCACCCGTCAGCTGCTGCACCGTTAGGTGGTAGGTGAACTCCCACACTCCGACGTTCAGTTTGCCTATGGCACCGGGGTGGTTGCACCATGACAATGAGTCAAGGCTTTTGTTGTGCTGGCTTCTTGGCTGGAGTTCAAGGTCCATCAGGAGCGTTCATGCAGCCACAAGTGATTACATTGGCAATGCGACCCACCGTTGCGCTGGCGGACCACGACTTCCTGCGCGCCACCTACGAGATGTTGCTTCGCGCATCAGTGCGCAACCTTGCGGCAATCAATGCGGCATTTGCTGCTCTTGATGCGGCGCACGCACGCCTGAAGGCCACACACATGAAACAGCACGTGACGTTGATGAACTGACCGAGTGCCCGTGTAGCAAGTGCGGGCCAATTATTTACAAAAAGACTGGACAACCCGTGGCACTGATTACCTACCTCGTCGAAGACAACCAGACGATCCTCGACAACCTGATCGAAACGCTGGAGGAAATTGCGTCGGTCAAGGTGGTCGGTCACGCGGCCACCGAAATGGACGCCACCCGCTGGCTGCTGATCAATGACGGACATTGGCAACTCGCTGTGGTCGACCTGTTCCTGCAGGAGGGAAGCGGGCTGGGCGTGCTGGCTGGCTGCCGCCAACGCGAGCCGTATCAGAAAGTGGTTGTGCTGACCAATTACGCCACCGACGATGTGCGCCGCCGTGCCATGGAGTTGGGAGCGGATGCGGTGTTTGACAAATCCAACCAGCTGGACGAGTTTTTTGACTACTGCGTCGCCGAAACCGCCAGGGAAGTGATGTCGACTCAGCACTGAGCACATGACTTTCGGTTGCCCGCTGGGCGCAGAGATGCACAGCCTTCAAGTACCTATTCACACTCGACTGCGGCCCACACCCTGCAGGCGCAAAATGCTATCAAATCAATAGCAAAGTAACCGATTCACACTGCTTGGGTATCGTGGTGCCGCAGCAGCGTGGCAAGGAGCGAACTGTCGGTTTGTGCTTCAAGCGCATGCGGTTCATGCGCTGGGAGCACCACAAGATCACCTTCCCCCAGGCGGCACTGCCTGCCGGGTGTGTTCACCAACACGCGACCTTCCAGACAAAGCAGCGTTATCTCGCCGGCTACCTGATGCTCGGGCACAGTCTGGCCGGCGACCAGCACCAGACGCATCAGTTGCATCTGGTCGGTCTTGAGCAGGCTGTGGGTCTTGGTCTCCGGGATCCGGGCTGCCAGGGGACGAATGCTGATCACGTCAAGCGGCTGGGCGTGAGTAAGGGCCATGTGAATCTCCGACAGGCGTAATGGGGGCACCTTAGCCTTGCAGGCGCAGTTTGTCCAGTCAGCCACACGCGGCAGGCGCCAAGGCGCGTGGATAATGGCCTGCACTACTCCGGGTTCACGTCAGCACACCCTCTATATGATCAAGCTCGCGCGCCATTTCCGAACCAGCCTGGCCGGCTGCGTGGCGGCCTTGTTGCTGGCAGTGCTGGTAGTCGCGCCGCAAGTCGCCCGTGCCCAGGTTGGGGCTTTGGACATCGGCAATGCGGGCAGTTATAGCTTGTCGCGCGCCTTCATGGTGCTGGAAGATCCGGGCGCAGCGCTGACACTCGACGAGGTGTTGAAGCCAGCCCTGCAAGCGCAGTTCCGGCCCGTGGTGCAAAGTGGTTCGGCGACCAACTTCGGCTTGACGCGTTCCGCCTTCTGGCTGCGCATCAGGCTGCAAGCGCAGCCGGACACACCCGCACCCTGGCTGCTCGAAGTCGCTTACCCGGCGCTCGACCAGGTGGAGCTGTACCAGCCTGCTGCCGGGGGCGGCTACACGCAGCAGCGCGGCGGTGATCTGGAGCCCTTTGCAAACCGGGCCGTTCCGCATCGCAACCACGTGATGCCGGTGACGCTGCAAGCCGGTCAGGCCCATGTGATTTACCTGCGTGTGCAGTCCCAGGGCACGCTGTCGGCGCCGGTGCGCCTGTGGCAGGCGTCGGCGCTCTGGGCGCACGACCAGGCTGAATACGCGCTGCTGAGCCTTTATTTCGGCCTGCTCATCGGTCTGCTGCTTTACAACCTGCTGCTTTATGGCTCGGTGCGGGACCGCGCCTATCTGATTTACGTTGGTTTTGTTGCCGGCATGGCGGTGGCGCAGGTAGCGCTGACCGGACTGGGGGCGCAGTTCCTGTGGCCGGACCAGGTCTGGTGGAACAGTGTCTCGCCGCCCGTCGGTATGGCGGTTGCCGCGGCCTTCGGCCTGTTGTTCGCTTGTAACTTCCTGGCAGCGCCCACCCGCATGCCGCGCATGAACCGCCTGATGCTGGTGCTGGTGGGTGGCTGGCTGATGGCTCTGCTGGCGGCGCTTACCTTGCCGTACACAGTCTCGTCCTGGATGGTGACGGTGCTGGCCGTTGTCAGTGTTGCCACCGTGGTGTTGGCCGGCGTGTTCAGCGTGCGCGACAAGCATCCCGGTGCGCGCTATTTTCTGATCGCCTGGGCGGTTCTGCTGCTGGGGGTCACAACGCTGGTCCTGCACAACACCGGCGTGTTACCGTCCAACCTGCTGACAGCCAATGCCTTGCTGATTGGGTCCGCGCTTGAAATGCTGCTGCTGTCCTTTGCTCTGGCAGACCGCATCAATGTGGTGCAGGCCGAGAAAGAGCAGGCCCAAGCCGCTACGCAGGCGGAGCACGCCATGGTTGAGGCGTTGAGCCAGTCGCAGGAGCGCTACCGCACCGTGCTGCAGGAACGTGAAACCATTCTGGCCAACTCCATTGTTGGCATCGCCTTTCTGACGGCTGAGGGACGTTTTCGCTGGGCCAACCAAGCGATGCGGGATATTCTGGGTGTCGGCGATCAGATACATACCTCGATGGAACCGTTTTATCTGTCGCGCGAGGAGTACCTGCGCGTGGGCGGCGAGGTGGCCGCCTGCATCCGCGAGGGGCGCGCGTACCAGACCGAGATCCAGATGCTTCAGTACGACGGTGCGCGCATCTGGATTTCCTTGTCGGGCAAGGCGGTGAGCCCGCGTGACCTGAGTCAGGGGACGGTCTGGGTGATGATGGACATCACGCGGCGCAAGGAGCTGGAGGCCGAACTGCTGCGCACGTCGTCCGAGCGCGAAGCGATTCTCAACAGCGCGCTGGTGGGTATCGTGCTGTCCGTGGCGCGCAAGCATGAGTGGGTAAACGAGAAGTTTGCCGAGATGGTCGGCTATCCACGCGATGCGTTGATCGGCCACTCATCCGAACGGCTCCATATCGACAGCGCTGCCTGGGCCTCTTTTGGGCAAGTCGCCGCGCAAGCTTTGCGCGCCTCGGGCACCCACGCCTGTGAGTTGCAGTTGCGGCGGCGCAACGGTGAGTTGTTCTGGGTGCAGATGGGCGGCAATTGCCTGCGCCCGGAGCACCCGGAGGCGGGGGTGATCTGGACGTTTCTGGATATCACCGAGCGCAAAAAATCCGAAGAGGACACACGCGAGGCACTGGCGCAACAACGAGAGCTCAATGAGCTGCGCAGCCGCTTTGTGGCTATGACCAGCCATGAGTTCCGTACGCCGCTGGCCACCATCCTGTCATCCGGCGAGATCCTCAAGCATTATGGTGATCGCCTGCCGGCACAGGAAAAATCCGACACGTTGGACAGCATTGCCGACAGCGTGCAGCGCATGATGCGCATGTTGGATCGGGTGTTGCTGATCGGAAAGGCCGAGGCGCAGATGCTGGAGTTCAAGCCGCGGCCACTTGATCTGCAGGCGCTGTGCCATCAACTGATCGTCGAGGCGCGGCTGCTGCAGCCCGGCAGCCAGTGCGAACTGCAGCTGGACTATGCGGCGGGGGTCGAACCGGGGCTGTATGACGAAAAACTGCTCAGACACATTTTCAGCAATCTGCTGTCCAACGCACTCAAATATTCACCGGGGGGCGGTCACGTCCTGTTCAGGGTGTCCGCGGACAAACAGGGCATGGTTTTCGAGGTGTCGGATCAGGGCATTGGCATACCCGCAGACGAACTTTCCCACCTCTTCGAATCCTTTCACCGTGCCAGCAACGTCGGCAGCATCCCGGGCACCGGCCTGGGTCTGGCCATCGTGAAAAATGCGGTGAATATGCACGGCGGGAGCGTGTCGGTCAGCAGCCAGGCTGGCGCGGGCACCTGCTTCACGGTGCGTTTGCCGGTCCCCGCAGACGCGCAGGCCGGCGCATGACGCTGCCTGCACCAGCTGGCCGTCGTCAGGTCCTTCGGTGGGCAGTGGCCGGCAGCGCCGCCCTGGTTTTGCCGGCGCGCGCGTGGGCCGCGCTGCGTGCCGACAGCAACCCCTTCGGGCTCGGCGTGGCCAGCGGTTCGCCAACGCCGTCGTCGGTGGTTCTATGGACACGGTTGCTGGTGCCTGCAGGGCAGGGGCCGATTGCCGTGCGCTGGGAAGTGGCGCACGATGAGAAGTTTTCGCGTGTGGTGCAGGCAGGCCAGTCCCTGGCGTTGCCGGGTCTGGCGCATTCGGTGCATGCCGAAGTGCAGGGGCTGGAAGCGGACCGCTGGTACTTTTACCGCTTCGTGGCTGGTGATGCCGTCAGCGCTGTGGGCCGCACGCGTACCTTTCCTGCGCCCGGCGCAGCGGTGGCGCGGCTGCGGCTGGCGTATGCCTCGTGCCAGCGCTGGGAGCACGGTTACTACAGCGCGTGGCGTCACATGCGGGATGAAAACCTGGATCTTGTGATGTTTCTCGGCGACTACATCTACGAATATCCGAATGCCGCGAACGCCGTGCGTGCGCCTACCGGCGGATGGGTAGTCACGCTGGACGATTACCGCCAGCGTTATGCGCTGCACCGCAGCGATGCGGACCTGCAGGCGATGCACGCTGCCTGTCCGTGGCTGGTTACCTGGGACGACCATGAGGTGCAAAACGACTACGCCGGTCTGACGCAGGGCAACAGCGGTCCGCCCGTGGAAAATTTTGCCGTCAGGCGCGCTGCAGGCTACCAGGCGTTTTATGAGCACATGCCGCTGCCCGTATCGGTGCTCACGCGTGCCATGGCCGGCCTGGCCGCAGGCGCTGACATGCGCCTTTACAGCCGACAGCCGTACGGCCGGCTGGCATCGCTGGGCATGCTGGATGCGCGGCAGTACAAAGATGCACAGGTCTGCACGCGCGACGGAAAGGCCGGTTCGAGCACGCTGGACCCTGCCACCTGCCCCGCGTGGGATGACCCGGCCCGCAGCATGCTGGGCCGCCAGCAGGAGGGCTGGCTCGATGCAGAACTGGCGCGCGCTGCCAGTCGCGAAAGCCACTGGAACGTGCTGGGCCAGCAGTCGCTGTTCGGTCGGCGCGACTTCAAGCGGGGTCCGGGGCAAGTGTTTTGGAATGACGGGTGGGACGGCTATGCACCGGCACGCACCCGGCTGACAGACGCGCTGCAAAAACACCAGGTGGCGAATCCTGTGCTGCTGGGGGGCGACGTGCATGAAAACTGGGTCGGCCATGTCAGAGCTGATTACGCGGATACTGCCAGCGCAGCGGTCGGAGTGGAATTTTGTGGCACCAGCATCACCTCGCGCTCTGCAGGCAATGCAAGGATCCCGGAGGTGCTGGCGGAAAACCCGCATTTCCTGTTCGCCGATTCGGAGCGCCGGGGTTACGGCGTGGCCGAGTTCACCCCGCAGCGGCTGACGACCACGCTGCGCGTGGTCAGTGATGTTACGCAGCAGGATAGCGGCATCGAAACCCTGGCGCAGTTTTCCGTGGAGGCTGGCCGACCGGTGATCGAGAGGCGCTGAACGGTATGCGCGGTTCCAGAGACTGAATTCACGCGCCGGACAGCACTTCTTCCTTGAGGTTGTCACTGAGAAAACCCCCGCTCTGGTGCGCCCACAGCCGCGCATACAGGCCGCCGCTGGCCAGCAGGCTGCGGTGGTCGCCTTCTTCCACAATGCGGCCTTGATCCAGAACGATCAGGCGGTCCATCGCGGCGATGGTTGACAGGCGGTGCGCGATCGCAATCACGGTCTTACCCTGCATCAGCGAGTCCAGGCTGCCCTGGATCGCGACCTCGACCTCTGAGTCGAGTGCGCTGGTGGCCTCGTCGAGCAGCAGGATGGGCGCATCCTTGAGCATCACACGCGCAATCGCAATGCGCTGGCGTTGCCCGCCCGAAAGCTTGACGCCGCGCTCGCCGACATGGGCGTCGTATCCGGAGCGACTATGCGGGTCGCTCAGGTGAGCGATAAAGCCGTCGGCTTCGGCGCGGCCAGCAGCCCGGCGCACGTCCTCGTCTGTCGCCCCCGGCCGGCTGTAAGCAATGTTGTCGCGCACCGAGCGGTGCAGCAGCGAGGTGTCCTGTGTGACCATGCCGATATGGCTGCGCAAGCTGTCCTGCGTCACCCTCGAGATGTCCTGACCATCGATCAGGATGCGTCCGCTGCTGAGGTCATGAAAACGCAGCAGCAGGTTCACCAGGGTGGATTTACCGGCGCCAGAGCGGCCGATCAGGCCGATCTTTTCACCCGGCCGCACGGTCAGCGTCAAACCGTCGATCACGCGTGCGCCGGCGGGGCTGTAGCTGAAGCCGACATCCTCGAAGCGGATTTCGCCGCGCGGCACGTCCAGTGTGCGCGCACCCGAGGCGTCGACGAT